>JBGSKF010000229.1:0-2872 GCA_041741375.1 Gemmatimonadales bacterium | reverse complement strand
GCAACAGGGCCGCCGTGGCGATCTCGCTGTGGGTGCGCCGGTGTGGGGTGCGCCGCTCCCGGTGAAGGGGGTGAATCCCGAAGGGATTCCGTTGTCATAGCCCAGGGTCGGCGCGCAGCGCCCACCCTGGGTTCCGGAAGGTCAGGGGAATCACAACCCCAACGGGGTTGCGTGCCCCGCCACGGGGGCGCCTGGAGGGAGGGGGCCTGCCCTTCAGGGCATTCACGCGCAGCGTGCATCGCGTCGGTTTCAACCGACGTGAACGCGGCGCAACCCGGGGCTATAAGGACGATGCCCTTCGGGGCATTCTGGCCCGGTCCTGATCGGGGGATCGGTCATCGCGAGGCGGCGAATGCCGCCGTGGCGATCTCGTGAACGGAGGCTTGGAGCGCAAGAAGAATGGATGGCCTTCACGCCTGAGCCCAGGCGGTGGGGTTCCGGCATGATGGCCGGCGTCGCGTCTCGTCAGGCCGGCATGGGCTCACGGGATTGCCACGGGCCCTGCGGGCCCTCGCAATGACGGCCGCCAGGCCCTCACCCGGCGCTGCGCGCCACCCTCTCCCGGAGGGAGAGGGTTCCCGCTCTTGCAAAACTCCCGGTTTCTCTCCCCACCCCCGGCGGGGACATTCACCATGACGCCGCTGTAAACCACGTAATAACATGATGTTACGGCGTTCGCCGCCGGTCTGGTACGATGGTTGCCTTACCCCATCCCGGTGACGGTAGGGGCACGATGCCCCGTGCCCCGGCACCGATAAGGCGAGTGAAGTACAGACTTCACCATCACGCAGTACCACAACTCAAGGGAGGCAGTATGTTCAAGAATCGCAAGGGCTTTACCCTCATCGAGCTTCTGATCGTCGTGGTCATCATCGGCATTCTGGCCGCGATCGCGATCCCGAAGTTCGCCAACACCAAGGAGAAGGCGATCATCGCGGGGATGAAGTCCGATCTCCGGAACATGGTCACCGCACAGGAAGCGCACTTCGCCGATTGGGGCATCTACGCCGGCGGCATTGGTCCCGCGCAGGCGAAGGGGACCGCCGCATTCGTTCCGACGCAGGGGAACACGGTGACGACCGCCGTCAGCGGAACCGGCTGGAACGCCACGGCCTCGAATAAGGGATCCACCCAGACCTGCGCGATCTTCGGCAACGGTGCCGCACCTCTTGCGCCGGCCACGGCCGAGGGTGCACCTGCCTGCCTCTAGTCTCCTGATTCGCGGGTAGCACCCAGTTGATGCGAACGGGGGCGGTGGTCTGAACGGACCCCGCCCCTCTCGCGTCACCACACCACACTTTCATTCTCCGGATTCCCGCCCCGTGCGCATTCTCCTGGTTGACGATGACGCGGCCCTCCGCCGCCCCCTCTCCCTCCTCCTCCAGGAGGCGGGACATGAGGTGGTGACCGAGACTGACGGGGAAGCGGGACTCGCCCGGGCCCTCCGCGACACCTTCGACGCCCTCCTCTGCGACATCCAGCTCCCCCGGCTCGACGGGATGACCCTCCTCCGCCGCTACCGGGAGAGCGAAGGCCGGGGGATCGTGATCATGATCAGCGCCTTCGGGTCGGAGGAGGAGGCCCTGAAGGCGATCCGCGAAGGAGCCTGGGACTACATCCGGAAGCCGTTCGTGGTCGACGAGGTCCTCCGGGCACTCGCCAAGGCGGAGGCGAGGGCGGAACAGACCAGGACAGGGAGTGGCGAGGGGACGCGCGACCCGGTACGCACGATCTTCGTCGGTGAAAGCGCCGAGATGCGGCGGGTGCTGGCGCTCCTGCGGCACGCGGCGTCGCGGGAGCTCCCGGTGCTGGTGAGCGGAGAAGCAGGCACCGGCAAGGAGTTCGTGGCCCGGACCATCCACCGGCAGAGTGCCCGTCCCGACGCGCCCTTCCTGACCATCGCCTGCGACGCGATTCCGGGTCCCCTCCTCGCCGCCGAGCTCTTCGGGGACCGGCATGGCTCCGGGGGGGGCGGAGGGGCAGAGTCAGGGCGGGATCGTTCCGCAGGCATCGTGGAGCGGGCGGGAGCGGTGGGAGGAGGGACTCTCTACCTCGGCTCCGCCGATGCTCTCGATTCTGCAATTCAACGGGACCTGTTGGCGTTGCTTGCCCCGCGCGGGAGTGCCGAAGGAAACGGGACCATCCAGGCCGCGGGACCGATCCGCTGGGTGGCGGGCTCCGACATCCCCCTCGAGTGGCTGGTGCAGGAGCGGAAGTTCAACGCCGAGCTCTTCGCGGCCCTGGACGGGATCCGGATCACCCTCCCGCCGCTTCGCGAACGCCGGGAGGACATCCCGATGCTGGTGGCCAACTTCGCCCACCGGATCGCGACCCGGAACGGCCACTCCGTGGGGGTGACCCCCTCGGCGCTCCACGCTCTGGTGCAGCACGACTGGCCCGGCAACATCCGCCAGTTGCGCCAGGTGCTGGAACGGGCCGGCACTTTGTCCCCCTCGGGGGAAATCGGGGTGGATGATCTGCAGCTCGGTCTGGAGACGAATGGCGTGCCGGACGGGATGCCGGTGGGCGGGTTCGCGCTCCGGCCCCAGGTGGAGGCGGTGGAACGGGACATGATCACCCGGGCGCTGACCGCCTGCCAGGGGAACCGGAAACAGGCGGCCAAGCTGCTGCGGGTGAGCGTCCGGACGCTGTTCTACAAGCTGAACCGGCTGGGCATGGAGGCCGGGACGCAAGGTTAGGGGGAAGGTAGGGAGTAGGGAGTAGGGAGTAGGGACAGCTGTCATTGCGAGGGCCCGCAGGGCCCGTGGCAATCCCGTGAACCGGTGCCGACTCGACAAGACGTGAGGTTGGCCACCATGCCGGAGCGAAACCAGGGGGGCCCTGGCATGAAGGCCCGCCCTCCTTCCCCCGG
>JBGSKF010000228.1:0-28493 GCA_041741375.1 Gemmatimonadales bacterium | reverse complement strand
AGAAGTTCACGATGATCCCGGCGATGCCCACCCCTTCGTGCCTTCGTGTCTTCGTGCGAGCCCATTCCGGATTCCGGCCTGCTGACGATGTCCGTGTTCCCCCCCCTCGCGGCTTCGCGTGACCCCGTTTGGGGTTGTGGGCGGGGGAATGACCCTCTTGCGTGGCACCGAGAGTCGCGCCGTGGAACCCTGCGCCAGCGAATCGGAACCACGAAAAGCACGAAAACACACGAAAGGTCCCTCCCGACCTCATCACCATCACAAAGTTGGTGGCTGGGGGGGGCTTCGTGTCCTTCGTGGCTTCGTGTGTGCTGCCATGTGGGGCCGTGGGAAGGGACTGGCCACCGGACTCCTGTCCGGGGCATATTTCGATCCTCACCCGGGCTTGTTGCCCTGAGGCCCAACGAAAGGTCGGCCATGAACTTGTTCCTGCGCTCGCCCGGGCTCCTGCTCGGCGTCACCCTCGCCGCCTGCGGCGGATCCGCCGGCTCGGGCCGTGACCTCGGGCTCCGCACCGAGATCCGGGACAGTGTGGGCATCCGCATCGTGGACAACGGGAGCGTCGCGGGGGTCGTCTGGCGGGGGATTGACGAGACGCCCCTGCTGGAGATCGCCCCGGTCACCGGGGAGGAGGAACTCCTCCGGATCGTCGGGGCGCACCGGCTGTCGGATGGGAGCCTCGTGGTGGCGAGTGCCGGGACCAGCACGATCGCGATCTTCGATGCCGACGGAACCAGGCGGGCCACCTTCGGCCGGAAGGGCGGGGGCCCGGGAGAGTTCGAGAGGATGGGGGCGCTCATTCCGCTCCCGGCGGACTCCTTCGGGGTCTGGGATGGGTCCCACACACGCCTGAGCATCTTTACCACGACCGGCCTGGCCCGCGAGGTGTCCTTTGCCGGGGAGGCGGGCGGAGGTGGGCGGCGGACAGTTCTGGCGCATGCGGGGGACAACACCTGGCTGGTTCGACCGGCCGGCATAAGCTTTGGCAACTCGGTCCCTCAGCCTGGCGTGATTCGCGACACGACGCGGTTCGCCATTCTTCAAGGCCTCCACGGACTGCTCGACACCCTCGCGGCCCTTCCTGCCGGCGAATCCTTCCTCTCGATCGCGATGGAGGGTTCCCGGGTCAGCATGGTTGAGCTCATGTCGCTCCCGGTGCGGCGGATGGCGGAGGCCGTCGTGGCCGATTCCCTGATCTGGGCCATGAGTTCGGACCGATGGGAAATCGAGGGCCGGAGGAGGGATGGTTCACTCGCCGGGATAATCCGCATGGACGAGCCCACGATGGCCTTTCCACCCGAGCTCTATGCGGCCATGAAGGAGGCCCGCCTCGAGGCCACGGATCCTGGCCCTCAACGGGACAACCTCAGTACGGCCTGGGACAACTGGCCCGTTCCCGAGCTGGAACCTGTGATGCAGGGACTGAAGCGGGCGTCGGATGGGGCACTCTGGGTGGAGCGCTACGCCGCTCTCGACACGATGCCGCGGGTTCATGTCGTTTTCGATGGGGAGGGGAAGGTCCTCGGCGAGGTCCGGCTTCCTCCCCGCTTCCGGACCATGGAGGTCGGGCCCGACTGGATTCTCGGCGTCTGGCAGGACGAGGACGACCTGGAGTGGGTTCGGATGTATCGGCTGGGAATAGGGAGTAGGGAGTAGGGAAGAGGGAATGGGGATGTCCGTGTAGGGGCGACGCATGCGTCGCCTCTGCCGACTCTCCTCGGTCAGCGGTAAAGACTTGTAACATAATATTATAGTGATTGTTACCTAATGTTGCATATCCAGTATATTCCGGGCTTTGTCCGGTAAACTTGTCCCGCGACTTCCCCTCCAGGAGGGGCAGCTTCCGTATCCGACGGGACGGCACCGTGCTCTGGGGGGGAGATGGTCGGGGTTGGTCCACCGGACATCGGATGGGGCAGGAGTTGATTTCCCGGCCGGGCGATAGCTATATTGAAATGCTATAGAGGATTACGGGATCAACGATGAAGGCCCGCCCGGGCCAGCCGAGGAAAGCAATGGTGTACAACAAGCAGGCCGTGGTCGAGAAGCATCGCATGCATGAAACCGACACCGGGTCCACCCGGGTCCAGGTTTCGCTCCTCACCGAACGGATCAACTCCCTCACCGACCACTTCCGGACCCACGCCAAGGATCACCACGGGCGCCGCGGTCTGCTCAAGATGGTCGGATCCCGTCGGCGGTTGCTGACCTATTACAAGCGCACGGACCTCGAGGGGTACCGTGCCCTGATCGCCGAGCTGGGCCTCCGGCACTAGCCGCGGCGGTTCTGCGATGGCGTCCCACTCTGGGGGCGCCATCGTTGTATTGGCGTCTTCCTTCCAAATTGGGATACACACGTGCACAAGATTGAAACTGATTTCGCCGGACGGACCCTGACGCTCGAAACCGGGCGGATGGCCAAGCAGGCGGCGGGTTCCGTGCTGATCCGGTACGGGGACACGATGGTCCTCGCGGCCGTGACGGTCTCGCCCAACCTCTCCACCCTCCCGTTCTTCCCCCTCACGGTGGAGTATCGGGAAAAGACCTACGCGGCGGGCAAGTTTCCCGGCGGCTTCATCAAGCGGGAAGGCCGGTTGTCTGACAAGGAAACCCTCGCCTGCCGCCTGATCGACCGCTCGATCCGGCCCCTCTTTCCCGAAGGGTTCAAGAACGAGGTTCAGGTCTTCGTCACCGTCATCTCGGCGGACCAGGAGAATGACGCCGATGTGATTGGCGCCACGGCGGCCGCGACGGCGCTCGCACTCTCGAAGGTGCCCTGGAAGGGGCCCCTCGCCGCAGTGCGGGTGGGTCGCGTGGAAGGGAACTGGATTCTGAACCCCACCTTCCAGCAACTGGAGTTTTCCACCATCGACCTCGTCGTCAGTGGAACTCCCGACTCGATCGTCATGGTTGAGGGGGGATCTCTCGAGGTCTCCGAGGAGGAGATGGTCGAGGCGTTGAAGGTGGCGCAGCAGGGGATCCGCGACCTGCTGGCGATCACCGGCCGCCTGATCGGCCCGGCCGCTCGCCCGAAGATGGACTGGACGGCTCCGGCCCAGGATGATGCGCTGGTGGCCCGCGTGAAGGCCCTGGCGGAAAAGGCCATGGCCAAGGCGATCAACGCCAAGGACAAGGCCGGGCGGAGTGCCGGCCTGGCCCAGGTCAAGCGCGAGGTGAAGGAGGCCCTGGCGGTCGAGTTCCCCGATCGCGGCAAGGAGATCAGCCACGAGATCGAGGAGATTGAGTACCGCGTCATGCGGGCTCAGGTGCTGGACAAGGGGGAGCGGGTGGATGGCCGCGATTGCGACACGGTCCGCCCCATCACCATCGAAACCGGCCTTCTCCCGCGGGTGCACGGATCGACCTTGTTCACCCGGGGTGAGACCCAGGCCCTGGTGGCCGTGACACTCGGTACCTCCGACGACGAACAGCGGATCGACAGCATCGACGTGGCGAGCGAAACCTCCAAATCGTTCATGCTGCACTACAACTTCCCCCCCTACTGCACGGGTGAGGTGCGGATGATGCGGGGGACGAGCCGCCGCGAGATCGGCCATGGCGCCCTGGCCGAACGGGCCCTGCAGCCGCTGCTCCCCGACTTCGACTCCTTCCCCTACACCCTCCGGATCGTCTCCGAGATTCTCGAGTCGAACGGATCCTCCTCGATGGCGAGCGTCTGTGGTGGCGCTCTGGCCATGATGGATGCCGGGGTTCCCCTCAAGGCCCCCTGCGCCGGCGTGGCGATGGGGCTGATCAAGGAGGGGAAGAAGATGGCGATCCTCACCGACATTCTGGGGAGCGAGGACCATCTCGGCGACATGGACTTCAAGGTGGCCGGCACGAAGGACGGGATCACCTCGATTCAGATGGACATCAAGATCGAGGGCCTCGATCTGGCGATCATGGCGGATGCGCTGGACCGGGCCCGGGTGGGCCGGCTCCACATTCTCGGTGAAATGACCAAGGTGCTCGCCGAGCCCCGGGCCGAGCTCTCCCCCTATGCCCCGCGGATCTTCACGATCCAGATCAAGCCCGACAAGATCGGGGACATCATCGGTCCCAAGGGCAAGACGATCCGCGGAATCCAGGATGCCACCGGCGCCAAGATCTCGGTCGACGATTCCGGCATCATCACCGTGGCGGCTGTCGGGGGTGAGGCGGGGGCCAAGGCCCGGGACATGATCCAGGCCATCGTGGCGGAGCCGGAGATCGGCCGCGTGTACGAGGGCCCGGTCAAAAGTACGACCGCCTTCGGGGCCTTCGTGGAGATCATCCCGGGAGTCGAAGGTCTCCTGCACATCAGCGAACTGCAGCATGCCCGGACCGAGAAGACCGAGGATGTGGTGAAGAAGGGCGACATCGTCAAGGTGAAGCTCCTCGAGGTCGACGAGCGCGGCCGGATGCGCCTCTCCCGCAAGGCGTTGCTCCCGAAGGAGTAACCATGCAGGTTGAGATGTTGGATGAGGGCCTCGTCCGGTACACGGCACCCAACGGGGTGCGGGTGCTGGTCGAGGTGCTCCCCGCAGTGCGATCCGCCGTGGTGGGAGTCTGGGTGCGGACCGCGAGTGCCCATGAGTCCCCCGGGGCAATGGGGGTGTCCCATCTGCTGGAGCACATGGTGTTCAAGGGCACCCGTCGCCGGTCGGCCCGGGATCTGGCCCTGGCCCTGGAGGTGAGGGGCGGGAGTCTCGACGCCTGGACCTCGAGGGACCACACCGCGTTTCAAGCGCATGTGCTCGACGAGGATCTCCCCCTGGCGGTGGATATTCTCTCCGATCTCGTGATGCATCCCCTCCTCCGCGAGAGCGATCTGGCGCTGGAAAGGAACGTCGTCCTGGAGGAGATCCACGGGGTGCTCGACACCCCCGACGACCTGGTGTTCGACCTCCATGCCCGGGCGTTGTGGCCCACCCACCCTTATGGCTTCTCGATTCTGGGAACGCCCGAGACCGTTCGGGGCCTCACCGCCGAAGACCTCGCGTCCCACCATCAGACCGGATACCACCTCGGCAACTGTGTGATTGCGGCGGCCGGACACCTCGAGCCCGAGGCGCTGCTCGCGGCATTGGATCGCGAGGGATGGTTCGCCCCTGATCCGGCCCCTCGGCCTCCCCGCACACCGATCACCGGGGCTCCTGCCATGCGGGGCGCGGTACACGAGGAGTCCCGCGACACGACCCAGGTGCACATGGTGATCGGGTCCGACACGATCACGGCCCGGGATCCCCGGCGCTACGCCCTGGCCGTGGCCGTCAATCTCCTGGGGGGAGGCATGTCGAGCCGCCTCTTCCAACGGGTGCGCGAGGAGCTGGGACTGGCCTATGCCGTCTACGCCTGGCAGCACCTCTACCAGGCGACCGGCGTGTTCGGGGTGTACGTCGGCACCCGGCCGGAGACGGCGGATGCGGCGCGAGACGCGATCCTGGCGGAACTGGCGCGCGTGGCCACGGAGGGCATTCCGGCCGGGGAATTGGCTGATGGCAAGCGTCAACTGAAGGGCCAACTCATGCTCTCGCTCGAGAGCCCCGCGAGCCGGATGCATCGGATGGCCTCCACCGAAATGCACCAGGACACCTGGCGACCGCTCTCCCGGGTGCTCGCCGACATTGACGCCGTCACCGAGGCCGACGTGGCCGGGGTGGCGGCGGAGTTCCTCGCCCCGGCACGGCAAACCATCGTGCGCCTGGGCCCCTGACCCCTTCGACCTTTGCCAGACGAGATCCAGATGATCATCGGCGTGCCGCGGGAAATCAAGACCAACGAAAACCGGGTGGCCCTCGTGCCCGCCGGCGTGGAAATTCTGGTGGGGGCGGGGCATACAGTGTATGTCGAGGCGGGGGCGGGGGAGGGAAGCGGGTTCGCCGACACCGACTATCAACAGGCGGGAGCGCGTCTGGAGCCCGCGGCGGCGGAGGTGTGGAACAAGGCCGAGATGATCATGAAGGTGAAGGAGCCGATCGCCACGGAGTGGCCCCACATGCGGGCCGGGCAGATCATTTATACCTACTTCCACTTCGCCGCCGCCGAGGAGCTCACGCGGGCGGTCATCGACTCCGGCGCGATTGCCGTGGCCTACGAAACCGTGCAGCTTCCGCACGGAGAGCTACCCCTCTTGACCCCGATGTCGGAGGTGGCCGGACGGATGGCCGTGCAGGAGGGGGCCAAGTACCTGGAGAAGGTCTATGGAGGCCGGGGGGTGCTCCTTGGAGGGGTACCGGGAGTGGCGCCGGCGGAGGTCCTCATCATCGGGGGAGGCGTCGTCGGGATCAATGCCGCCAAGATGGCGGCCGGACTCGGGGCCACCGTCACGATTCTCGATGTGTCCCTCGACCGGCTCCGCTACCTCTCCGACGTCCTCCCCGCCAACGTCCGGACCGTGTACTCCAACCGGTACAACATTCTTGATGCCCTCACCCGGGCTGACCTGGTGGTGGGGGCCGTCCTCCTGCCGGGTGCCAAGGCGCCCAATCTCGTCACGCGGGCGGATCTGAGCGTCATGAAGGCGGGCGCCGTGATCGTGGATGTGGCGGTGGACCAGGGCGGGTGCGTGGAGACCATCCGTCCCACGACCCATGAGGATCCGGTCTATTTCGTCGACGGGGTCCTGCACTATGGCGTCGCCAACATGCCCGGAGCCGTTCCCCGCACCTCTACGCTGGCCCTCACCAATGCCACGCTGAACTACGGGCTCCGATTGGCCCGCCTGGGATGGAAGACGGCCTGCCGGGAGGATCCGGCGCTCCGGCTCGGCCTGAACATCGTGGAGGGGAAGGTGGTCTACCCCGGAGTGGCGGAAGCTTTTGGACTCCCGCTGGTGGATGCCACCTCGGTCTGCTGACCCGGCCATGCCAGAAATCCTCATCACCCGGCTCCCCCACGGCGAGGGACTCCCCCTGCCGACGCGCGCCTCCGAGGGAGCCGCGGGGTACGATCTGGCCAGTGCGGAGGTCGTTGTCCTCCACCCGATGGAGCGGCGTCTGGTGGGAACCGGCTTCGCTGTGGCCATCCCCCCGGGGTTCGAGATCCAGATCCGGCCGCGATCCGGGCTGGCCCTGAAGCATGGGCTGGGGCTTCCCAACGCCCCGGCCACGATCGACAGCGACTATCGTGGGGAGCTTCGGGTGGCCCTGGTCAACCTGGGCCAGGAACCGTTCGAGGTCCAGCGCGGCATGCGGATCGCCCAGGCGATCGTGGCGCGGGTGGAGGTGGCCGCCTTTCGAGAGGTCCCGGAGCTCCCGGGAACCGTCCGGGGGGCCGGAGGGTTCGGGAGCACAGGTGTATGAAGCTCGGTGTCGCGTCGGCGCGACGCCCTTGTTGAAGTTCATGGCGGCCACTACCTTAGGGGCTCCATGGGAAATCGCACGACCGTCATGCCCGTGGACGGGAGCACTCAGGATGAGTGCCATCGCGATGTGCGGAATTGGGTTCAGCGTTGTGCGCAGTCCATCTTGAGTCCCCCGGCCCGGTGATGAAATTTCCGCTGTTCAACATGGGTGCCTGGCTGCCGGCGAATGAAATCGCGGTGGATCTCGGCACAGCCAACACCCTGATCTACGTCAAGGGGGAGGGCATCGTGCTCAACGAGCCCTCCGTCGTGGCGCTGGAACGGTCCACCGGGCGGATCAAGGGGATTGGTCTGGAGGCCAAGCGCATGCTCGGCCGGACGCCCGACGGGATCATCGCGGTGCGTCCCCTCAAGGACGGAGTGATCGCCGATTTCGATGTGACCGAGAAGATGCTCCGGTATTTTCTCAAGACGATCATCGACAAGCATTTCTTCCGGGTCAAGCCGAAAGTCATCGTCTGCGTGCCGTCCGGGATCACCGAGGTCGAGCGTCGGGCTGTGAGGGATTCCGCGGAAACGGCGGGAGCCAAACAGGTGCTGATGGTGGCCGAACCGATGGCCGCCGCCATCGGCGTCGGTCTCCCGGTCGAGACGCCCACGGGCAACATGGTGATCGACATCGGGGGAGGAACCACGGAGATTGCGGTCATTGCCCTGTCCGGGATCGTGTCCGACACCTCGATCCGCATCGGAGGAGACGAGCTGGATCAGGCGATCGTGCAGTTCATGCGGAAGAACTACAACCTCCTCGTCGGGGAACCCACGGCGGAAGCGATCAAGATCAAGATCGGATCGGCGTATCCTTCGGGAGACGAGCGGGAGATGGAGGTCAAGGGACGGGATCTGGTGAGCGGCATTCCCAAGACCGTCCGGGTGCACTCCAGCGAAATCCGCGAGGCGGTCCAGGAGCCGGTACAGCAGATCGTGGACGCCGTCCGGCGCGCGCTTGAGATCACGCCCCCGGAGCTGTCAAGTGACATCGTGGACCGCGGAATCATCATGACAGGCGGGGGGGCCCTGATCCGGGGACTCGACCTGCTGCTGTCCCAGGAAACGGGGCTCCCCATCCATGTGGATGAGGATCCCCTGACCTGCGTGGTGCGCGGCACCGGGCGGATCCTCGACGATTTCGAGAAGTACCGCAACGTGCTCTACAGCTGACGCCATGCGGCACCTTCCCGATCGGTCCCCCACCCGCCGGGATGCTCTTCTCCTCACGAGTTGTGTCGTGCTCTCCGGGGCGGCCCTCATCACCCCGACATCCCTCACCCAGTCGCTGGCCAATACCCTGCGGGCCACCGCCCTCCGTCCGGTGGTCTGGCTGCAGGAGCGCGCCGTGGAAGGACGGACCAGCCGGAGCCGGTTCCAGGCCCTCGAGGCGGCCCGGGACACCCTCGCGCTGGGTGTCCTCGACCGTTCCGCCCTCCAGCAGGAGAATGACCGTCTGCGCCGTCTGCTGGACGTCGGGCCGCGGCTCGGAATGCCGTTTGTCGGGGCGGAGGTGCTTCATCAGCCGGTTCCCACCGATGGACGGACCCTCCTCCTCAGTGTCGGGTGGGAGGACGGCGTAAGGCAATACGACATCGTCCTTGTGCCCGAGGGACTTCTCGGCGTCGTGGCGGAAGTGGGCCCCCGGTCCAGCATTGCCAATACCTGGGCCCATCCCGAATTCCGGGTGTCGGGAGTGACCGCGGATGGCGCCGTGCTGGGAGTGGTCGCTCCCGGGGCGAGCACCCTGGCCACCGATGCGATTCTGGAGTTTCGCGGGGTCGCGTATCGGGATACCCTGG
The DNA here is from genome assembly GCA_041741375.1 of Gemmatimonadales bacterium. Lineage (GTDB taxonomy): Bacteria > Gemmatimonadota > Gemmatimonadetes > Gemmatimonadales > GWC2-71-9 > OFTM291. Next base: position 19,358 of record JBGSKF010000228.1, on the reverse strand, counting down.
ACGTGGGAACGGTGGTGGTCAGCGCCGGACTCGGAGATGTCTATCCCCGGGGAATTCCAATCGGACAGGTGATCGGAATCCGCCAGGAACAACCGGGATGGGAGAGGGTCTACGCCCTTCGCCCCCTGGTCAACCCCGGGATCGTGTCCCATGTGCTGGTGGCACGACCCGCGCGCGCGCCCTCCCCGCTCATTCCCGGCGACAGTGGGGGATCGTGATGCGGGAACGCGATGGACGCCTGGCGGTCTGGGGCATCATGGCCCTGCTGGTGGCCCTGCATTTCTATGTCCGTCCCCGGCTCTTTGCGGGGCGTGCGGCCCCCGATTTCCTGCTGGTGGCTCTGCTGTTGTATGCCATGCGCACCCGTCCCGGGGCCGCGGCCGTGGCGGGATGGGTCGTCGGGGTGACGGTGGATGTGCTGGGACCGGCCCGGTTTGGGGCCGGAGCCCTGGCCCACACGTTGGTGGCCTGGCTGGCATCGTGGGGCCGATCGGTGTTTTTTGCGGACAATGTCCTGGTGAATGCGGGGTTCGTGGCCGGCGGCCTCTGGGTGCGGAACATGATCACCCTCATGGCCAGCGGAAGCACCTCGGCAGACCTGGTGACGGCGGCCACGCTCTGGTCGCCGCTCCAGGCGCTGTCCACGGCGGTGACCGGCACTCTTGTCTTCATCCTGTTCCGTGACCTGCTTGCCCCCAGGGGTGATCGATGAGCTACCTCGATCCATATCGGCTGCGGGATCGCGCTGTCCTGGCACGCGTCATCCTGGCGGTCGTGTTTCTTGTGGTGGGGGGGGCGTTCTTCCGGCTCCAGGTTCTCCAGAACGACCGGTACCGGCTGCGGGCTCAGAGCAACCGGCTCCGGGAGGTGGTGCTGTCCGCCCCCCGGGGTCCGATCCTCGACCGCAACGGCCTGGTGATCGCGGAGAACGTCCCCGGGTACACGGTCAAGCTCTTCGCTCCCTCGGTGGACTCCCTCCGGGCTGTTCTTGATCGGTTCCAGAAACTGGTTCCGCTCGACAGCGCCACGGTGGCCCAGGTGCTGTCCCGGTACCGGAGCGCCCCCTACCAGCCGGCGTTGGTGCTCGGAAGTACGTCCTTTGATCTGATCGCCCGCCTGGAGGAGCATCGGATCTCCCTTCCCGGTCTGGTGATCCAAACCGAACCGCGGCGCCGTTACCCGGCCGGGAGCGCGGTGGCTCACGTGGTCGGGTATGTCGGGGAGATCTCGGAACGAGAGCTCGCCTCGACCGGATTTCCCGGTGCGCGCCTGGGCACCGTGATCGGGAAGGATGGTCTGGAGGCCCGATACGATTCGGTGCTGCGTGGTCGGGATGGAGTCCGATTCATCGAAGTGAATGCGCGGGGGCGGATGGTTCGGGAAGAGACATCGGCGCTGTCCCGGATGCCGGTTCCCGGGGATCCGATACAGACCACGATCGATTTGCCCCTGCAGGAGTATATCGATAGCCTGTGGCAGGCTTCCGTCCCGCACTTCAGTGGGGCGATGGTCGCGATGGCGCCGGATGGGGGTGTCCTGGCCCTGTACAGTACTCCCACCTACGATCCCAACGAATTCGTGGGCGGCATCTCCACCGACCAGTACCGGGCTCTCACCAGCGAGGAGGCGGGCAAGCCGCTCTTCAATCGGGCGATCCAGGGAACCTACCCCCCCGCCTCGCCCTTCAAACTGGCCATTGCCGCGATGGCCCTGCGCCGGGGTCTGGTCCGGTTCGATACCCACATGGACCAGCCCTGCCGGGGGGGACTCCGATTCGGCAATCGAACCTTCCGCTGTTGGAAGCGGGAAGGGCATGGGTCCCTCGACCTGGAAGGGGCGATCGCCCGGAGCTGCGACGTCTACTTCTACCAGCTCGGACTTCGGCTGGGTCTCAATGCAATTTTGGAGGACGGGATCGAGATGGGATTCCGGGAGCGGAGCGAAATCGACCTTGGCGGGGACACTCGATCTTCCTTCCCCTCGGGAACGGCGTATTACGACCGACTCTACGGACCGCGCGGGTGGACCAATGCCGTGGTGCTGAATCTCTCGATCGGCCAGGGAGAAAATGATCAGAGCCTGATGAACGTGATGAGGCTCTACCAGGCCCTTGCCACCGATGGGGTGTCCCCGGCCCCGTACCTCGTGGCCCGGACCACCGCCGAGACTCGGGATCTCGCCCTCGCACCCGACGCGGTGGCGGGGCTCCGGCGGGCCATGATCGCGGTGGTGGAGCGGGGCACCGGGGCCGCGAGCCGGATCGCCGATTTTCAGATGGCCGGCAAGACCGGAACGGCCCAGAACTCCCACGGGGCTGACCATGGGTGGTTCATCGGGTTTGCCCCCGCCGACAAGCCGGAGATCATCGTCGGGGCGATCATGGAAAAGGGGCTGCACGGATCATCCGTGGGCCCGTACGTGGCCCGGGTGATCCGCCGGTATCTCGAACCCTCCGAGGGCGACCGGTCTGTCGACATCAAGCTCCTTTTTCCAGAAGACTCGGCCCCCCGGCCGGTGTTCCTCACGCCGGACACGGTGGGTCGTGGCGGCGATGGGCCATGAGTGCCCCCCGCGCGGATCGCGGATTGGTGGTCCTGGTGGTCCTCCTCGCCCTGTTCGGAATCACGATCCTGTACTCGGCCGGCCAGACCGATGTACCGACCAACGCCACCGGGGCCTGGACTCGCCAGCTGGCCTGGATGGGGATGGGCGTGGTCGTCGCTGTCGTCATGTCCCGGGTGTCCTTCCGGATCCTGGAGTGGGCCGCTCCCGGCATCTGGGTGCTCTCGCTTCTGATCCTCGGGCTCACCCTCGTCCTGGGAACGGGGGCGGGAGGGGCGGCGAGTTCCCGCAGCTGGCTCACCGTGGGCGGCATCCGGTTGGGCCAGCCCTCCGAGTTGGCCAAGATCGCCACCATCCTCCTTCTGGCTCGTTACCTCACCGACCTCCGGGAAGCACCACAAACCCTCCGCGCCCTCATCCGCCCCACCCTCATCGCCGGGGTGCCCTTTCTGCTCGTGATGGCGCAGCCCGATCTGGGAAGTGCGATCGTCTTCGTGGGCATCTTCTTCGCCATGTTGTTCTGGGCCGGGGTGCGCCCCTCCCTCCTGCTGATGCTCGCCTCTCCCGTCATCAGTCTTCTTCTTGCCGTGGACACCCGGCTCTGGGCCGGATGGATGATCCTCCTGTTCCTGCTGCTGATCGCCTGGCGCCGGTGGGTCGGGGAGGGAGTCTTTGTCTATGTCGTGAACAGCGCCATGGGTGTTCTCGCCATCATGCTCTGGAATCGCCTCAAACCCTATCAGCAACAGCGCCTGGTGACCTTCATCAATCCCGAATCCGATCCGGTGCGCTCGGGCTATCAGGCCATCCAGTCGCGCGTGGCGGTCGGATCGGGAGGATGGACGGGAAACGGGTTCCTCGAGGGCCCCCAGAAGCGGCTCGCGTTCATCCCGGAGCAGCACACCGATTTCATCTTCCCCATCGTCGGGGAGGAACTCGGGTTCTTGGGGGTGCTCCTTGCCCTCGCGCTGTTTCTGGCACTGCTGTTCGCGGTGGTTCGCATCGCGCGCGAAGCCGTGGATCCCTTCGGCAGTCTCGTGGCGTTCGGCGTGCTCGGGCTTCTGGCAACCCACATCATTGAAAACGTGGGAATGACCGTCAATCTCATGCCGATCACGGGGATTCCCCTGCCGTTTTTCAGCTATGGAGGCTCCTTTGTGCTCACAACGGCCATGGGCATCGGGTTGGTTCTCCGGGCCGCACAGGAATCGAGGCGGTCTAGCTATCTCGTTGTGTGACAACATCTTGAGTGTCGGGGCCTAGCGCGTGTTGCGTTTCTGCCCCAGATTGCAGTTGATGCTGACGCGTCCGGTTTCCCGAGACCACCTTCTCCTTCGGACAGATACCTATGGCTGTTATGGCCTGGTTTAAGAAAGAGCGGAAGCCGCGCGCCTCTCAACGAGAGCGGCTCGAGATCCCCCGCGATGCGTGGGACAAGTGTCCCGGCTGCGGGCACACCGATCTGCGGGAGAAGTTCGAGAAGGCGTTCAACGTCTGCCCGGAGTGCGGGCACCATCGCCGGTTCCATGCGGAAGGGTACGTCGGCATGTTGGTGGATGCCGGGACGTGGCGGGAGCTGTGGCCTGCGGTGACGTCCCTGGATCCACTCCAGTTCGAGCAGTACCCCGATCGCCTGGTGGCCAACCAGCGGAAGGCCGGGTGTGCCGATGCCATCATGACGGGAGCCTGCAAGATCGAGGGGATGCAGGCCCATCTCGGGGTGATGAACTTCGCCTTCATGGGAGGGTCGATGGGATCGGTCGTGGGAGAGAAGATCACCCGGTTGGCCAGACGATCCGCCGAGAAACGTGTCCCCCTGATCCTGGTCAGCACCTCCGGCGGCGCCCGCATGCAGGAGGGCGTCTTTTCCCTGATGCAGATGGCCAAGACCTCCGCCGCCATCGCCCGCCTCCGCTCCCTCTCGATTCCCTATCTCAGCATCCTCACCGACCCGACCACCGGCGGGGTGTCCGCCTCCTTTGCCATGCAGGGGGACGTGATCCTGGCCGAGCCGGGCGCGGTGATCGGGTTCGCCGGGCAACGAGTGATCAAGCAGACCATCGGTCAGGATCTTCCCGAGGGGTTCCAGACGGCGGAGTTCCTCCTGGACCATGGCCAGATCGACGGAGTGGTTCCCCGGGGCTCCCTCCGGGAAACCGCCGCCCGTCTCCTGCGACACATGCAGGGATACCGTCCTCAACCTTCGGATGCGGGTGACGCGGCCTGAGACGCGGACATCCCGCCCCGGACCGAAGCCGGTGATCGGACTGCTCCGACCACCGGCTTCGTGGTTGTGAGAGTATGTCCGCCTCCTTCGCGGAGTCCGCGTGCCTCATCGGATCCTATCCCGACGCCCTGGCCTGGCTCTTTCCCCGGATCACGACGATCAAGTTCGGGCTCGACACCACCCGGGACCTCCTGGACGGTCTGGGACATCCGGAGCGAGTGGTTCCCGTGATCCACGTGGGGGGAACGAACGGGAAGGGGAGCGTCTCCCACCTCATGGCGGGTGCCCTCTCCGAGGCGGGATGGCGGGTCGGACTGTACACCTCTCCCCACCTGACCTCCTTCCGGGAGCGCATCCGGGTCGATGGGGAGCCCATCAGCGAGGGAGCCGTGACGATGTGGGCCCGCCGCCTGCAATCGCGGGCCACCCACCTGGGAGCCACCTTCTTCGAAACAACGACCGCCATGGCCTTTGCCGACATGGCCGCACGCGGAGCCGAGATCGCGGTGGTGGAGGTGGGGCTCGGCGGGCGCCTCGACAGCACGAACGTGGTTGACCCCCTCGTCTCGGTGGTCACGGGGATCGCGATGGATCACCAGAAGTACCTCGGAGACACATTGGAGGCGATTGCCCGTGAAAAGGCGTGGATCGCCAAGCCGGGGAGGCCGTTCGTGGTGGGGGAGCGGGACCCGGTCGTGCGGGGTGTCCTTGAGACGGCGGCACGGGAGGCGGTGGCCGCTTCCGGCCGGGGCGAACTTCTGTGGCTGCCCGTCCCGCCGGACGGGAGATGGGAAGGAGACCTGCGGCTCCGAGGCCCGCATCAACGACGAAATGCGGCCGTGGCCCACGCCGCCCTCCGGGCGTTACCGGAACCGTACCGCCCTCCGGACGCGGCGGTGGAAAGGGCCTTCTCGACGGTGACGGTGCCCGGGCGGCTCGACCGCCGGGGCCTGTGGCTCTTCGATGTGGCCCACAATCCCGACGGGATGGCCTCCCTCACCGATGCGCTTCGGGCCGACCCGGTGCCCGGTCCGGTGCATGCGTTGGTCTCCATCCTCGGGGACAAGCCCTGGCCCGAGATGCTGGTGGCCCTCGATGCGGTGATCGATCGGGGCGTTCTCACCGTGGCTCCGACCGCCCTGGACCGCGGGTGGAACACGACCTGGCTCCAGGAGTGGCTTGAGCGCACCGACCGACCGGCCCCGCAGGCCCACTGGAGCCTGGTGCCCGACTTCCAGGAGGCCCTCCGGGTGGTGCGCGAGGGCGCCGGCACGGTTCTGGTCACCGGCTCCTTCCATACCGTGGGAGATGTTCTCGCGGACCTCGGTCTGGCGGAAGTCGTCGACCCGCCACCGCATCCCCTGTAGCGAAGGTTTTCGGGGTGGTACCCGCAGGGCGGGGGGCTTATTTTGCCCGGGATGCACACCAAGGCGCTGCCGGGATTCCGCGACTTCTATCCCGACGACTTTGCCCTCCGCGCACACATTGTTGCTGCCTGGCGGCGCGTGGCCCTCCGCTTCGGTTTCGATGAATACGACGGTCCTCCCCTGGAGCCACTGGAACTCTACACCTCCAAGAGCGGCCCCGAGATCGTGACCCAGCTCTATGCGTTCGAGGACAAGGGGGGGCGGCAGGTGGCACTGCGTCCGGAAATGACGCCCACCCTCGCTCGGATGGTGGCGGCTCGGGCGAATGGACTCCGCAAACCGATCCGGTGGTTCGCCACGCCACAGCTCTTTCGCTATGAACGGCAGCAGCGGGGTCGGCTCCGGGAACACTTCCAGCTCAACTGCGATCTGATCGGCGAACCCGGACCGCTCGCGGACGCCGAGGTGATCGCGCTGGCCCTCGAGATCATGAGGGAACTGGGGCTGGGACCCCGGGATGTGCGGGTACGGCTCTCCGACCGCCGGGTGCTCGCGGCGCTGCTTCGGCAGGCCGGGGTGGTCGAGGAGATGCTCTCCGAGGCATACCAGGTGGTGGACAAGATCGAGCGGCTCACCCCGGCGGCCCTCGACGAGATGCTGGAGCGCTCCGGGCTCGGAGCCGGGATGGCGGAACCCCTCCGCGCGGTGGCCGAACTCCGGGGGATGCCCGCCGTCGAGGAGGCCCTGGCGATGGTCCCTGGGGGGGAGGACGCCGGCACCGGTCTCCGCGCCGTGGTGGCCGGGCTGGAGGCGTTGGGTGTCGGTGACTTCGTCGATGTCGACCTGACCATCGTGCGTGGCCTTGCCTACTACACCGGTACCGTGTTTGAACTTTTCGATGCGGGACGATCCCTGCGTGCCATCTGCGGTGGGGGGCGGTACGACGGTCTCCTGCTCGCGCTGGGCGGCGTCGACCTTCCCGCCTGCGGATTTGGCATGGGAGACGTGGTGCTCGGGGAACTGTTGAAGGACCGGAACCTCGTCCCCGAATCACCCGGACGACTCGATGTCTGGGTGGCCGGAGTCACTCCTGAGGATCAGGTCCACGTCCTTTCCCTGGCGGCAGAACTGCGGAGGGCCGGGGTCCGGACCGAGTATGGCCTCTCTGTCCAGGCACTGGGCCGCCAGCTGCGCCACGCCGACGCCCGGCGGGCCACCTGGGCCGTCGTGATCGGCCCCGACGACCGCGCCCGCGGGGAGGTGGTGCTGAAGGATCTGGGCACCAACACCCAGCAGTCTGTTCCCCGCGACCGTGCGGTCGCCACGCTTCGGACTGCCCTCGCGGCATCCGCCACCTCCCACGAAACGCCGATGGCCCACGATGGCTGACAAAGGTCTGACTCCCCGGGCAAAGGACTTCAACGCCTGGTACAACGAACTCGTCCTGCGATCTGAACTCGCCGACTACAGTCCGGTCCGGGGGTGCATGGTCATCCGGCCCAACGGGTACGCCATCTGGGAGGAGATGCAACGGGGTCTGGACCGGATGTTCAAGGACACCGGGCATCAGAACGCGTATTTCCCGCTCTTTATTCCGCAGAGCTTCCTGGCCAAGGAAGCGGAGCATGTCGAGGGGTTCGCCCCGGAAACGGCGGTGGTGACCCACGGAGGGGGCAAGCTCCTGGAGGAGCCTCTGGTCGTGCGCCCCACGTCGGAAACCATCATCTACGCGATGCTGTCGAAGTGGATCCAGAGCTACCGGGACCTTCCGGTGCTGCTCAACCAGTGGGCCAACGTGGTGCGGTGGGAACTGCGGACGCGCCTCTTCCTGCGGACCACCGAGTTCCTCTGGCAGGAGGGCCATACCGCACATGCCAGCGAGGCGGAGGCGGAGGAGGAAACTCTCTTGATTCTCGGGATCTACCGCACCTTCATGGAATCGTGGATGGCGATGCCGGTGCTCACCGGGCGCAAGAGCGATTCGGAGCGCTTTGCCGGGGCGGTGCGGACCTACGCCTGTGAAGCTCTGATGCAGGACAACAAGTCGCTCCAGGCCGGCACCAGCCACAATCTGGGCCAGAACTTTGCCCGGGCGTTCGACGTGACCTACCAGACGGCGGACGGGGGACTGGACCATGTCTGGAGCACGTCCTGGGGAGTGTCCACCCGCCTGATCGGCGGCCTCATCATGACCCACGGGGACGATGCGGGACTCGTCTGCCCGCCCCGCCTGGCGCAGTGGCAGGTCGTGGTGGTCCCCATCTGGCGGAGCGACGACGAACGGAGCGCCACCGCGGAGGCGGGCCACGCTCTCCTCGCGGAACTGCGGGATGCGGGGATGCGCGCCACGATCGACGTTCGGGAGGGGATCAAGCCGGGCGCCAAATACTATGAATGGGAAACGCGCGGCGTGCCGATCCGGGTGGAGATTGGCCCGCGGGACCTGGCGCAGGGGACCGTGATGCTGGCCCGGCGCACCGGGGGAAAGGCGCCGGCGCCTCGCGCGGGGGTGGTGGCAACGATCCGTGAGGCGCTGGACCTCATGCAGGCCGACATGCTGACGGCCGCCCTCCAGCGGCGGGAGGCCAACAGTCATCGCGGCGTGAGCCGGGACGATTTCATCGCACTCATGGAGGGAGCCGGAGGGTTCGTCTACGGGGGGTGGTGCGGTCAGGCGGCCTGCGAAGCGGACATCAAGAGCACCACCAAGGCCACCATTCGCGTGCTTCCCGATGCGGAGTTCCGGTCCGATCCCCCGCCGGCCACCTGTCTCTGGTGTGGGAATCCCGCGCAGGACGAGGCGGTCTGGGCCAAGGCGTACTGAGGGTGATCCCGCCCGTCGCCCCGAGGGAACCGTGGGAGGCGGACCTTCTGGCCGAGGGAGGAATGAGCCGTGCGCCCGATGGCTCGCTGGACATGGCGGGGGTCTCCCTCGCCACCGTGGCCCGGGAGTTCGACACCCCGACCTTCGTGTACAATCTGGAGGTGCTCCGGTCGCGGTACGATCTCCTGCGCCAGGCCTTCGCCGGCCAGGGGTTGCCTCTCCGTGTCCGCTATGCCGTCAAGGCCAATGGCTCCCGGGCCATTCTGGAAACCCTCGCCGCTCTCGGCGCCGGGGCGGACATCGTGTCCGGCGGGGAGATGGCGGCGGCGCTCCGGGGGGGCATCCCCGCCGACCGTATCGTCTACAGCGGCGTCGGGAAAACCGAGAACGAGCTGGCGGAGGCGGTGCGGGCCGGCCTCGGGGCGATCCATGTGGAGTCCCCGGAGGAAATTGACCTCCTGGCCCGGGTCGCCGCACACGAAGGGCGGGATGTGGCGGTGGGCATCCGGGTGAATCCCGGAGTGACGACCGAGACTCATCCCTACATTTCCACCGGCCAGGCCGGGATCAAGTTCGGCATTCCCGCCGACCAGGTGGAAGCCGCGGCCGAGCAGATTGCGGCCTCACCCCGGCTTGCCTTCCACACTCTGGGAATGCACCTGGGAAGCCAGCTCCTCGTGCCCGCTCCCTATGAGAACGGACTCGCGTGCCTGCTCGGCCTTCTCGATCGCCTGAGAGTGCGCCACCTCGCCGAGGATCTGCGGGTGCTCGACCTTGGGGGGGGGATCGGCATGCGGTTCCGGGACGAAGTCGTGCTCGACCCCCGGGACCTCGCGGCCGCGGTGGCCACCGGGGTCCGCGAGAGCGGACTCGAGGCGCAGATGGAACCGGGCCGGTACCTGGTGGGACCGGCGGGAGTTCTCCTCACGCGAGTCCTCTACCGGAAACATTCCGGGGGGAAGGAGTTTGTCATTGTGGATGCCGGGATGAACGATCTCTCCCGGCCGAGTCTCTACCAGGCCTATCATCACATGGTTCCGGTGGGCCCTGTCGCCGGCCCGGTTGGTCCCACGGACGTGGTGGGCCCGGTATGCGAGACCGGCGACTGGCTGGCCCGCGATCGAGTGCTCCCCGCGGTGCCCGTCGGAACCGTGCTTGCGGTGCTGGGTGCCGGCGCCTACGCCTACAGCATGGGGTCGAACTACAACTTGCGGCGGCGGCCCCCGGAGGTGGTGGTGGCCGGGGGACGCTCGGCGCTCGCCCGCGCCCGCGAAACGGTCGACGACCTGTTCCGCCGCGAGCGGCCCGATCCCCTCTCCCTCCTTTCCTCCGTCCGTGGACTGTCATGACGCACCACCCCGGCATCCTCATCATCGACTTCGGCGCCCAGTACGTCCAGCTCATCGCGAGACGAGTGCGGGAGGCCCACGTGTACTGTGAGATCCACCCCCCCTCACGGGACCTGGAGTGGATCCGGCGGTGGAATCCCCGGGGAATCATTCTCTCGGGTGGTCCCTCCTCGGTGTACGGCGACAACGTGCCCACCGCCGATCCGGGCCTTCTGGACCTCGGGATCCCCGTGCTCGGCCTCTGCTATGGCATGCAGCTGATGGCCCACCTGGCCGGGGGACGCGTACACCGGGCCGATCGGCGCGAGTACGGGAGGGCCGACCTGCGCGTCACGGGGGGGCGCCTCTTTCCGACGTTCTCTCCCGGTGAGGAGACCCCCGTCTGGATGAGCCACGGCGATTCCGTGACGGAGCCCCCGCCGGGCTTTCGGGTCGTGGCGTCCAGCGACAACACCCCGATCGCGGCGATCGAGCACCTGACCCTCCCCCTCTTCGGGGTCCAGTTTCATCCGGAAGTGGCCCACACCCCGCGTGGGTCGGAGATGCTCGGGACCTTCCTCTTTGAGATCTGCGGATGCACTCCCGACTGGACCGCGGAACACTTCGTCGCCTCGGAGATCACCCGGGTGCGGGACCAGGTGGGGAACACCGACCGGGTGATCTGCGGACTGTCGGGCGGTGTCGACTCCTCGGTGGCCGCCGCCCTGGTGCACCGCGCGGTCGGCGATCGCCTCACCTGCATCTTCGTGGATCATGGACTCCTGCGGCTGCACGAGCGGGATCAGGTCGAGCGCACCTTCCGCCGCCATCTCGGCATTGATCTCCGGGTGGTCGATGCCACCGAGGAGTTTCTGGCCGCGCTGGAGGGAGTCAGCGATCCCGAGGTGAAGCGGAAGCGCATCGGCCACACCTTCATCGATGTGTTCGAGCGGGAGGCGAAGGCGGTGGGCAGCGACGTCCGCTGGCTGGTGCAGGGGACCCTCTACCCCGACGTGATCGAGTCGATGAGCAGTCATGGAGGACCCTCGGCCACCATCAAGACTCACCACAACGTCGGGGGGCTCCCCGAACGGCTCCCCTTCGGGTTGCTGGAGCCCCTTCGCGAGCTGTTCAAGGACGAGGTCCGCCAGGTGGGCCGCGAACTCGGCCTCCCCGAGGAGATGGTCGGACGACACCCCTTCCCGGGACCGGGACTCGCCATCCGGATTCCGGGGGCGGTGACCCCGGAGGGACTGGACCGATTGAGGGCCGCGGATCATATCTTTCTGGAGGAAATCCGGGCGGCCGATCTCTACGATGAGATCTGGCAGGCCTTCGCGGTGCTCCTCCCCGTCCGCTCCGTGGGTGTGGTGGGAGACGAACGGAGCTATGATCAGGTGATCGCACTCCGGGCGGTCACCAGCCGGGACGGCATGACGGCCGATTGGTACCCGTTTCCGGCCGATGTCCTGGCCCGGGTGGCCAACCGGATCGCCAACGAGGTGGACGGGGTGAATCGGGTGGTCTACGATATCAGTTCCAAACCACCGGCCACGATCGAATGGGAATAGCCCGGATCGCAGCACACAGGAGGGAACATGATTCTCGTCATCGGGGCCACGGGAAAGGTGGGGGGCGGGGTGGTACGGGAGCTCATGGAACGAAAGGTCCCGGTGCGCGCCCTGGTCCGGGATCCTCGCCGCGGCGCTGACCTGCGGGACAGGGGCGTGCCGGTGATGGTGGGAAACCTGGCCATCCCCGAAACCCTCGATGCTCCCCTGGAAGGGATCCGGAGGGTGTTCGTGGCCTCCTCTCCCGATCCCTCCCAGGTCGAAATGGAGCGTCACCTGATGGGGGCGGCCCTGCGCCATCGGGTGGAGCAATGTGTCCGGATGTCGGGCCTCGGAGCACGGGCCGATGCCCCGGTGTCGCTGCTCCGGTGGCATGCCCGGTGCGAGGAGCAACTGGCCGCCTCCGGCATGCCGCATACCAACCTGCGGTGCGCCGCCTTCATGCAGAACTTTCTGGGAGACGCCCCCACCGTGCGGGAGGAAGGTCGCCTCTACGGATCCATCGACGATGCGCGCGTGGCCTATGTCGATGTGGGGGATATCGCCGCGGTGGCCGCGGGCGTGCTGACGACACCGATCGAGGGCGCCGCCCGGACGCTGGAGGTGACCGGTCCCGCCTCCCTCACCATGCAACAGGTGGCCGAGACCATCTCCCGGGTGACGGGGCACCGGGTCGCGTATGTCGATCTGCTCCGGCATGAGGCGCGGGATCGGCTGGTGCGCGGCGGATGTCCCGAATGGCTCGCGGACGACCTGGTGGCTCTGGGCGACGAACTGGCCGGCGGATCCAACGCCACCGTCACGGATGTGGTCAGAACCGTGGGTGGCCGCGAGTCTCGAACCTTCGAGGCGTTCGTCCGGGAACATGCCGCGGAGTTTCAGCCGGTGGTGTGACCCCCCTGATCGAGGCCATCCCGGCCGTCCAGGACGGCGACGATCTCCTCCACCGTCCGAGCGTGGGCCAGCCGCCGGGGAACCTCACGGTCCCGGGCCAGCAACGCAATGCGTCCCAGAACCGGCAGATACCGGTTGGCCACCTCGACCGGGGGGGCTACGATGAGGAAGAAGAACCGCACCGGTCTCCCGTCGATCGCGGCGTAGTCGATGCCGGTGCGATGCCGTCCGAAAGCGAGGTGGAGCCGGGTCATGCCGAGGGACCGGCAATGAGGGATGGCGATCCCCCGTCCGATGCCGGTACTTCCGAGCCGCTCACGCCGAGCCAGAAGACGGCACAGCTTCTCCTCGTGAGCCCTGTCCCCGAGCCGCAACAACGACACGAGCTCCGCCCGAACCGCTTCGGGAGTGGCTCCGACGAGATCGAGTCCGATGGCGTCCGGGTCGAGGAAGTCAACGAGTCGCATGGGGAGTGAAGATACCAGACGGCAAGAAAAGGAACCACGAAAAGCACGAAAAACACGAAATCCGTTCTGCCCCGTCCACCCGATGAGGTCCATCCCAAAGAACACGGTCAGGTCCGTCGCGTTCGTGTTGTTTCGTGTATTTCGTGGTTAAAGAGCAGCGTCCTGGCGGCTTTGCTGAAATGCATACCGGTGGTTCACCAAACCTCGGAGCGGGGAGGAGACGAGGATGCCCGGAACCGTGCCGCTGCCTGGGGCGGGTGCTGTTCCTTGTGGCGATCGAGCATCATAAGTAACTTGTATTCATGCGTTTACCGTACGCGCCCTCGCTCAACACCCCGCTGATCCTGGCTCCCATGGCCGGGGTGAGCGAGGCACCCTTTCGGCAGATCTGCCGGCGGATGGGGGCGGACATCCTCATGTCGGAATTCCTCTCGGCGGAGGCGATCCGCCGGGGAATCCGCCGGACCTTGGAGGGTGCCGAGTTTGCGGAATCCGAACGGCCGATCGGCGTTCAGATTTACGGGGCCGATCCGGAGGGAATGGCGCGGGCCGCCGCCGTGGTGACCGAAGCCTACGCCCCCGATTTCATCGACATCAACTTCGGGTGCCCGGTCAAGAAGGTGGTACAGCGGAACGGGGGGTCGGGGTGCCTCCGGGACATGGACTTGGTCTGCCGGATCATCCACGCGGTGGTCCAGGCCACCCACCTCCCGGTCACGGTCAAGACCCGATCCGGGTGGGACAGTGCAACGCGGACACCCGTGGAGATCGCCCTGCGGATGCAGGATGCCGGAGCCCGTGCCTTCACGCTGCACGCCCGGACCCGGACCCAGATGTTCACCGGCTCCGCCGACTGGGACGAGATCGCCCGGGTCGTCGAGGCGCTCGACATTCCCGTCATCGGCAATGGCGATGTCGTGTCGCCCCAGGACATCGTGCGGATGCGGGATCACACCGGGTGTGCAGGGGTGATGGTGGGGCGGGGGAGCTTCGGGAATCCGTGGGTTTTTGCCGCCGGTCGGGCACGTCTTCGCGGGGAACCGCTCCCGGAGGCGCCGTCCGCTGCGGAGCGGTTCGCGGTGGCCCTGGAGCATGCCCGGCTCGCCCTCGAGCTTCAGGGCGACACCCGGCGCACCGTGGTCGAGTTCCGGAAGCACTTCGGCTGGTACACCAAGGGGCTCCCCGGTTCCTCCACGCTCCGGCAGCAGCTCTTCCAGGTCGAGTCGATGGCCGAGGCCGAGGCCATCTTCCAGGCCTATCTCGAACCGGTCTCCTGCGCGGCGTGAACCGCGACGATCTCGCGGCCCTGCTGAGTGCGGTGGCGGAGAGCCGTCTCACTCCGGAGGATGCGCTGGCCCGGCTCCGGGATTTCCCCACCGGAAATCTCCCCTTCGCGTCCATCGATCATCACCGCGCCCTCCGCACCGGGTTTCCCGAGGTGGTGTTCGGTGCGGGCAAGGAGCCGGAACAGGTGGTGGAGATCTGCGGTCGCCTGGCCGAGGTGCATGGCTCCTTTCTGGTCACCCGGGTGACACCGGTGCAGGCCAAGATGGTGTGCCGCGCGTATCCCGACGTTCGATACAACACCCTCGGCCGAACCCTCTGGCTCCGCTCCTCCACGACGGGGGACCCCGTGGGAGCGCCAGTGTGCATCGTCACCGCCGGCACCAGCGACCTGCCGGTGAGCGAGGAGGCCGCCGTGGTGGCCGAGGCGGCGGGAGTGGTGGTGGAGCGCCTGACCGATGTCGGGGTGGCGGGGCTGCATCGGCTTCTCTCCAACGGCGACGCGCTCCGGCGGGCGGGAGTCATCATCGTGGTGGCCGGCATGGAAGGGGCGCTGCCGAGTGTGGTCGGGGGACTGGTCCGGCAGCCGGTCATCGCCGTGCCGACCAGCGTGGGGTACGGGGCATCGTTCGGGGGTGTCGCGGCGCTGCTGGGGATGCTGAACAGCTGTGCGGCGGGCGTCACCGTGGTGAACGTGGACAACGGGTTCGGAGCCGCGATGGCCGCCGTGCGCATCCTGCGAGGGATGGAACCATGATTCGCCAGATTCCCGTGACGAACGGGTTGACCTGGATCGACGTGGTCAACCCTACACGCGAGGAGCTGGGTCTGCTTGCCATCGAGCACCAACTCCACCGGACCTCCGTGGAGGACTGTCTCGACCCCGAGCACCTGCCCAAGTACGAACGAATCGGGGACACCACCTTCGTGATTCTCCGGGCGATCGACGAAGCGGCGCCGCCGGACGCCTCGGGCGTGCACGAGGTCACGCGCAAGATCTCCATCTTCTACCGGCCTGACCTTTTCATGACCATCCGACGGGTGGACCAGCCCTTCTTCGCCGCCATGCTGGAGGCCCGGGGAAACCTGACCGAACGCCGGACCTCGGAGGACACCGCCTCTTCCCTTCTGGCGGTGGTCACCCATGCGGTCCTGGCCACGTACGGCCCGCCGCTGGAGGAACTCGAAGAGGTCATCGAGCGGTTCGAGGAGAGCGTGTTCGACCGGAGCGGGCCGGCGCCGCTGGAGACGATCTATCTCCAGAAGAGACGGGTGACCCTGATTCGCCGGGTGCTGTTCAAGACCCAGGGGGTCATCCATCAGTTCGTGGCCCCGGCCGAGCGTGCCGTGCCCCTGTTCCAGGATCTGCGGGAGAGCGCGGAGGCATGGCACTTCTACGCCGACCAGTTGATCGAGGAGTTGAACAACCTCCTCTCGGTGCATCTGTCGATGGCGTCGCACCGGACCAATGAGGTCATGCGGGTGCTCACCGTCTTCAGCGCCTTCTTTCTCCCCCTCACGTTCATCGTCGGTGTCTACGGGATGAACTTTGCCCACATGCCGGAGTTGGGGAGCCGGTACGGCTATCCCCTCGTGCTGGTGTTGATGGTGCTCCTCTCGGCGGGGATTGCCTGGTGGTTCCGGCGCCGGGGGTGGTTGAGCGGGCCACGCTGACATGGAGGTGGCGCTCCTGCTCGTGGGGCTCGCCGCGGGCGGGATCGCGGGCTGGGTGGCACGGGACCGCCGGGCGTCGCGGGGTGAGCGGACCGCGTCTGCTCCATCCCGAGGCAGCGGGACCGATCCCCTTCTCGATTGGGTCCTTCGGGCCACCGGAGCACGCACTCTCCTGATCTACCTGAACCAGGAGGATGTGATTTTCCAAGGGACACTTGCCGCGGGGGGAGAGGATCAGGTGGCCCTGGAGGAACGCCTGCGGACGATGGCACGGGGCAGCGACCGTGAGGGGGTGGAGAGGACGGCGTGGGGCACGCTGCTCTGGGTCGCCCGGCCACCCGCGGCGGGAATGCTGATCCACGACTCCTCCCCACCTCCGTACGCCATCAAGGACCTGCGGCATCTGCTTCACCTTCTGCAGTCCCGGCCGCTTCTCACCCGGGTGGCGCGGGAACAGGAACGCCCGGGGGAATCGGTCGAGAGCATCGCGGTCCGATTGGCCCACCAGTTGGAACGGATCTGCGAGGGGGACACCCTCGTGGTCCTGCGGCATCGCCGGGGAGTCGAGATCCTCGGCGTGGCCCTTCGAGGGGACACCCGGCTCCTGCACGCGCGCGTGATGCCGGGAACCGCGGCGGACCGCGTGGCCCGGGGGGAAGACCGGGAGATGGTGGTGGCCTACGATCCGGTGGGCATCGACCCGGGGGACCGGCGTCACCGGGAGCGGCGTAGCCTGGTCTATCCGATCTGCGCGGAGGGAGAACCGGTGGGAGCCGCCGTCCTCTGGGCCGCCGGTGGCGAGGAGCTCGGCGGCCCGGCATTCGCCGCGCTACAGAATGCACTCGAGGCGGCGGGGCCTCGGCTTCAGGCGGCCCTTGCCCGGCGGGAGGAGCAGGATCAGGCGGTGCGGGACCCCCTCACCGGACTCCACAACCGTCGCGGTTTCGAGGCGGCGATGCAGGCCGTGGGCGTGGTGCGCGGAGTGTACATCGCGGCCGATCTCGATCACTTCAAGCGGGTGAACGACACCCTGGGTCATGCCGCCGGGGATGCGGCGCTGGTCCACTTCGCGGCGATCCTGGAGCGCCTGGTCCGGGGACGGGATGTGTCGGGCCGGGTGGGAGGAGAGGAGTTCGCCATCTGGCTTCCGGATCAGGATCTGGCCGAGGGGTGTGCGGTAGCGGAACGGGTCCGGGAGGCGCTGGCGGAAGCGACGTGGGCGTTTCAGGGGACCGAGTGGCCGCTCACGGCGTCGTTCGGAGTGGCGGCGTGGCCCGGAACGACCAATGCCCGGGAGAACCTGGCGGCGCAGGCCGATGCGGCGCTCTACCGGGCGAAGGAGGCGGGGCGGAACTGCGTGCGGTCGGGGTGAGACGCTCTCCCACCTCGCCATTCCACCGGGAGGCCGAGAGTGCCTCCCGGCCATGTCTGGGGCTGTCGGCACGGGGGGCACTCACGTTCCGTCTCTCCGGGTCTCCGGATCTGATCCGCCTGGGTGGAGATTATGTTCGCATCACTCCCGCGGTAACCCAGGGGAACGCCCGGTCCTGGTCCATCGACAAGGTGGGGGCGGTGACACTCGAGGGGGTGGTCCCGATCACATCGGGGAATGTGAGTCCATACGTGGCGGTGGGTGCTGGGGCTGCGGTCAGCAGCAGGCGGGTGTTCCTGCCTGCCAGCCCGGTGCTCCGGTCACGATGTTGAAACAGACGGTGTCTTCGCCGGCTCTAAGCGCCGGGGTGGGGGTGCGAGGTCGCCTGCTCGGAATCCCCCTCCAAGTCGAGGCCCGATGGTTGGGGCTGACTGGCTCTCGCGTCGCAGGCAAGCAGTGGTTCCCGCTCACGGTCGGGTTGTGGTTCTGAGGCTCGGTTCCCCCCGGGGTGGATATACCACCCTGGGGGCACCGCGCACAGTGTGATCAGACGTTGTTAGTATGATGGTGAATCATCTCATAATCATGGTACGAGGTGAGTACCTCCGTCTCGGGCTCGACATCACCGGGCGGTGGTCCGTGCACGGCCGTGTGAACGGCCGCATGGCCGAGCCCGGGGCGAAAGCCCCGGGAATTCCTGATCCGAGGCTGGTGCCGGGCTCCGAGATTGCCACCCGCCCCCCGTCTCGCCGGGATCGCCGGGCGGTGGTCTGTGCTCCGGGTGGCGTAAGCCACGTCAATTGGCCGAGCAAGGGGCGTGAGCCCCGGGGAAATCCGAACCCTTGGCGGGGTCTCGACGGGGTCAGGTCTTGTTTCGTGATTTGTGAAATATTTCACAAGCCACGGCCGCCCAACTCATTGCGACTCGGTGGCTTGGCCGGGGCAGGCGGCCCACCCTGCGCTGCTCGGGTTGCCGCCGGGCGCCAATGCCGCTAGCATTCAGGTGTTCTCCAACAGGGGGGCGACCGGTTTCGACGGGTCAGAAGAAGGTATCGCAGCGTGCCCAGGTCCAGGCTCCTGGCTAAACCGTTTGGAAAACACTACTTGCCAACTCTAACCTGGCAATGGCTGCTTAAGCTGAGCTCTGCTCGCTGACGCACCTCCGGTGGTCGAAGCCCGTCCGGGGCGTCGTCATCGGATCGCAAATCCGGGCTGGCCAAGGGCGGTCCTCCGACGTCCGCGGCGAGATCTGAGGAGGAAGGGGCACGGAAGGCCGGCCGAGTCGCCGTCCGGGTCCCAAAGCATGAAGACCGGCCTACGCACGTAGACGTGGTACTGGAACTTGATTCGGACCAGGGTTCAATTCCCTGCGCCTCCATGCTCCAGGAAAGGCCCCCGCCTCGGTTGGGGCCTTTCTCCTTTCCGGACCACTTCCCGAGGGTGGCTGTCATTCCGGGTGATTTATCCACCATGGCTTACCGCCAACCACGGCAGTCCAAGGACCCGTTCGTTGGAAGGCGGAAAACCATTCCGGCTGGTACCAAGGCGCCGACTATATTCAAATCACTGTGCCGGTGGTAGTAGTGGTGGTGGTAGTATTGTTGTCTTCCACGATTCAGGAGGCCGGTGACCATGCCGAAGCCTGTTGTATAGCGCCCTCGGTTTCTCTGGACAGTAGATTGGAACAGATTCAGGGGTCCCGAGAAAGGGGTGTTGTATGCCGAACCAGACAGTGCGGAAGTCCGGTGCCGGGGGGGGAGGACAGGAAAGCCCTCCGGAACGGTGGAG
>JBGSKF010000227.1:0-5182 GCA_041741375.1 Gemmatimonadales bacterium | reverse complement strand
GCACGGCGGCCTGAACCGCGCGGGCCGAGGCCGCGGGAGGCCGTGCGATCACGTCGACGAGGGCCGCGTCGTCGCGATGCCGCTCGGGGAGAGCGTGCGTGACCAGTCGGGCGCGAAGCTCCCGGTCCGGAGGCTCCAGATCCACGATGACGCCCGCCGTGAGGCGGGACAACAGCCGAGCCTCGAAACCCTCCAGCTCCTGCAGCGGTGTGGATGTCGTCACCAGGACCGGGCGGCCGGAGGACACAAGGGCCTCCAGGGCGTCGGTGAGGAGAGCCAGGGTGGGAGAAGCCCCGATCCGGTCCAGGTCGTCCACGAGGATCGCCGAGGCGACGCGGATGCCGGCCCACCATGCCGCCGGGTCCCCCGAAAAGTCGGGGGAGGACAGGCACGCGACGACACCGCCATGACGCTCCAGCCAGGCGGATCCGAATCCGTGCAGCAGATGAGTCTTGCCACTCCCGCCGGCTCCCTGTACCACGACGGGATTGTCACCGGTGTCCCCTCCGAGGAGCCGGTCGAGGGCCCGGAGCACCGACCGCGTCGAGGCGCTCTCCACGAAAGTGTCCAGTCGCCAAGCGGGATCGGGTCCGGGGAGACCGGCCACCCGGAGCCGGATCTGGTCCAGGGCGCGGCGCGCCCCGGAAAGATCATCGGGATCCTGAAACACGGCTCCTTCCCCGCCCCGGGGATCCAGAGCCCGTGCCTCGCGCGCCAGCGCCACCATCGCCTCGGCATCCCGCTCGAACTCCGCCAGCAGGGTGTCAGGATCCTCGGGAAACTCCTCGCGCAACAACCGTTCCAGCCGCGCCGTGCGGATGCCCTCCCCCTCCCATCGGAGAATCGCCGCTCCCACTCTCTCCCGCCACCGGTCCACCTGCTCCGCGACGGTGGCCACGACCTCGGAGAGGAAGTCGCCAAACTCGTCGGCGCGGTCCCGGTCCTCTTCCACCCCCTCCGGGAAGGCACGAACCCTTTCTGCCGGACCGCTGACGACATGGGTTCCGGGCAGATCACCCGGCGTGCCCTCGGGAACCGGCACCGCCGCTCCCAGTTCCCCCAGCAGCACGGAGGCCTGGGAGACATCCAACGGGTGTCGGCTGACCGCCTGGAAAGCCACCAGGCGCCGGAAGGCTCCGAGCAACTCGCGGATGTTCCGCACCGGCAGGAGGGCGAGCGCCTCCAGGACGGCGGGATCCAGAGCCGGGTCCGCGGGAAGAGAGCGCAGGAGGCCCAACCGGCGGTCGGGTCCGGGGAGGTCGAGCTCCACCACGAGCCCGCTCGCCGACACCCGGCACAGCCGGGAATCGGCGTGTGGGATCTCCCCCGGGGACAGGGCGGAGGTCAGCACGGTGGCGCGGTGTGCTTCGGCCCTCGCCTCCAGCACCTCCGCCACCACCCCCTGTCCGGCGCGGGGCAGCTGGTCCACATCGTCCACCAGCAGCAGGTCTGCCCCCGTCCACTCCTCGCACTGCTCCGGCCGAAAGGCCGCGGCGCTCACCCGCACGGCCCGTCGCGCCGGATCCACGTGCGCCGCGAGTCCCTCGATCGCGGACAGAAGATGACTCTTGCCGAAACCGGGAGAGCCCACCAGGAACAGGGGGTTGTAGGGCGGATGACGTGACTCGGCCACGGCCCGCGCCGCCGTCACGGCCAGCGCCCCCTGGGGCCCCGCGACATAGGTGTCGAATCGTTCCGTCGGCTGCGCCCCGATCCTCGTCATGGCTCCTCCACCCCGTCGGTCCCGGTGCGGGGGGCAAGCCGTTTCAGCACCAGGCCGGACAGTGCCTTCAAGGTTTCGAACACCCCGACTCCGGTCAGGGCATCGGCCCCGAAGCTCGGCACGTCGCGGAAATTGAGCGCGTCATCCAGCTCTGCACTTGTCAGGATGAGATCTCTCGGCAGGTCCTGCTTGTTGAACTGGAGGATCAACGGCACGGTCCGGATGTCCACGCCCTGCTCCCGCAGGTTGTCCTGCAGGTTCTGCAGACTCTCCACGTTGTCGTCGAACCGGCGGGCCTGGCTGTCGGCCACGAAGACCACCCCATCCGCACCCTGAAGAACGAGTCGGCGGGTGGCATTGTAGTAGACCTGTCCCGGGACGGTGTACAGCTGGAACCGGGTGGTGAAACCGGAGATCGAGCCCAGATCGAGGGGAAGAAAGTCAAAGAACAACGTGCGATCCGTCTGGGTGGCCAGCGACACCATCTGGCCCCGCCGCGACGGCGGCACCCGGTCGTGGATGTACTGCAGGTTCGTGGTTTTGCCCGATCGTCCGGGACCGTAGTAGACCAGTTTGCAGGTGATTTCCCGCGCGCCGAAGTTGACCAGGGACATGGGCCTAGTCTCCGAAGAGGGCGCGGAGGCTGGCGTCGAGATCGGCCTCGAAGTTCTCGGCGAGGACCGGTCGGGTTTCCCGGACCGGGGCGGCGTCGGCCAGAGCCGAGACCAACTGGCCGAAGAAGAGCTGGACCAGACCGATCGAGGTGTCCCGGCCGAACACCACGAGTCCGATCCACTGGCCGTCCGGCATGGGCAAAGGCGAGAGGTACACCCCGAGCTCGGTTCCTTGATGCACCAGGGCACCGAAGCGCTCCCCGCCGATCACCTGTCCCAGTTCGGAGGTGGAGGCCATGATGCCGGCCCCGAGGGCGGCCGCCGACATCACATCGAGCGCCCGGGTGAACCCATGCTGGGCCACCACCTGCCCCGCCGACGTCATCAGCAGGACAACCCGGGCCCCCGACTCGGCCACGAACCGGTCCAGGGGCCCGGCCACCCACGGTTCAATGCTGCGTTTCACTCCGCCCCCTTCCCGCCCAGATCCAGCAGCCGGAGCCGCAGCACACCGCGGTGAGTCCGTTCCGTGGTCACGGCGACCGCCAGGACCACCTCGTCCACCGGCACCACCAGCACGGCACCATGCTCCGCCTCGAGCTGCAGGAAGCGGGGGGGACGTTGTCCACCCGCCAGTGCGGCTCGGCGCATCCGGCCCCACAGGCTGGCGGACAACGCCGCGGCCGCCGCCGATTTGAATCCCTCACGCACCATCTCAGCAACGACCAGACCATCCTCCACGGCCACCAGGAGGGCACCCTGAACCCCGGGGACATCGGCGATGGCGGCCAACGCGGACTCCTCGATCGACATCAGCCGAGGCGCTCCAGCCATTGTTGCGCGTGCCGGGCCGCGCGCCGGGCCACGAGGGGAAGCCGCCCCGGGGGGGCGCCGGCCTCACCCACGGCGAGCAACAGGGTGTCCGGCGTGGGGGGAAGAAGGTGCATGGCGGCGTCCGGTCCCTCCGTCGACAGGCATTCCCATGAACCGAGATCAAGCAGGCGGGCCACGCGGGACGCCTCCTGCGACACGCCGGCGAGCAGCGCCGCAAGACCGTCCGAGACCTCGGACCCATCGGGAGTATGGAGACTTCCCGCGAGACGCCGACCATCGAGATCCACCAGGATTGTGCCGGGCATGGTGTCGTCGAGGGGTGGCTCCAGAGGCGCGCCACCGGTCGGCGTGGATCGGCCCGCCACCTGGGCCCGAGTCCGTTCCACGGCCTGGGCCAGGCTCGGGTCCTCGGGTTCCAGGTGGGCTGCCATCTCGAGATGGCGCAACGCTCGGGGAAGGTCCTCATTTCGAAAGGCGAGATAGGCGAGGCCCTTGTGGGCGCCGGCATGGTCCGGCTGGAGCCGGAGTGCGGTGGTCCAGGCATCGAAGGCCGCGTCCCCGTCGCCCTGATCGCTCCGGATCCGCCCGAGCAGATCATGGGCATCCGCCAGGTGAGGATACCGGGCCAGACCGCTGGTCGCCACCGCCAGGGCGGCATCCAACTGGCCGACCCGGCGGAGGTGTTCTCCCAGTGGAAGAAACGCCAGGCTCGTCGGGTCGGCGGCAAGCCGCGCCGTCAACGTTTGCACATTATCTGCCATGCCGGTCCCGCAGGCCGGTCCCCAGGGATCGGGCCGCCTCAAGGTGGTGAAGGATGGCGGGTTGGTGCTGCCGTTCGGCAGACTCCGCAATGCCAAGACTGCTCCACTGTTCCCACGCCGCCACGGCCTCGTCGAACCGTGCCGTGCCCACACAGGCGAACCCGAGCAACCGCCAGGCCTGGGGAACCTCGGGCGATCGACGCGTGGCTTCCCGAAGAGCCTCCCGCGCCTCCGCATAGCCCTGCTGCACGAGCCAGGCCCGCCCGAGCAGAAGATACCCCTCCACCATGTCCGGGAAGCTGCTGATGACCGTCCCCGCCATGAAACGGGCGGATTCCGCATCGCCAAGCCGGAGGTGCTCCTCCCCCTGCTGCAGCATGGCCGCGGGATCCTGACGGGACGCGGCCGACGACTCCGCCGTGGGATCGCTCAACAGAATAACACCGGCCGAGGCCAGACCGAAGAGGGTGCGCGCCACGTCAAAATCCGACTCCCCCAGCATCCCGGCGATGGTCCGGATGTCGTGTCGCCCATCCACACGGGCCAGAAGGCGCCACTCCCCGGGAAGGAGTGTCAGGGATCCCGGATCCAGTTGCCGGGGGGGAGGCGCGAGACGGGGCACCACCCCCAGATGCGGGACCTTGCCCTGGATCCGGGACCACTCATCAATCCGCCGGGCGGCCTCCAGCAGGAGCGACTCGGTCGAGATCCGGATTCCTGCTTCCTGCGGGATGTCCTCCGGCGGCACGTCCTCGAACACGAAGTGCCCCTCCGACCAACCGAGGACGGTGAAGACCACTTCCTCGATCTGAGCGCGCGCCTGGCGCTCGACATCGCGCGGGCTGATCGCCCCGATCGACACCAGGATCTCTCCCAGCCGGCGGGAGTCCCCGGCCTCCTGCATGGCACGGGCCCGCGTGAGGTCCTCCTGATGAATCTTCCCCGCTCGAAGCAACGCCGTTCCGAGCGGATGGGGATTGGACCGGATGGCGGCCGCGACCACGGCGGCGTTGTGGACCCAGATCGTGCCCTCGTTCTGGCGGAGCTCGGACGTGATGCGGAGCACCCCGGTCTTCCTCCCCAGATCGAGCAGCTGGAAGACATCGTGAATGCCGAGTTCGCGCAGGGGACCCTGGATGGCCATGATCAGCCGCCTTCCAGTCCGAAGATCTGGATCAGTTCGCGCGCCGAGCGGGCGCTGGCCCGGGCTTCCGCGGCCAACGGACCCGTGGGCGCCAGGGCCAGCACGC
>JBGSKF010000226.1:0-2753 GCA_041741375.1 Gemmatimonadales bacterium | reverse complement strand
CCGCGGAGCGCCGGTTGGCCACCGCCAGGGCTGCGGCCACGCGCGGGGCCCCGTAGTGCTCGAAGAGGGGAGCGAGTTCCAGAAGGGTGGATTCCAGGTCCGTGGTCTGCAGGATCTGCCGGAGTTCGGCTCGTCGGCCGTGCGCCGACTGCAGGGCGGCGGACACGTCGGTGCCGGTGTCGAGTGGGGTCGCGGACGGCGCGAGTCGCCGGCTCCACCCTTCGGTGCCCGGGGGAGTCAGGAGCACGATCCGGCCCGCCGGGGCCCACCATCCCAGTTGCTCACGCGTCGGAAGATCGAATCCGATGACGAGATCGGTCGGGCCCGGCTCGTCGTCACCCACAATGATCCGGCTGGCATGGGCAGGATCGGTCCCGGGTGGCAGGAGCCCCCCGGCCGTCAACACCGCATCCAGGGCGGCGTGGTGGGTGGTGTCCGCCGTCCAGATCACGGCCGAGGCGGGGTCTGTGATTTCGAGGAGGCGGGCACACGCTCTGATCCGGTCCCCCCACGGCACCGAGGCCAGTTGGGCGGCGGGAAGAGTGGACTCCGCGCCGGTGACCGGATCGCTTCCAATGGTGGCGGCTCGGTGGAAATATCGCGTCGCCAGGTCCGTCGCGGAGGCCGACGCGGTGGTGATCATGGTGCGTGAGGCGGTCTCGGGCAACTCCTGCAGGAGCGGTGGCAGGAGCGTCTCGTGATCCCACTGTTCGGGCCAGACCAGAATGAGGGCGCCGAGGGTCGCGGGATCGAGCGCCGACTCCGAATGGAGCTGGAGAGCGGTGGTGGCGGTGGTGACGAGAAGCTGGGGGCCGGGGACCCGGGCGAGACGACGGCCTCGTCCGGAGGCGGAGCGGATCACCGACCAGTGCGTGGGGGTGCCGGAGCAGAGCGTGCCGAGGAGGGGGGACCAGGCGTCGAGGGATGCGTCGGGAACCAGTATCAGCCCGCGGGTCTCCGTGTGTCGGAGCCAGGCCGCCACGCCGGCCAGGGCCGGGGCGGCACCACCCGGAGCGGGGGGTGTCAGGACCACGAGCGGCTTCCCGCGAGCGGCAACGGGGGTTGTCTGGCGCACGGCGGGGAGAGAGAGCGTCCATCCCGACGCGACGAGCGCCGCACCTTCCTCAGGCGCGAGATGCAGTTCCACACAGTCCGACACGGGCCCCTCGATTCTCAAACAGCGCGTTCACGTTCCGACGAGGGTGGAAAGGTAGCGTCGCCGGAGGGCGAGACCAAGTCGCGGGGTCCATGGGGGGCGAACGACTCGTGGGCGGACGTTTCTGAGCGGAAGATCCTGGGCGAACGTTTTGCTGGCGAAAAGATTGTGGGCGAAAGTATTTGCTGGCGAAAAGGTTATGGGCGAAAGTATTTCGCCCCTACACCCTACACCCTACTCCCTACTCCCCACATTGACTTCCGGCGGGTGGCTCGAAAGGTTTCGGGGTTCCTTCCCTTTCACCACCGTTGCCTCGACCGGGGAGATCGATGCCCGACGCACTGTCCCAGAATCTGGCCTACCTCGTCTCCTCGACCACCATCGCCCTGAGCCGTGAGGCGCGCCGGCGCAAGGACGCGGGGGAGGACATCATCGACCTCGGCGTGGGGGAACCCGACTTCGATACCCCGGGCCCCGTGGTCCAGGCCGCGATCCAGGCCAT
The DNA here is from genome assembly GCA_041741375.1 of Gemmatimonadales bacterium. Taxonomy (GTDB): domain Bacteria; phylum Gemmatimonadota; class Gemmatimonadetes; order Gemmatimonadales; family GWC2-71-9; genus OFTM291. The sequence continues at coordinate 1,095 of JBGSKF010000226.1, read as the reverse complement.
CCAGAAGGGCCACACCCGGTACCCGCCCAACCTCGGCATCGATCCCCTGCGACACGCGGTGGCCCGGAACCTCTCCCGGCTCTCGGGCGGACGGCCGGTCGACCCCGCGCGCGTCATGATCAGCTCCGGGTCGAAGCAGTCGCTCTTCAATGCCTGCTTCTCCCTCTTCGGACCGAAGGACCGGGTCCTGATCCCCTCGCCCGCGTGGGTGTCCTATCCGCAGATTGTCCGCCTGGCCCGGGCCGAGCCCGTCCCCGTGCCCGGCGACCCGGAATGGGGTCTCAAAGTGGGAGTGGCGGACCTGGAGCGGAAGAGGGATCGCCTGGTGCGCGGCCTCATCCTCTGTTCTCCGAACAATCCGACCGGGTCGGTGTACACCCTGAGCGAACTCAAGGCCATCGCCACCTGGGCGGCGACGCACGGGATCTGGATCATCGCGGACGAGATCTATCGGCGGATCTACTTCGGATCCGGAGCCGCCCCGTCCCTGCTCGATCTCCCCGACGAGCTGCTGGAGCGCGTCGTGGTGATCACCGGCGCGAGCAAGGCCTATGCGATGACGGGCTGGCGGATCGGAGCCGCGTGGGCGCCCCCGGACCTGGTGAAGGCCATGGATGCCCTGCAGTCCCACACGACCACCGGCGCCAACCATCCCGCCCAGTGGGCCGCGGCCACCGCCTTCGCCGACGACAAGGTGGAACGCGAGGTCCAGCGGATGACCGAGGCCTTCCACCGCCGCCGCGACCTGATCGTCGAGCGGTTCCGGCGCGAGGCACCGGGAATCGAGTTCGTGGAGCCTCACGGCGCCTTCTACCTCTTCTTCCGGGTCGATGGCGTGGGAGACGGGATGACCGGACAGACCTTCTGCCAGCGCCTGCTGGAGGAAGCCGGGGTCAGTACCGTCCCGGGCGACGCCTTCGGGGACGACCGCTGGGTCCGCCTCAGCTTCGCCGTGTCCGAGGCCGAGCTGACCCGCGCCCTGGACCGGGTGATCCCCTTCCTGGCCCGGGCGGGTCTCCCCGTGTCCGGGGCCTGAGGCCGGTGGGAGTGACCGCCCCGGCCGCGGAGCCCTCTCCGCTTCCCCTGGCTCGCCTG
>JBGSKF010000225.1:0-9601 GCA_041741375.1 Gemmatimonadales bacterium | reverse complement strand
CGACGCCTCGAGGGCCCGGGCGGCCAGCCGCGCCCGCCGGATCGGTTTCGGGGCGCGGCCGGGGAGGGGGTCGAGAAGACCCACGTTGGCATTCATCGGCTGGAAGTGCCGGGGATCGGCCTCGCGGAGGTGGCGGCAGAGCCCCCCGAGCATGGTGGTGGGAGGAGGGACCACCGGGGGATGTCCCTGGAGGTGACGCGCCAGGTTGAGTCCGGCCAGCCATCCGGTGGCGATGGACTCGGTATATCCCTCGACCCCGGTCAACTGCCCCGCGACGAACGTCCCGGTGCCCGGAACCCGCAGCCCCTCCTCCAGGGTGGCGGGAGCGTTGACATAGCTGTTCCGGTGCATGCTGCCATACCGCAGAAACTCCGCCTCGCGGAGGCCGGGGAGGGCGCGCAGGATTCGCTGCTGATCCGGAATGCGCAGGCGGGTCTGGAATCCGACGAGGTTCCACATCTGGCCCGCGCGGTCCTCCCGCCGGAGCTGGATCACGGCATGGGCCTCCCGTCCGGTGTCGGGGTCGGGAAGGCCCACCGGCTTCATCGGACCGAACCGGAGGGTTTCCCGGCCCCGGCGCGCCATCTCCTCGATGGGGAGACACCCCTCGAAGTAGGGAACGCCATCGACCTCCGGATGCCCGGTGTAGGGATCGGCGGCCACCAGCGCATCGAGAAACTCCTCATACTCCGCGGCGGTAAGGGGTATATTGAGATAGGCATCGTCCTCCCCCTTGCCGTAGCGCGAGGCCGCGAAGAGCCGGGTATGGTCGAGCGAGTCATCCGCCACGATCGGGGCGATGGCGTCGTGGAAGGCGAGCGTGTCGGCCCCGAGGCGAGTCACCAGGGCCTCGGACAGGGCGGGAGACGTGAGGGGGCCCGTTGCAATGATGCCCGGATCGGGCAGGGAGGTGACCTCCTCTTCCCGGAGGGTGATGCGGGGATGGGCACGCAGCGCCTCGTCCACGGCCCGGGAAAACACCTCCCGGTCCACCACCAGCGCGGAGCCGCCCGGAATGCGTGCGGCGTCCGCCAAACGGATCAGCAGACTGTCCAGCAACCGGAGCTCCGCCTTGAGGAGCCCGTGGGCGTTGGTCTCCTCCAGGGACTTGAACGAGTTGCTGCAGACGAGCTCGGCGAGGTGTCCGGTCTGGTGCGCCGCCGTGCCGGTTCCCGGACGCATCTCGCACAGGGTCACCTCCACACCCCGTTCCGCCAGGACCCAGGCCGCTTCCGACCCGGCAAGGCCTCCCCCCACCACGACGGCGGTCTCCGTCATTTCACTGCTCCCGATCGGAGACAGGACAGAATCGCCTCCACCACCTGGGGTACGGTGCGGCCCTCCGTGTCGACCGTCAGATCTGCGGTGCGGTAGGCCGGCATCCGGACCTCCGCCAGCTCCCGCAGACGGGTCGGCGTGGAGGCGGCATCCCCCAGCAGGGGACGTCCATGACGAGGGCCGATCCGGGTTCCCGCCGTGCCCGGTGTCACGTCCAGATGCACCACGAGCGCGCCGGCCTTCCGGACCGTCTCGAGAGCTCCTGGCATCGACGCCCACCCCCCCCCGGGCACCACGACGGCCACCGGTCCCGCCACCGCCTCCCTCACGATTCTTTGTTCCTCCGCGCGGAAGGCGTCCTCCCCCCGCTCGGCGAACCACCGGGCGATCGACCAGCCCTGGGCGGTGATGGTGGCGTCCACATCCACGAGCGGAACCCCCAGACGACCCGCGAGCACACGGCCCACCACCGATTTGCCCGCCCCGGGGAGACCCACCAGCACGAGGTGACGCGTCCTCACCGGGCTCCGGACTCCGGAGAACCCCAGCGGGATCCCAGATGGGCCACGTACCCCTCCAGGTTGCGCCGGGTCTCACCGAGGGAATCCCCACCGAACTTCTCAAGCACCGCATCCGCCAGCACCAGGGCCACCATCGCCTCGGCGATCACACCCGCGGCCGGAACCGCCGTCACATCCGATCGTTCGCTCTGGGCGCTGGCCGGCTCCCCCGTCTCCAGATTCACCGTGGGCAGGGGAGCCATGAGCGTCGCGATCGGCTTCATCGCCACCCGGCAGACCAAGGGCTCGCCCGTGGTGATGCCTCCCTCGAGCCCGCCCGCGTGGTTGGTCGGCCGGGAAAACCCCCCGCTCCGGATGTGCCGCGAGGAGCCGGCATCCCGGGTGATCGGATCGTGCACCTGGGATCCCGGCCGCCGGGCCGCTTCGGCGCCGAGCCCGATCTCCACGGCCTTGATCGCCGGGATCGACATGAGGGCTGCGGCCAGGCGCCCATCGAGCTTGCGTTCCCAACTGACATGGCTCCCCAACCCGACCACGAGCCCGGTGGCCACGATTTCGATTTCACCGCCCAAGGTATCCCCGTCCCGCTTGGCCTGGTCGATGCGCGCCAGGATCTCCGGCTCCCGGTTCCGGTCGAGTATCCGCACGGGAGAGGCGTCGGACACGGGGTTGAGGGGAGAGGGGAGCGGATCGGGAACCGACACCTGGAGACCACCGAGGGAGAGCACATGGCTCCCGATGTCGATGCCGAATTCGGCCAGGAAGCGCCGGGCCACCGCTCCGGCGGCCACCCGGGCCGCGGTTTCCCGCGCGCTGGCCCGCTCCAGGATGTCGCGCGCGTCGAGGCGATCGTACTTGAGGATCCCGGCGAGGTCGGCATGGCCGGGACGCGGTCGCACCACGCGGCGGCGCCGGAGTTCTCCGGTTCCCTCGTGCGCCATGACCTCGTCCCAGTTGGCCCAGTCCCGGTTGGGAATGAGCATGGCGATGGGCGATCCGAGGGTCTCTCCGGCCCGGACCCCGGCCATCCACTCGATCTGGTCCTGTTCGATTCTCATGCGGGCACCCCGGCCGTGGCCCTGCATGCGGCGGGCGAGTTCGTGGTTGATGGCGGCGCCCGGGAGGGAGAGTCCCGCCGGAATGCCCTCCACGATCACCACGAGGCCACGCCCATGGGATTCCCCTGCCGTCACGAATCGGAGTCGCACCGTTGGTCCTCAGAGTGGAGTCACCCGGAAAATACACCCGTGCCGTCATCGCGAGGCGGCGTACGCCGCCGTGGCGATCTCGTGAAGGGAGGCCGGCTCCGGGAGAGGATGCAGGGCCTTCACTCCTGAACCCACGCAGGTGGGGTTCCGGCACGATGGCCGACCCGCGTCTCGTCGGGCCGACATCGGCTCACGAGATTGCCGCGTCGGCTTCGCCTCCTCGCAATGACAGCTTCCGTGCCGTCATCGCGAGGCGGCGAATGCCGCCGTGGCGATCCCGTGAACGGAGGCTGACTCCGGAAGAGGATAGCTGGCCTTCATGCCAGACCCCAGCTGGTCCAGCTCCGGCACGATGGCCGACCCCGCGTCTCGTAGGACCGGCACCGGCTCACGAGATTGCCACGGGCCCTGCGGGCCCTCGCAATGACAGCCTGCGGGCCCTCGCAATGACAGCTTCCGTGCCGTCATCGCGAGGCGGCAAACGACGCAGTGGCGATCCCGTGAACGGAGGCTGACTCCGGAAGAGGATAGCTGGCCTTCATGCCAGACCCCAGCTGGTCCAGCTCCGGCACGATGGCCGGCCTCGCGTCTTGTAGGGCCGGCACCGGCTCACGAGATTGCCGCGTCGGCTTCGCCTCCTCGCAATGACAGCCTGCGGGCCCTCGCAACGACACGGGCCCGACCGAAGCCGGGCCCGTGCACCACCATCCTGCTCGCGGGGAGATCAGGCGTCCTTCAGGACCCGTCGCCGCAGGCGCCGAGCCCGGGCTTCAGCCCGGGAATTTCAGCCACCCGTGCCGTCGTCGATGATGCGGGGCGTCACCAGGATGATGAGATCGCGGCGGTTCTCGGTGTCGTTGGAGAAGCTGAACAGGCTGCCGATCAGCGGCAGGCTCCCGAGGATCGGGATCCCGTTCCGGGTGCGCGACACCGTGGTGACCGTGAGTCCGCCGATCACAGCCGTCTCGCCGTCCTTGACGAGAAGCTGGTTCTCCGAAGACTGCTTGGTGATGGTGAAGCCGAGGTCCGCGGCGGCAAGCGGCTGCACGGCGGAGCGCTCGGTCACCAGGTTCATCAGGATTTCGCGATTGTTGGTCACGTGGGGCGTCACGGTGAGCGAGATGCCCGTTTCCTTGAACTGCACCGTGGACCGCGGCGCGTTGTCCCCGGTTCCGGTGGAACTCAGGTCGATGATGCGCACCGGGATCTCCTCGCCCACCAGGATCTTGGCCCGGCGGTTGTCGAGGGCGGTGATGACCGGCTCGGCCTGAATGTCCGACAGCTCGACTCGCTCGAGGGCGCTGAGGAAGCTGGTCAGGCTGAACCCGCCGATGGCGGTGGAGAAGACCAGATCGAGAGCCGACCCATTGATGATGGCGTCCGCATTGGCGATGGCCGACACGGTGTTGCCCCCCAGATCGACGATGTTGGTGTTCGGATCGAAGGTCTCACCCGGCTCGCCGTTCGGATCCTGGCGCTGTACCAGCTTGTTGAAGAACTGCGAATCGTTGCCCAGGTCGTACTTGAGTCCAAGCTGGGTGATGTCGGTCCGGTCCACGAAGATGATCTTGGCCTGGATCGACACCTGCGGGGTCCGGATGTCGAGCCCCTTCACGAACTCGGCGATCTCCTCGATCCGGTTCCTCTTGTCGGTCAGGATGAGGGAATTGGACGCGGTGTCCGCCACGGCCTTCCCCTTCCCCTCGGTCAGGATCCCGCTGATCGACGCGGCGATCTCGACCGCCCGGGCGTAGTTGATCCGGAGGATGGTGGTCTCCAGCGGCTCCAGCGAGTCGATCTCGGCGAGGGCGGCGGGGCTGTCCACCCGGATGATCCCCCCCGGCATCTCCTGCGCCGAGAGCCCGTTGGCCGCGAGGATCGCCTGGAACGCCTGGGTCCACGGCTTGTCGCGAATTTCGGCGGTAACCGTCGAGGCTCCGACACCCTTGCCCAGAATGATGGACCGCCCGCTCAGGGTCATGAAACCGGACACCACGTCGGCGATGTTGGCGTTGTCCCAGGAGACGGTGATCCGGGGCTCCTGCGCCTGGGGCCGTGGCGTGGGTGCCGGGAGGTACGGCTCGATTTCGGACGCGGTGCTCGCCAGGGGTGCCGGTTCCGACACCATCCGAACCGGGGCCATGGTGGACCAGGCCAGGAAGGTCTCGTCGGTACCGAAGGTGACCCGGATCAGGTCCCCCTCCTGGGCCACCCGGTATTCCATCGGGGCGTCGAGGTCGAGAACGATCCGCACCACTTCCGGGGCGAATTGCCGCAGGCGGACATTTCGCACCCCCGCCCGGTTGATCCCGTCGTAGGCCGGAGTGTCCATCGCGTTGAGGACCGCACCGTGGACGTCGAGGACCAGCCGGTCGGGATCCCGCAGCGTGAGGTCGCGTACCGACACCGCGCCGGAGACCGTGACCACGAGTTCCGCTCGACCGGGGCTCGCGACCAGACTCACCGCGCGGACCTCCCCGTCGGGCGCTGTGCCATGGGGGGAGGGAGGCGCCACGGCCGCGAGGCCGACCGCCAGGAGCAGGGAAACGGATTTCATGGGTTCACTTCCTCCGGCTTGCGAAGAGACAGGGTTTCCTGCCGCTCGGTCCCAAAATCATCGAGGACGAAGGTGACATCTTTTCGGGCGATGGACAGCACGCGCAGGCGGCCGAGCTGATCGCCGGGCCGGACATTGTACCGCCGGTTGCTGAGCCGCTCCCGCAGGACGGCCACGGAGTTCCGGGACATCTGCTCATCGAGATAGATGGCCACCAGAGTGAGATCGGGCAGTTCCGGCCCGGACGACTGCACGGAGAGCAGCGACTCGAACGGATCCCGGGGGCCACCGGCGTAGGAAAAGACCTCCCGCACCAACCCTTCGGAACCTCCACTGTCGGGCGCCTGCACGGCCGCCGCCGGGGGGGGGACTGGAGTCGTGGCGGCCGGCGCCTCATCCGTCCCGCCACCGCAGGCCAGTGTCCCACAGGCCAGGAACAGGACCGCGGGTGCGATCACATTACGACCCATTGGGGTTCCCTCCGGGCGACTTGACATAGGTCCTGATCTGGAAGGTTGCCTCGAGCATCGCCGAGGTCGTGTCGCCGAGGGCGGCGGCCTCGGTGGCCGCGGCGCGGGTCAAGGTCACATTCTCGGCGACCATGATCCGCCTCAGGCTCGCCACATCGGAGAGAAACTCCCCGATCTGGTCGTAGCGGCCGATCACCGCCATCTGGTAGGCGTAGGTGTCGAAAGGCGTGGGACCTTGTTCCACCGCGCGCGGCACGAACTGGGACAGATTCACCCCGCGGATCTTGGCCCGGGTGCTGATGGCATCGAGGAGATTGGGAACCTCGTTTCCGTCGGGAACGAATTCCCGGAGCACCGTCAAGGTCGAACGGTACTGATCCACACGAGCCCTGATGTCCTCGACCGAGCTGAGAGCGAGCTCGCGTTTCGCCGCGTCGGTCTGCCCCCGCAGGGCCGTGATCGAGTCCCGCAGGACCCGCACCTGCTCGCTGCGAGCCTGGACCCCTGGCACTCCCAAGGCACCGATGACCTCGCCGCTGTACCCGACGTAGCCCACCAGGAGGGCTCCGACGAGGGTGATGCCGGCCTTCCCGGCGGGTGTGTCGTAGAATGCCATGGTTTACCTCACCGCCGTTTCGACGACAGATTCACGCACCGGTACCACACGGATAAAGGTGGAATCCGCACTCGTGTGCGTGGCCCGAATCACGAAAGCGGTCACCGCGCGGTTGCCTTCGACCACGGTCTCCGCGGATACCGCCACGACATCGCGCAGGAACGGCGACTCCTCGAGTTGGCGGAGAAATCGGGTGTAGCCCTGGATGTCGACCGTGCGACCGGTCACCTCGACCTGTACCGGGGGACGCACCCCATTGGAATCGGGAAGGCCACCCGCCACCGCCGCAACGTTGGTGATCCAGGTGAAGGCGGGGAGGGCCCGTGTCACTTCGTCGAGCACATGGGGCCAGATGAACCGGTCGCCATCCATCGCCTGGATGGTTCGGATCTGCGCCAGGATCGAGTCCCGGATGACTTCCTCCCGCTGCTTCTGGGAAAGGAAGTCGCGATAGCGCTGATGCTCCGCGCGAACCTGCTCGAGTTCCGGTTCCAGTGTGCCCAGTGCGGAGGAGGTGCTGAACCAGGTCCAGCCGAGAAAGCCGATCACCGCCACCCAGGCGAGTGCGGCCGCCATGGGGAGCGGGTTCTTGACACTCGAGGCGAGCGACCGGAAGCTCCCGGCCAGGCTGGCACCACCTCCGCCGCCCCGCTTGGAGCGTTTGAGACCAGGTCGCAGGTTGATCGTAATCACGATGCGTCAGTCCCTCTCGAATGGTTACGCCGCCACCCGAAGCGCCAACCCCACCGGCAGCATCAGAAGCGGCGCGATTTCATCCACATTGATCATGTCGAACACCCCGTCCGCCACCCGAAGCCGTTCCATCGGATTGGCCACCTGCACCGGAAGCCGAAGCCGCTCCGCCAGCATCTTCGACAGGCCGGGAATCCGCGCGCCCCCACCCGACAGGTAGAGACGGCTCAGTCCCCCCGCCGACCGGCTGGCCGTCTGGAGAAAAGCGGCGGCCCGCTCGATCCCCACAGCAAGTTCCTCGCCCCTCGATTGCAGGAAGGGGGTGAGCGCCTCGTGGGTGTCGAACGATTGGAGCATCCGGTCGGCCTCTTCCATCGTCATCCCGCGCTCCCGCTGCAGGTCCTCCCGGAACCGCCGGGTGCCCACCGGAAGATCCCGGGTGAGCACCGGAACACCCCCCTCGATGAGGTTCACATGGGTGACCTCGTGACCGAGGTTGATCAAACCCACGATCCCCGACATGCCGTCGGGGTAGTTGAGCTCGAAGGCGTTGTGGAGCGCGAACGAGTCAACATCGATCACCGCCGGGGGAAAGCCCACCTCGGTCAGCAGCGCCATCTTGTTCTCCACCAGCTCGCGCTTGGCGGCCACCAGGAGAACCGACATCTGCAGCCCGTCCCCCTCGGGATCGAGGATCTGGAAGTCGAGCTCCACGTTGTCCATGTCGAAAGGCACGTGCTGCTCGGCCTCCCAGCGGATCACATCCCGCGCCTCCGCCTCCTTCATCCGGTCCATGGTAATCTTTTTGACGATGACATCGCGGCCCCCCACGGCCGTAACCAGATGCTTCGGCTTCACATCCGCCGATGCCAGGAGACCCCGGATTGCCTCGGCGACCAGACCGGGATCCATGACCTCCCCCTCGACGATCGCGTCATCCACGACCGGAGCGAAGGCCACCTTGGTGAGAATCGGCTCCCCGGTTCCGTGGGAGATCACCGCGAGCTTGATGAGGCCGCTCCCGATGTCCAGACCCACCGTCGTGCGTGCGCGACCGAAGAGTGCCATAGGTCCCGGTTTTCCATGGAGATGCGAGGCGATATGGCAGCTACGCTACCACCCGCGTCACGGTTTGTCAACCTGCTGCAACTTGTGAGATAGCGATGCAAAGCCCATGCAAACAACAACTTAACAGACAATGCTCCGGGTGTTTCCCGCTGCGGGTCCCGTGGTGAACCTCAGACTTCTGACAGCGGACCGATGCGATAGTGGGCAACCGCTATGCCATCTTCCGGTACACCCAATCTAAGTCATTCCCGCAAAACAACATAGCATGGGATCGCCGGGGGATGCAGAATCCTGCGCCGTCGGACGGTTGACGGACGTTCGCAAGGAATCTCGTGGTCTGCGAGGGCCCTCACCCCCGGCCCCTCCCGGAGGGAGAGGGGAGCATGGGGCCCTCGCCATGACCGCAGGCAAGGAATCCGTCATCGCGAGGCAGGGCCTACCGCCGCGCTGGCGATCTCCCCCTGGGCCGACTCCCGCATGATGGCCTACCTTGCGTCTCGTGGGACCGACATCGGCTCCAGCCCCGAGAAGCCAAAACAGTTCTCACTGTTCATTGGTCCTTGTTCATTGTTCATTGAAAGGGCCACCGTGCCCGGTGCTCCAGCACCACCGGACGGAGGGAATCGAGGAGGGGAGGGGCCGCCGTGTCCGGCCCCGCCAGCAGGGAATCGGAGAAGGGCATCCGGAGCAGGACGGTGAGAGTGCGGCGCGCGGTGTCGCTCGACATGGCGGAAGTGACGTCGATCCTGGCGGCGTAGAGGTCCCGCGCGTCCCGCCGGATCTCCGCCCTCGCGCCGACCCCGCTCGACAACACCCAGGGCCCCAGTTGCCGGACACTCCCGGAAGGGAAGGTGACACCGTAATTGAGGAGGGGATCCCACCCGGCCATCACGTCACCCAGCGCCTCCTCCGTGGCCCACTCGGCGCGCTGCGCAACCGCGTACCTCCTCGCATCACGGAGACCCTCCAGGGCACTGGCAAAGGCGGCCGCGATGCCGACCTCGAGGAAGAGGAGCAGGATCAGGACGAGGAGGAGGATCCCTCCGCGTTCGGAGCTGTCATTGCGAGGGCCCGCAGGGCCCGTGGCAATCCCGTGGGCCAGTGCCGACTCAACGCGACGCGGGACGGCCATCATGCCGGAACCGGACCACTGGGGCCTGGCATGATGGCCCGCCATCCTCTTCCACGCA
>JBGSKF010000224.1:0-23345 GCA_041741375.1 Gemmatimonadales bacterium | reverse complement strand
CGGCGGTCGCGGCCCTCCGGGCGCGAGGCATCGGGGTGGTTGCGATGCTCACCGGCGACAACCGGGCGGTGGCCGAGTCAGTGGGCCGCACGCTGAAGCTGGACACGGTGCACGCCACTCTCCTCCCGGGGGAAAAGCGGGAGGCGGTACTGGCGCTGCAGCGGGCGGGACATCGAGTCGGAGTGGTGGGAGACGGGATCAACGACACGCCGGCCCTCGCATCCGCCGACGTGGGCATCGCGATGGGGGTGGCCGGCACCCCGGCGGCACTCGAAGTGGCCGATGTGGCCCTCATGGGAGAGGATCTCACCGTCCTTCCCGCGGCACTCGGACGGGCCCGGCGTACCCGATCGATCCTGCGTGCCAACCTGATCCTGGCGCTGGGTCTCAAGGGGATCTTCCTGGTCCTGGCCGGGGCCGGAATGGCCACCCTCTGGATGGCGGTGGCCGCCGACACCGGCGCGTCGGTGCTGGTGGTGGCGAATGCGCTGAGGGCCATGGGGGAGGGGAGGGGGTAGGCGGTAGGGAGTGGGGGGTAGGGAGTAGTCCCTTACAGACAAACGCGAAAAACACAATGGGCAACAATATTTTGGGTGACGCCCGGAAACCCACGCCGGCACTGCGTGTGACGGCGGTTCGGAATATATCCACCTTGGGTGCCTTCGTGTCGCGAAGTGAGCCGTGACCAGACGATTGGTGTTTCCCGGGGCTGACGCCCCTTGCTCGGCCAGGGGAGGTGGGAAGGTCGGTTCACGAACCGCCCCTACGCGCCACCGGGAGCCCGGACGAACACCTGGCCGTGTGAACGGCCTCTCGCCGCCGAGCCCGGGGCGAAAGCCCCGGGGAACTCACGCGAAAACTCGACACGCCTCTTTGGTTCCGGCTCTGCCGGCTTAGGGAGTAGGGAATTAGGTGTTGGGTGTTGGGTCTTGCAGCATTTTGTCCTATGTCCTATGTCCTATGTCCTATGTCCTATGTCCTAAGTCCTAAGTCCTAAGTCCTGCGTCCTGGGATCCACGCCATGAACCTCCTCTTCATCTGCACCGGCAACTCCTGCCGCTCGATTCTCGCGGAGGCGACCTGCCGTCACCTTGCGCCCCCGGACTGGCGGGTGATGAGTGCCGGGAGCCACCCCGTGGGCTTCGTTCATCCGAGGGCGCTTGCGCTGCTGGCCCGGGAGGGGATCTCCGCCGAGGGGTGCGCGAGCACCTCCTGGGATGACCTACCCGAGACCCCCGATGTGGTGATCACCGTCTGCGACTCGGCGGCGGGGGAGGCATGCCCCGCGTATCTGGCGCCCGCCATCAGGGCGCACTGGGGAGTCGCGGATCCGGCCCGGGCCACCGGGACCGATGCCACGATCGACGCCGCTTTCGAGAAGGCCTATCGGATCCTTCGGGCCCGCATCGAGGCGATGCTGGATCTCCCCGATGCGGTGCTGGTTGGGGACCGCGGCCGGTTGGAGACGGAACTCCAGAAAATTGCCGACCTGCCCCCGTAACGGGACGCCTTCCGGCGGTATTTCGAGGTGGTTCCGGAACCACGGTTTCGCAACCCCTCGCCCGGCGGCGGCATGGATACCCGGTTCGTGATCACCGAGGCGTCGTTGGAGTGGGGTGGGCTGTTCGATGTGGCGAAGGACGCGCAGTGGCGCAACCCCCACAGGGCCCACCGCGATGGTGAGCACATGGATGTGAGGTCAACGACACTGGGTCGTGGGCAGCGGGACAGGTTCCTGCTTCTGTGCGAAAGAGCTCGTATCCGCTGTGTTCCCGAAACGGCTCCCAGTCACTTCCACCTGTCCCCGATGAGGTAGCGATGCAAACATCACGTTTCCTCAAGACGATGGCTGCCGTGGTAGTTATGGCAGTGGGTGGTCGACCTGCGGATGCGCAAACTCTTGTACGCGATGCAGCCACTGGGAACTATCTGCTCACCTATACCGATCTGGATGGCAATACACATTCGGTGATAGTAGAGCCGAGAGACAAGGTCCGCCCTGACGTAGTTATCGCTGTTGAGCCCCAGGTCGGCTCCCTCGGATACCGCTACGTCCTGACCAATAGCGTCGGAGCGATCCAACCCTTGGTGAGTGTGACGATCCCATGCCCGGGTGCTGACCCCACGCTTCTGGTCACAGCACCACCGACGTGGGGCGCAGAGGTGATTTCTCGCACAGGTTCCACCACGTGTGATTTCGTGTTTCGAGAGGCCCTGCTGGAGCCCGGTCAGACGATCCGCGATTTGCTGATTCTGTCCGCGTACCACCCGGCGATTGCCGAGGCCAGGGCTTATGGAAGCGTGGAGACGATAGGTCTCCCCACCCCTGTTGAGGAAACACCGGACACTGTCTATCAGCTCTTGGACCGTGTTCAGGGATTTGGGTTCTTCACCGGCGGTGGCTTGGTTGTGCCGGTGGTCGCTCCGGTCCGCCCTTCGGCTGCGCTCGCGGATCCGGGGCCGGGACTGGATTCGGTGGCGGCAGATCTCTCCCAGAGTTGTACCCTGGGATGGATCGTCGATCCAAGCACCTGCGCCGCACTCGCCGCCCACCTGGACCAGGCGCGCCAAGCCCTGAGCCAGGGCAACGCGACCGGTGCCCGGGCGGGAGTGGAGAGTTTCCTGGCGACCCTCAACGGGGCACATGGCCCGGGGCTTCCGGTGAACGACAACGCTTTCTGGCTGCTCATGGTCAACGCGGAGTTCATTCGAGACCTCCTGCCGTCCGGGGTCACAACCGTGACCCTCCCGTTGGCCGCCGATACCTATCTTCGGTCCGGCAGCCCGAACCAAACCCAAGGCACCGAGCCGATCCTCCGGCTCCGGGCCAGCGGCAACAACCGCGCCCTCCTCCGGCTCGACTCGGCGGCCGTGGCCACCGCGGTCGGCAGTGGTGCCGTGGTCAGCGCCCGGCTGGAACTCACCATCGCCCTGAACGCCGACAATTGGGGCTCCACGGGCCGGACCATCGACCTCCACCGCCTCACCCAGTCGTGGACGGAAGCAGGGGCCACCTGGAACTGCGGGGACGACCTGGATCCCGGCAACCAGAAACCGGACTGTCCCCTCTCGGCCTGGGAGATGGGCGGGGCGGGCCCCCATCCGTGGATCGCCACCCCGACGGCCACGCAGCTCATCACCAATGGCCTGCAGGGCGTCATCACCTTCGACGTCACCGCTGACATTCAGGCCCTGCTCGGTGGGGGGGGGGAATCACTGGGGATGGATCCTGAAGAAAACGGAGGAAGGACCGACCGGGCGGGTGGAGTTCGGATCCCGGGAGAGTGCCGCACCTCCGCGCCTCATCCTGGAGATCCGGCCATAGGGGAACGACGCCCGCGGGATCACAGGCCCCGGATTCAGCCTCAGGCGATCCGCGCCACGTACTGCGTCGGGTCTTCACCTCGATCAGGCGTTCCCTCCCGGTCGACTCAAACGACAGCACATCGTATCCGAGTCCGTCCCCCCGGGTGTGGGACACATGCTCGATCCGGTCCGCCAGGCGCGACGCCCCCTCCCGCCGGAGCCGGTCCATTTCCACACGCAGCACCAACTCCTCCCCGGCCTTCCCGAGTGACTGGTTGCGGGCCTCGAGGGCGAGATAGTCCACCCGCACCGGACGGCGCATGGTATGCGGCGCGTCTCGGACTGTCTGATCCGGCAGAACCGCTTGCCCGGAGATTCCACGCCCTCGCTATGCGAAGCCCGGAGGGCCCTTGAAGTTGCGGGTTATCTAGGGCAAGGCGCTAATTACGCTAGAGCCGACTCTTGTGAGGACATGTACAACTCCCGTCGCTCCTTCAACATGAGAAGGTGCTGCGGGTCGCGGGACCCGAATTCCTCATACACGTTCAGCTCACCGGACTTGATCCGCGTGATGTGCTCGGCGATCTTGGCTGCAACAAGGGGCGGTACCGCATCACCGATCTGGTTGTACTTTGCAGTAAGCCGCCCTTCAAAGTGGTAATCGGGTGGAAACCCCTGGAGAAGCGCCATTTCGCGAACACTAAGAAGGCGATCCTGCTCGGGATGCACATACCGCCCGTTACCCACGTGACCGCATTCGCGTGTGATAGTTATGGCTGGGCGATCCCACCAGAGGCGTCCGTAAACATCCGGGAACGAACCGGGCCGCGCGCGAAACATAGCTGGTATGAGGAGATGTCGCTTCTCCTCCTCCGTACGGTCCGGATCGTTCATGATGTCCGCCCAGGAACCGCCATCCTTCGGCATGGCTCGGATACGGGAGAGTACCCTCGGTGTATTCCGAGGCGCCAGATGCATAGGATCGTCTGGGTGCACGTCACCCGCACCGATTGGGGGCAGGTGCCCGATGGTCGAACGCACAGTTCTCACTCGCTCGGTTCCCCACGGAAGACCAATGACCGGTCCGTCGCGCCGTGCAATGACCATCGCCCGGAGTCGGCGCTGGGGGAGCCCGTAGTCCGAAAGGTCGTGTACCTCGGCCCATACAGAGTAGCCAAACTCGCGTTCCAGCCGACGGCGCAACGCATCGAAATGATGGCGCTGGTTCCCGCTGAGAAGCTCCTTCACGTTTTCCATGACCAGGAACTCCGGCATGAACTCACCTACAAAATCGGCGGTTCGTTCAACAAGGAGGTTTCGCGGGTCGTCATGGATATGGTTGCTCGCGTTCTTCTGGGAGAAACCTGTACAAGGGGCACAGGAGATGAGAACCTCTAGCGCGCCCCGGTCTATCCCCAATTCCGCGCGATACTCGGAAGGACTCAGCACGGCGAGGTCGGCACTCTTAGGCAGAACGCCGATATTTCTCTGGTACGTCGGATTGCACCTAGTTGACGTGCCGGGGCTCTTGCCTCGGCCGGGTTTACCCTTCTCAAGATCAACAGCGCCAATGATTTCGAACCGTTCTCGATAGCGAGAAAACCCATGGCTCATGCCACCGGCACCGGAAAAGAGATCGATAACCTTGCCGCGCAAGCTTTGGCTCATATGCATTTCATAGAAGCTAGGTTCACAAGAGGTCGAACTTTACCGTAACACATTGTGAGACGGTGCGCAAGGAGGGTGTCTGTTATCTATCTCGTGCTACGATGTACCACGACCCAACTGTTTCCCTTGCGGACGAATGGCGAAAACCAATTTTCTACAGATCCGGGTGGCTCCTAATGATCTGGCCTGCATCCGGAAGGCCGCCGAAGCCGACCACCTGGATACGTCCACCTGGGCCAGGCGCGTGATTCTGCGTGCAGTGGACGAATGGCACGCGCAAACGGGCCAGAGAGCCTCACGCGCCGGCAGGGGGGAAGGATAGATGCTTTTTCTCGAACTCGCACCTCCTGACTGGGCGGCACTTCTTGGGGGTAGCGAAGAAGCGGCCTGGATCGCTGACAGGAACCGAAAGTTCGGACTTACCGCGGAAATGGCGGGACGCGTGCTCGATACTGTCGATAAGCTCGATAGCTGCGGGCTGCTGTTTCGCTGCACGCCGAGAGTGCTGCGCGAGGTCGCCTTCTCTGCTGATTGGTACGTGAGCCTCGCCGGATTCTCCATGAAGACGCTCCAGAACATCAATGTTGTCCCGGCCAACTTTGGTCTGAACCGCAAGGCAAAGGGTTTGGTGGAGCGGCTCAGAAGGGGGCAAAGCGTGCCGGATGACCAGTTGCAAGCGTTCTCCGCATGGATCAATTCGGAAATCGATTTTCTCTTTCCGCCCGAGGACCGCGACCGGATGATGGCACTTGCCTCCGTCTCCATGATCCTGGGGGGCCGAGTGATCGGTCGCGGGCAGAATCTAGGCGGCGATGATGCTGTGGACTTGGTAAAGGCTCTCTTGCTCGAGGCGTTCGAGAAGCGTGGACACTTTGTCGAGGTTCAACTCGAGGACACGAACTGGGAGGAGTACCGGCCGGAGCATAACCTACCGAAGCGTCAACGAATCCGGTTTGCCGGTAGGATCACGTGTGAGTTCATCAGCGGAGGCGATCGACCTGATATCGTCGTGTTCCTAGATAGCGTGACGATCGCGGTTGGAGAAATTAAGGGCCGCAAAGATCTGTCAAACGTATGGGAAAGCTGGATGCCGGGGGTATACAACCACATGCGCACGTGGACCGGCCAGAATCCGGATGCGGCGCGGTTGTTTTTCGGAACGCTGATCAACGAGGCGATGGTGGAAGGCTTCTCAAGCCATGGAACCCAGCATGTCGGACTAAAGACTCTTTCCCGGCAGGGGCTGCTCAGCGCAGCTTACAACATTTCGAAGGTTGCGGATAGGGACGCCGTCGCCGTCCGGCGGTTCGAGGAGTTGGCCGATGCGTTGGAGGCACTGATTTGAAGGTAAGCGATGGTTGATGTTATGACACCGGAGCAGCGAAGTCGCTGCATGTCGCGGGTTAAGTCAGCAAACACGACAACAGAGATTCGCCTGCGCAAAGCCCTTTGGGCTGCAGGTCTTCGATATCGGTTGCGGTACAAACTTCCTTGGAAGCCGGATCTGGTATTCGTCTCTGCCCGGCTGGTAGTATTTGTGGACGGTTGCTTTTGGCACGGTTGTCCGGTTCACGCTAAGAAGCCGAAGACAAACGAGAGGTTTTGGGACACAAAGCTGCGGGAAAACGTTGAGCGTGATCAGCGCGCGAATGGGCAGCTCCGCAGGATGGGATGGAACGTCCTGCGCCTCTGGCAGCATGACATCGAGAATGATTTGGATGGAACAGTTCGTCGAGTCAGGGACAGTATCGAGGACGCAGGTAAACGGGAGGCCTAGCGTATACTGAGTCCAGTCCCGTTGCCATTGCCACAGGGTTGTCCAAGTTCCATGGGGCCCCTTTGGGAGCTTTGTCGCGAAACCGGTAAGAACTCGAGGCACTTTGCGGTGCCGCGCCAGATCTCTTGAGACAGGCCGCCCCACGGAGTGCACCGGGAGATTGGAGGGTGACCAGACCCGACCCCGGTTCGTGGTCCTTATTCTACCGCGAAGGCCAATAGGAGGCTCCGGTCCGTCTGTCCCGGAGGGTGAAGACGAAGGAGGGTGCGGGAGAGCGGTGAGGCCCCCCATCTGGCACTTCAGGTGCGGAGGTGCTTGTTCAGGAACGCGATCGTCCGCTCCCAGGCCAGTGTGGCAGCGGCCTCGTCGTAGCGCGGCGTCGTGTTGTTGTTGAAGCCGTGCTGGGTGCCGGGATACAGGTGCCGCTCGTAGGGCACCTTGGCGGCCTGCAGCACCCGCTCGAAGTCCGGCCACCGCGCGTTGATCCGCTGGTCCACCTCAGCCGACTGGATGAGGAGGGGTGCCGTGATCCGCGGGACGTCCTCGAGGTTGGGTGCCGAGCCGTAGAAGGGAACACCGGCGGACAGGTCGCCCCCGAGACGCGTGGCGAGGAAATTCACCATCCCGCCGCCGTAGCAGAATCCCACCGCACCGATCCGCCCCGTGCATTCCGGACGGCGCCGCAGGAAACCGGCCGCCGCAATGAAATCCTCGCGGGTCTTCGCCTGGTCAAGCTGCGGAAAGAGGGTGCGGGCACGGTCCTCGTCTCCTGGATACCCGCCAAGGGGAAAGAGAGCATCCGGAGCAAAGGCCACGAAACCGTGGAGAGCGATTCGCCGGGCGATGTCCTCGATGTGCGGGTTGAGACCGCGGTTCTCGTGGATGACGAGCACCCCCGGTTGCGGACCGGCGGGTGCGTCGGGGAGCACCAGGTAACCACGTGCCCTGCCATGTCCCGAAGGGGAGTCGAACTCCACGTATTCCTGGCGAATTCGGCGGTCGTCGAGACGCACCAGTTGCGCCTCGGCGAATCGGGGACTCAACTTGTCAAGCAGCATGGCGGCCGTGACACCCCCGACGGCGAACTTCGCCGCCTTCTCGAGGAACGCTCGCCGGTCAATTCCCCCATGGACATAGGCGTCGAACAGGATGAGCAGCTCCTGGTCGAAGTCGTGTGCTGTCTTCTCTGGCATGGAGCGCTCCTGGATGAGGTTCGGCGTGCGCGCGGGGCCTGGAACGGAAGGGAGACGAGGAAGCTCTGTGAAAAGGTGTCGCCAGAGGGCGAGCTGGTCAATGTGGTGAGATCCAAGCCGGAGTTGGCACCCGGCCATTGTCGCGCACGGTAGCCTGGCGTCGAGCGCCCGGTTGACAATTTAGGCGTCACAAAATATAATCTTCTCATAGACATCACTTACGACTTAGGCAGCCGGGCATCCCGATATGAACCTCAAGCTCCACGTCGTCCTTTCCCTGGCGCTTCCCATCGCCGGCTGCGACACTCTCGGACCGTCGGCACCAGCCGATGCGGAGGTGCTGGCGGGGCCCCTCGAGGGTCTCTCCGGTCCCCAATTGCGGCAACACATCCTGGGTGACGAGGAGTTCGGGCGGATCTTCGGTGTGGTCGACGGGCTGGGGCCGGTGTTCGTTGCCGAATCGTGCGAACGGTGCCACGTGGGCGACGGGAAGGGGCACCCTGTCTTCAACCTCACCCGCTTCGGCCGGATGACTCCCTCGGGGTTCGATCCGATGCGACCCCATGGGGGTCCGCAGATCCAGAACCGGGCGATCCCGGGCCATGTCCCGGAAACTGTGCCCGACGAGGCCACCGGTGTTGCGGTGTTCATGGCGCCGGCGGTGACGGGGCTCGGGTTCCTGGAGGCGGTGGAGGACGCCACGCTTCTCGCCCTCGAGGATCCGGAGGATCTGGATGGAGACGGGATCTCCGGCCGAGTCCAGCTCGTGGACGAAACGGACGTGGTGTCGGAGATCGTGTCGCTGGAGTCGGTGCTCGACGGAACCACCGGGGCCTCCCGGCAGCGCATTGGGGGTCGCTTCATCGGCCGGTTCGGCAAGAAGGCCTCGGCGATTTCACTCCTCCATCAGACGGTCACCGCCTACCGAGAGGACATGGGAGTCACGAGCGATCTCCTTCCCACCGACCCGGTCAACATGTCCATCGGCGGGTTCGCCACCGACAACGCGGCCGACCCCGAGGTGTCGTCGGCGGCGGTGCAGGCGGTGGTGTTCTACCTTCGCACCCTGAAGGAGCCGCCGCGCCGCAATGCCACCGACCCCGACGTTGTGGAGGGGGGCCGGATCTTCGAGGAGATCGGGTGTGCCCGGTGTCACCTGCCGTCCCTCACGACCGGACCCTCCACGATCCGGACCCTCGACCGGGTGACGTTCCACCCCTACACCGACCTGCTGCTCCACGACATGGGACCCGAGCTCGACGATGGCTACACCGAGGGCCGCGCCCTCACCTCGGAATGGCGCACGGCACCGCTCTGGGGAATCGGTCTGGCGCAGGAGTCCCAGGGCGGACAGACCTTCTTCCTCCACGACGGCCGGGCCCGGACCCTGCGCGAGGCGATCGAGTTCCACGGGGGAGAGGGGTCCGCGAGCCGGTCGGCGTTCCGGGCTCTCGCGGCGTCGCTGCAGGAACGGGTGCTCGCCTTCCTGAGGTCGTTGTGAACCGACGCCGATTTCTCTCGGAGGTCGAGCGACTCTCCGTGGGCCTTGCCGCGAGCTCGTCGCTGCTTCCCCTGGTCGGGTGTGGCGGTCGGCCGTATGTACGCGGGGTCGTGACCGACAATCGTCTCCATGTGTCCTCGGCATCCTTCACGCCTGGTGTTACGGAGCTTCTGGTCGAGGCTCCCAACCAGCGCTGGCCTTTCCTCGTTGTGCGCCACGCCGACGGTCGGCTCACCACGGTTTCCACCCGCTGCATGCACCGGGGGTGCCAAGTGGATCCGGTGGCGGACCGGCTGATCTGTCCCTGCCATGGCAGCGAATACACCCGGGAGGGCGCGGTGCTCAAGGGACCGACCCGGGCTCCGCTGCATCGCTTCGCCACGAGGATCGAGGGGGAAGATATCGTGATCGACCTGAACCGGATGGAGGGGGAGTGATGCCGAGAGCGATGCTGTGGATCCCGGTGCTGGCGGTGTGGGCGGGTACGCTTGCCGCGCAGGATACCTCGATGGTACAGGGGGGGATCTATCGCCGGCCCTTCATCGCCGAGGCGGGCCGGACGGCGATTGGGGGATACCTGGAGGCGAATGCGGCGTGGTCGAGGACCGATGGGATCACCGAGGGGCCCACGACCGATCTCCAGCGGTTCAACATCTTCCTCTTTTCGTCGCTCGGGCCTCGTCTCCGGTTCACCTCGGAGCTCGAGTTCGAGGAGGGGGGAGAGGAGATCAGGGTCGAGACGGCGGTGCTCGACTTCGAGCTGCATCCTGCCTTCGTGCTGCGGGGCGGGGTGCTCCTTCCGCCCATCGGCGCGTTCAACGTGAATCATGATGGACCGCGGTACGAGTTCGTGGAGCGGCCCATCGTCTCCACCGAAATCATTCCCGCCACCCTCTCGGAGGCGGGTTTCGGCGCCTACGGCCGATTCGGATCGCGCCAGTGGGGCTTCTCCTGGGACGCCTACGTCAGCAACGGGCTCAACTCCGGGGTGGTGCTCAACGACCAGGGTCGGACCCGGCTCGCCAGTGGCAAGGGGGTCTCGCTCTTCGAGGACGACGAGAACGGTTCGCCGACGGTCTCGGGGCGCGTCGCGGCGCGTCACGCGACGCTCGGCGAGATCGGCCTGTCGCACTATCGCGGGATCTGGAACGTCTTCCGTCTCGACGGTGAGACCATCGAGGAGAAGCAGTGGCTCTCGCTCACAGCGGTTGACCTGGAGACGACGGTGGGACCGGTGGATCTCCGGGGAGAGGTGGCGTTCGCGCGGATCGATCTGCCGGACGACCTCCGGGAGAGTCTGGGCGACCGGCAGTGGGGCGTGTACCTCGACGCGGTGACCACGGTGTTCCGGCCCCGGATCCGGGGGCTCGTGGATCCCCACGTGCGTTTCGGCGTGCGGCTCGAGCGGGCCGACTTCAACCAGGGACGCTTCAGTGCGACGGGGCGGAAGCGGTTCGACGAGCGGAACGCGGTATCGTTCGCGCTGAGTTTCCGGCCGGTCCCGGAGACGGTATTCCGGCTCAACTATCGCCTCGAGCGGTTCCGCGATCTTCAGGGAAATCCGACGGAGCGGACCTCGGCGGTCCAAGCCGGCGTCGCGACCTACTTCTAAAGAGCAGGGAGTAGGGAATAGGGAATAGGGAGTGGAGTACCCTGGGAGCGCCGGGCTCCAGCCCGGCGAGCACCAAGGGATCCGGTACACCACGCCCGGGAAGCTCTGATCAATCATCGCTCCGCGAAGACCGGGATCCCCAATCCCTCCCCCTTGATCAATCCCACGGCAAGGATCAACGCAAGGACGCAAGGGCGCGAAGGTGCACAGAAGGACAGCGGGCCAATCCGAAAGCCGATGGGATCAGCGAGGGGCCCACCAAGGGCGAATGTGATTCACCCCTATGACCGCCTTTCGTGGTCACCTGATGCTCGGGCGATGCTGGCGCATGGCCCCAAAGATCGGCCCACGGGCCACCCCTACGCCCTGTTCCCTACAGGGCGGCCCACGGGCCGCCCCTACGACCTGTACCCTACTCCCTATTCCCTACTCCCTATTCCCTACTTCCTGCTGTACCATTCCCCGATGCCGGACAACCTCCTTACCCAGTCTGTCGAGGACTATCTCAAGGCGATTTACCGGATCTCGCTGGGGGGCCGCAGTGCGACCACCTCCGAGATCGCGGAGTCCCTGGATCTGGCGCCTCCGTCGGTGAGCGGGATGATCAAGCGGCTTTCGGAGCAGGGTCTTCTGGAGCACGTGCCGTACCGGGGTGTGGTGCTGACCGTGGAGGGGAGGAGGGCGGCGCTCCGGATGGTGCGGCGGCACCGCCTGATCGAGACCTATCTGGTGGAGCGGCTCGACTACACGTGGGACGAGGTGCATGACGAGGCGGAGCGGCTGGAGCATGCGGTGTCGGACCGGATGGTGGAGCGGATGGCGCAGGCGCTGGGCCATCCGCGCTTCGATCCCCACGGCGATCCGATCCCCGATCATGATGGTTCGGTGGAGGAGCTGATCTACACGCCGCTGTCGGATGCTCCGGTGGGCGAGACCGTCGAGGTGCGGCGTATCGACACGGCGGAACCGGAGCGACTCCGCTACATCGGCGACGCGGGTCTGGTTCCCGGCGCCGAAGTGACCGTGGCATCGCGGGAACCGTTCAATGGCCCGATGACCATCCGGTGCGGGGATGCCTCGCGGATCATCGGGCCGGAAATCGGGGCGCTGGTGCTCTGCACCAGGCCCAATGCGCGTTAGTCCCTTACGGACAGGATTGAACCAGACTCCTCACCTCCCCTCTTCGCCCGCACGCCCGGCCGCCGCTCCCGTCCCCCATCGCCCTTTCGATCGTGCCCCCAGCGCTTCGACCCTGCTATACTCCGCCCCATGTCGATCGCTTCCTTTTTTACGCCCTTGCTTCTCATGCTCGGAACCGGGGATGCCCCCGTGGCCCACCACCCGGTACCCGATACCCGAGGACATAGGACGCAGGACATAGGACATAGGGGGGCGCAGGACATACACAGGACGTTCGTACCCGGCTTCCGGCCGCAAGGGCGACGGATGCGTCGCCCCTACACCTCCACCCTACTCCCTACTCCCTACTCCCTGTTTCACCAAACACCCATCCTCCCCATAGCCATCGAACAGCGCCTCGCCACCGTACTCGATCTCTCCATCGGCGATACCCTCTTCCTCGGCACCACTCCCGATGCCGTCACGCGCCGAGCCGTCATCACCGCCATCCACGAGCCCCCGCCCGATCCGGCCACCGTGCTGCGAGGGGAGTACCGTCTCCGGCTCCACCTCCCTGACCTCGCCACCCTGCTCGGCGCCCCCGACCGGGTCGATCGCTTCGGCCTGGCTCTCCAACCCGGGGCTGATCCCGAGGCACTCTCCGCCCGCCTCAATCAGGGCGCCGTCGGCTTCCGGGCCGAACCCTCGGTTCGGATTGCCGCGGAATCCTCCCGCACCTTCGCGGTGGTGAGTCGCTTTCACCGGGCCATCGGGGTCATCTCGATCGTGGCCAGTGCCGTCTTCCTCCTCTGCATCATGCTGCTCAAGGTCGAGGCACGGCGGAAGGACACCGCAGTCATGCGATTGATAGGGATCCGTCGTCGCACCATCGTCGGGGCCCTCGTGCTCGAGTCCAGCATCGTGAGCCTCGTCGGGAGCGCCATGGGAGTGATCCTCGCCTGGGTGGCGGGCGCACTCACGAACATCTACTACCAGACCCTCTTCGACACGCCCCTGGTTTTCTCTCTCCTCACCCCCGGCATCGTCGGATTCGGCGTCGCTCTCTCCGTGGTCCTGGGAATCGGTGCCGGGGCCGTGGCCGCCGCCCGCCTTTCCGCCGCCCAACCCCTTCTTCTCTGGCGGCGCGGGTGATCACCGGCATCCTGCGGAATCTCCGCCGCCACCCGGTGCGGAGCGGACTCGCCATCGGGGGCATCGCCGTGGCCGCGGCCCTGTTGCTCGACATGGTGCTCCTCAGCAGCGGAATGGAGATCTCCTTCGAGCGCCTGGTGCTCGCCCGCGGGTATCAGATCCGGGTCTCCCCCAAGGGCACCCTCCCCTTCGACACCGAGGCCACGCTCGCCGACGCAGGTGCACTGGTCCGCTCGATCCGGGACGATCCCGGTGTCGCCCGGGCGGGAGCGATTCTGGGGACGACGGTGTTCCTCCGTTCCGCCGACTCCCTGGTCCCCCTGACCGGGTATGGATTCGATCCCCGGGCACAGGGGCTTCATGAGTTGCAGACGGGATCCGATCTCACACCCGGCGATTCGACAGGCCTGCTTCTCGGGGAGGTGGCCGCGCAGGTTCTCGGACTCGCCCCGGGCGATACCATCACCGTCGAAGGAGAACTCGACCCCCTCGCCGGGCTGGCCCGCACCGAGCGACGCCTGGCGGTGCGTGGTGTGGTCCGCTGGCTTTACGATGCCCGGGACCAGCTTTCGCTCGGCACCACGCTCGGCACCATGCAGCACCTCTCCGGGGGCCGGGGGGAGGACCGCGCCTCCGCCATTCTCGTCATGGCAGCCCACGACACCCTGGCCCCGGTCGTGGCTGCCCGGCTCGCGGCCCGACACCCGGCGGTTTCCGTGAACAGTCTGGCCTCCCTCGTGGCCCAGTTCCGGGGACGGCTTACCTATTTCCGGCAACTGTCCGTCATTCTCGGCGCCATCAGTCTCGGTGTCGCCGCACTTCTTGTCGCCACCATTCTCACCATCACCGTCAACGAGCGACTCGGCGAAATCGCCACTCTGCGCGCCATCGGAATATCACGGAACACCATTCTCCGGCAGGTGCTCCTCGAGGGGGCGGTGCTCACGGCTGTCGGCGGGAGTCTGGGGATGGCGCTCGGGCTCCTGACCGCAGGATACCTCGACACCATCCTCACCCAGTTCCCGGGGCTCCCCGCGTCGGTCTCCTTCTTCATCGCCCAGCCAGTTCCTCTCCTCGTCGCCGCCGCGGTGATCGCCGGAACGGGACTCCTGGCCGGTCTGATCCCCGCCTGGTTCGCCTCCCGGGCTCCGATCGCCGCCACTCTCCGGGAGGATGGGGGATAATTTCCCGGCTCCCGAGATCCAGCCCGCCGGTGGCGTCGTCCTACTTCTAAATGGAACCGGTTCCAGTCCCGGAACCGGCCGCTCCCTTCACCGGAACGGGCCGATTACTATGCTAGCTGTGAGCCAACCGACTACGGACCGTGGCAGGAACGCAACACGTCGTTTTCTCTCGGTCGAGCGCGAATCATCGATTCGAAAGCGACTCATCGCCCGGGATGAGCGGGCCCTGGTGGAGTTGATCGACCTGGCCACCCCGTGGTTGCTCGGTGTGACGCAGTCGATGCTCTCGGATCCGGCCGAGGCGGAGGAAGTGGTGATGGAGTCGTTTCATGTGGCGTGGAACCGGATCGAGATCTCGCCTGACGCCGAGGGGGGCCTGATGCCGTGGCTGTTGCGGGTCACCCGGAACCGGGCGATCGACCGGCTGCGGTCCCAGCGGCGGCACGTGGTCAAGACCCGTCGCGCGGAGATCTATTCGGACATCGGCGATGCCATCACCCCGCCGGAGGAGCCGAATGAAGCGGGCCAGCCGGGCTGGCATGTGCACGAGAAGGTGCAGGCGGCGATGAAGGAACTTCCCCCGGAGCAGCAGAAGGCGATCTACCTCGCCTTTTACCGGGGCCTCACGCATTCGGAGATTGCGGAGGAGCTGCAGATCCCGCTGGGCACCGTCAAGACCCGGCTTCGACTGGCCTTTGGCCGGTTGCGCGGTACGCTGGCCACCCTGAAGGAATGGATCGTATGAACGCTCACGATTGGTACATCGAGAACCAGGCGGCTTACATCGCCCGGGCACTGGAACGGCAGGAGGAAGAACTCTTCGAGGATCACCTGCCCCGGTGCGAGAACTGCCGCAAGGCGATCGAGGAGATCGAACGGGATCTCGGATGGCTTCCGATGGCGGTGCGCCCGGTGGCTCCGCGTCCCGGCTTCACCCGGCAGATCACCGTGGCGGTGCTGGATCATGAGATCCGTCCGCTGTGGCGCCGGGTGATGCAGCCGCTGGCCATCGCCGCGATGCTGGCTCTCGTCGTGGGTCTTGGTCTGGTGAGCCGGCACTCGGCCCGTCTGGAGTCGACCCTGATGGTCACTCGGGAGCGGCTCGACGCCCTGAGCGACACCCTGGGCATCATGCAGCGGGCGCAGCACATCCTGCAGACCACGATCAAGGGAGATGGCTACGAAGGGGGCATGTTCATCTTCGCCGACAACTCCACCAAGCGGTGGAAGGTCGTGGTCCATGGCATCCCCGCTGCTCCCGCGGGCGAGGCGTACCACTTCTGGTTCATGTGCCCCGACGGGATGGTCAAGGGTGCCGAGGTGAAAGTGGATCCGACCCATCCGGCGATCCTGACCCTGACCCTTCCCCAGGATTTCGGCCCGGTGTACGGCGCGTCACTGACGATGGAGTCGCTCAGCAACGTGAGCTCGACACCCCGGGGCAAGGAACTGGCGCACCTCCGGCTGTGAGTCACTCCCCCGTCGGAGGTGAGTCGTACAAGACGCCCGGTCCCCTGTGACCGGGCGTTGTGCATTCGGGGTTGGCCCCCGGTCTCCGGACCCGCTACCATCCTGCCCATGACCATGATTCTGGAAGCGCGCGAAGTGCATCGCGCCTACGACACACCGGGGCGCGCGGTCTCGGCCGTTCGCGGGGTGTCAGTGGCGGTGGAAACCGGCGACTATCTGGCGATCACGGGCCCGAGCGGCAGCGGAAAGTCGACCCTCCTGCACCTCCTCGGCGGGATCGACACCCCCACCGACGGGTGGGTGGAATTCGAGGGGATCCGGCTCGACGCGCTGACCGACCGGGAACTCACCCGGCTGCGCCTCGAACGGATCGGGTTCGTGTTCCAGCGCTTTCACCTCCTGCCGGTGTTGAGCGCCCGGGAAAACGTGGAACTTCCCCTGGCCGAAGCGGGGTCGGGAAAGGGGGAGCGGCGTGCCCGGGCGGAGGAGCTCCTCCACTATGTGGGACTGGGAGACCGGATGCACCACCGGGCCACGGAACTCTCGGGAGGCGAGATGCAGCGGGTGGCGATCGCCCGGGCGCTGGCCAACCGGCCCGCTGTGATCCTGGCGGATGAACCGACCGGGGAGCTCGACATGGCGACGGGGAGGGAGATCCTGGCGCTCTTCCGCCGCCTCAACCGGGATGGCACCACGATCGTAGTGGTGACGCACGACGCTCACCTGGCCGCCGCGGCGTCGCGCGTGGTGGAGTTGCTGGACGGCCGGGTGGCCGCGGAGCAGTCGGCCTGATGCTTCTCATTCTGGCGTTCCGTCATCTGATGGAAAAGAAGGCGAGGGCGGTGGCCCTCCTGGCCGGGTTTGCGGTGGGTGTGGGCGTCATGATCGTGCTTCTCTCGGTGGGGGAGGCGATGCTGGTCCAGTCCCGGGATGTCCGGCTGGTTGGTGGAGGCGAGGTGACGGTGCTCCCGCAGGGGATCGACCTTGAGGCGCTCCGCACCGGAGCGTTGCGGGGGATGTTTCTCGGCGTGGACCGGGCCAGGTTCCTGCAGAGGATGACGCTGGGCGGTCCCCGGGAAGGGGAGGCGGTGCGGGCGGTGAGTCCGGTAATCGAGGACAAGCTGCTCTATCTCCAGACCCCGGATGGCGCGGTGCATCCGGTTCGAGCAGGGGGGGAGATCCCGAGCCGGGCCCGGGAAGTCGGATCGGGACTCGAAATCCTCGGGGGGGTCTGGGAGGACACCCCCGCGGACACCCGGTGGTTTGCCCCCACGCCGCAGCAGCTCTACGACGACCTCGACCGGTTTCACCATCCCGAGACTCCTGATTCGACCTGGGCAGAGTGGCACTATTTCAACGTGGGGGATGGAGATGAGTGGTGGTACATCACCTACCTGGTCAGTGGCGCTCCGGGGACCGATCAGTTCGGGGGACAACTCCTGGTGACGGCGAGGCGACCCGACGGGCGGCATGTTCGCTACGAGACGCGGGTGTCCGGTGATCAGATCGTGTTCGACACCACCCGGGCCGATCTCGAACTGGGTGCCGCGAGCGTTCATCAGCGCGGTGGACAGTACATCCTGTCCGGCCAGGCGAGGGGCCCCGATGGTACCCTGACCATCGATCTCACCGTGACACCCGCCACGCACCGGTACTTCCCACCGATCGAGCTCAACGAGGGAGGTGGTTTCCGGTCGGGCTACGTGGTGCCGGCGTTGCGGGCCCAAGCCACCGGCCGGCTCTGCCTGAGAGGGCGCTGCCGGTGGCTCGCGGGTGCTTCGGCCTATCACGATCACAACTGGGGGGTGTGGCGCAACATCACCTGGGAGTGGGGAGCGGGGCAGGGGACCCGTTACGATCTGCTGTACGGTGGGGTGCGAGAGGGGGAGGAGGCGCCGGGGAACGCGCCGTTCTTCCTGGCGTTGGTCGATTCGGCGGGACTCCGCCAAGTGTTCCGGTTCCGGACGATCGGGTACGAGGGAAGGCAGGAGACGGGGGTGTGGGGCGTGGAGGGTCCGGCGCGGTTCACCCTTGTGGCGAGCCGGGAGCGGGACACGCTCCGGCTGGAGGTGGAGGTGCAGGATCTCCATGCGACCCCGGGCGGGCTGGATGGGAATCTGCGCCAGGCGTTTCTGCAGATGCGGGGGCGCTGGCGGGTCGAGGCCCGGGTGGGAGGATCAACGGTGAGTGACAGCGGGTCGGGGTTCTTCGAGACCTTCCGGTCCATGTCATCGCGAGGCGGCATGGGCACACGAGAGTGCCACGGGCCCTGCGGGCCCTCGCAATGACGGCATGGGCACCCCTGCCCCATCAGTTGTCGCGGATGAAACGGTGGACCGTCAAGGCTCACGCTTCTCCCGGTATGAGCCGTTTGTGAATGGTCCGACAGACTTCAAACCTCCGAACGCAAGGACTCCGACCATTTCCACCCGGGGCGTGATCACGACCTCGTGCTCCGGGAGCGTCGCCGTCCACGCCGGCAGACGCGACGCGGGAAGCGCCAGTAATTCTGTGAGCCACGGCTCCTCTCCCGCCGTGTGACCCCGTCGCACGAAGCTCACGGCGGAACCGATCGCGGCCACCATGCGGTGATCCCGGGCCCGGGCCGCCTGCTGGCCGAGCCGGAAGAGCCGGGAGAGGAGAACCCCGCGGACACCCTCCCGGGCCAGGGGCCAGTGACGGGCGTGCATCTCGCGCGTCGTCCGGGCCACCGGCTCCGACACCAGGAGCGCCACCGTTCTCAGGAGCGCCGGGGAGGGCATCGGTGCGGCTGGCCGATCCGCCCGGGTGAGAGCATCGGAGACGGCGAGCACCCCCTCGGTCCATCGTCCCTCGGACCACCACCAGCAGCGGCCACCGATCGTGCGCCCGCGGACCCTGAGCCGGAGGCCCACCAGGAGCCCGTCCGGAGCGTCGGGAATCCAGGAAACCCCCGAGTGCCAGGGACGATCCTCCCACAGCCGGGCCAGGGCGTCGCGCCATCGCCAGGGGGCGTCCTCGTTCTCACCGAGACCCACAAGCGGGGGGAGGGAGCGCTTCCGGTCCAGGATGGCGAGTTGACCGAGATGCTGTTCGATCTCCGGCGGAGGATGAAACGCAATGACCTCCACGTTGGCGTGCAGCGACCCGGGGCGTCGGATCCGTCCGGTGCGTTGCGCCATCCGAAGGGGCGACCAGGGCAGGTCATAATGCACCACACGGCCCGCGCCCTGCAGGTCGAGCCCTTCCGACGAGACATCAGTGGTGACCAGCACATCGCCGGGCGCAGCCCCTCCGCCGGGACGGAATCGCTGGAGCACCGCGTCCCGGTCGCACCGCAGCGCATCGACACCCGCCGCGCTCCCGGTGCACCAGTGGACTTGGGGTTTCAGATGACGGCGGAGCCAGGTGACCGTCGCCGCGCGGGTGGTGAACACGATCGTCGGAGGACCCTCCGCCAGGAGCGGACGGAGGCGAAGGAGCTTGTCGTCCGGCTCTGCGCACTCGGCCCCCACCGCCTCGAGCATCGGGGCGAGCCGGTGCAGGTCGTCGAGCGGGAGGGTGACGGGTCCATCGTCTCCCAGCAACTCCCAGAGCAGGAGCTGCTCCGGTTCCTGCCCGAGCAGGCGATGCAGCTCCCGCCGAGTCACCCCTCGCCCGGCCCGTGCGGCGTCGGCAGCATGCAGAAGAAGGGACCGATAGCGCACGAGGGCCATCCGGAGTGCCGCCGGACTCGAGGCGAGCGCGGTCCAGAAGGTGTGGCGCAGCAGGGAACGCCCCGCCTCGTCGCCGGTGCAGGCAAGGGTTGACACTCCCTGAATGAGATCCCGGATTCCCGGCGGCACGGACCATGTCACCGTGCGGTGGACCGCCAGGGGCGCCGTCGGGTGGGGACCGGTGATCACCACCTCACCCAGCGCGTCCACCACCATCGGCCGGGGGTGAGGGCTCAGGACCAGGTCGGGGAGCCCGGCGGGAGCCAGCGCATCGGTGGGGATGCCGAGTCGCAGCACCTGTCCGAGATCCTCGAGCCGGTTCACGACCGGAGTGGCCGTGAGGAAGAGGACCCGATGGCCGATGAGCGCGCGAGCCAACCGGCGGTACCGCTGGGTCCCGGGGTTCCGCAGACGATGCGCCTCATCGACGATCACCAATGGGTGCGGGGGCAGAGGTTTCGGTCCTCGGCTGAACGACTCCATCGACAGGGCCACGATCGGCACCCCGCACCGGGCCGCCACGTCGCGCCACTGGGGCAGCAGCACCGCCGGGGCCACCACGCCGACCGGTCCCGGTGCCAGGGTCCGCGCCACCGCCAGAGCGATCCAGGTTTTCCCACTCCCCGTCGGCAGCGCCAGCATCGCGCCGCTGTGGCGATCCAGGGCGCCGAGTGCTCGGCGGAAGGGCCAGACCTGGGGGGGACGGAGCCATGAAGGGGGAACGGCGTCGGGACGACTCACCGGGCGGAGCACCCGGGCGATGGCCGCCGCCACCAGCGCGGGGACCGCCTCTCCCGGGGGAAGGATGGTTCCGGTGAGGAGATGCTCCCCGTCGCGGAGTGATTCAGCGACGAGAATGGGGGGTCGCAGCGCGGAGCGTCGCCAGAGTGTCATGGTCTCCGGGGGAGAGCTGGAGAAAGGTGCCGGTGAAGTCGTCCAGGTCGTCCTGGGAGCGGCTGCTGTCCCAGTCTGTGAGGGTGGGATCGCTGAGGATGACCCCGGGGCAGGGGAGACTCGACACCACGCGCGCATTGAACCGCCGGTAGCCCGAGGCGGCGGGATCGGCCACGAGAGCCGCCAGCGCGCGGATCCAGGTCGAGTTGAACCAGGCGGCGAGGGCCCGTGCCTCCCGGCGAGGTGCCGGGATCAGGTAGCAGGTGTTGAGGGGGACGAGGGATCGCCCGGGGTCGAGCAGCACGGCGGCGCCCAGTTGCGGGGCCAGATCGGCCCACACCACGCAGGCCTCCGCCTGGAGAGCCTCGGTCCGGAAGAGCTGCCAGAGCGGGCCGTCGCGATAGTCGGCGCGCTCCCGGAGCTCCGCCTCGTGCTCGGCACAGTAGGCGGCTGCCCGCCGGGGAAGCTGGGAGCGAACTCTCCCGTTCGCGTGATATCCCCAGAGCAACCTGACTCCGCCCGTCAGCGCGAAGGGACCCACATCGCGCCCGCGGACCGCGCGCCGAATCACCGTGGGTTCCAGCGTCTCCGGAGGATCCAGTAGCACGCGATTGCACCCGGTCTTCACACCCAGGTGACAGTGCCACTGGTCCCCCACCGAGGGGCCCGACGCCTGGAGCCGCATCACCAGGTCCTTCATCCGGTCGGGAAGGAGGATCCAGGGACCACCACCGGCGAGATGGGTCTGGGAGACGGTCTCCTCGCGATTCCCGAGACCGGTGCGAACCGCATGCATCGCCGCGGGTGGCTCCCGGCAGGCCACGAGGGCCATCGGGTACACCGTGGCGTCGAACCGGGCGCGGGCATCGCCGGTGAGATCACTCGCCACATTGATCGTGGCCGACGCCGCCATCGCATGACGCGCCCGGGTGGCATAACTCGCGGTCAGCAACTTGCCGGGGAGCACGAACCCCACGATCCCTCCCGGCCGCGCGAGTTCGAACGCGCGCTGCAGGAAAGCGATGGAGAGATCGGGCTGGTGACGGTACCCCCGCGTGCCCGGTCCCGCCGTCCACCAGCGGTACCGCCCCCGCAGCCGGTCCCGCTCCCCGCGCGACAACGACTCGGCGCGCACCCACGGCGGGTTGCCGACGACCAGGTCGAAGCCTCCCCGGCTCTCCATTGTGTCCGCGAACTGCACCGCATAATGGAACCACGGAAGTTCCCCGGTGAGCCGGAGCCGCTGCCGGAGCAGGCGCACCTCCCGCCTCTTCTGTCGCGCATCGGCCAGCGCCTGCTGGAGGGAGGGAGACCGTACCGTCTCCCCGAAGAGATCGGGTGACCGCACCGCCGCATGAAGTTCGGTGATGCGGTCCGACCAGCGTCGCTCGGTGTCCGCCAGCAACGCCTTCCAGACCGCGAGCTCCGCCAACCGGAGGGCGCGCACCGCCGGTCGTCGCTCGGGACCGTGCGCCTGCTCCAGGGAGCCGCGGACCTCGATGAGACGGGTGATGGCCGAGGGGGGAAGGCCCGTGGTCACCAGGTCGGCCGGGGCGAAAAGGGAATCGCCCTGCCGGATAGCGCCGTCGAGGTTGGGCAGAGGGAGCAGGAGGTCGGGGCCCAGATCGGCATCGCCGGTGAGCAGCTCGAGCCAGAGGCGGAGTTCGGTGAGCCGGACGGCGTTGGGGTTCCGGTCCACACCATGGAGCGAGGTGGCGAGGATGCGCCGCCGTCGCTGGGCCAGGGAGAGAGGCTCGGGGTCGAGGCCGGAGAGGCGGCGCAAGGCGGCCACCAGAAAGGCGCCCGATCCCACGGCGGGGTCGAGGATCCGGATGTCGCGCATGACGGCGTGGACCACACCGTCGGGATCGAGGAGACGGTCCTCCGCCTCCCCAAGCGGGATGCCGAGACGCCGGGAGAGCCAGGCGGCCAGAGCGTCCCCCAGGAGGGCGTTCACCAGCGGAGGTGGCGTGTAGTAGGTCCCCGAAGCATGCCGCTCCTCGGGATCCATCACCCCTTCGAACACTCGGCCCAGCATCTCGGGGTCGACGCTCTCCGGTCCCCCGGCGAGTCCGGTGAAGTGGTAGCGGAGGAAGAGATCGTCGAAGGCGTTCCGCCACTGCTCGGTGGGAATGACCACAGGCCAGCGGCGCTCGATCGCCTGGCGCTCGAACAGCCCGCCGTTCAGGAAGGGGAGGGGACCAAAGCCCCGGGCGCGCCGGGCCCGTCGTTCCGGCGGCAGGTTGAAGGTGCCGAAGAAGAGCGGGTCCAGCACATCCCGCTGCAGGTCGCCTCCGCGGCGGAGACAGGTCTCCAGCAGCTCCGCCAGGAAAGCGGGACGGCCGTCGAGCCACCCGCGGGCCTGCACGAAGTGGAGGAAGAGGATGCGGGTGAGCTGGAGCAGCACCAGTTCATGACGGATGGAGACGGGTATCCGGGCGGAAAGGGCCTCCCGCATGTCGACAAGCGTGGTCCGGAAGGCGCGAAAGAAGCGGTCGCCGAGGGGGAGTGTCGCGAGTGCGTCGGCGATCCGGCGGAGCCGGGCCAAGGGATGATCGGATCCGTCCCCCTCTCCCCGGTTGCAGCGGGCCAGCACGGAGAGGTCGTCGGGAGTGGGGCGGGAGAGGGAGATGGTGCGGACCTCGATGCGCTCGAGGCCCGCCGCCAGGGAGACTGTCCCGCCGTTCGGAGGGAGGGCCGCCACGAGGGCGTACCGCCCGCAGCGCCGCAGGTGCCCGGCCACGCGGCGCGCATCGGCGGTGGGACGCGCCGAT
>JBGSKF010000223.1:0-4457 GCA_041741375.1 Gemmatimonadales bacterium | reverse complement strand
CGTATATCCAGGGTCAGGACGGTACAGAACCCGGGGACGGGGACGAGAACTTTCGTGTGACCCCATCGTGAGCGAAGGACTTCAGTCCGTCGCTCACGAAACTCCGTGAACCTACCGGCTTCCAGCCGGTAGTGGTTTAGTGATCATTGGTCATTGATCACTGGTCCTTGATCATTGGTCCGTTGCAGGTGATCCCCCACCATCGCCAGCGCCACGACGGTCGTCACCAGCAGGATCCCGGGGAGCAGGGCCACCCACGGCGCGTTCACGATCGTCTCCCGTCCCGACGCGATCATCGCCCCCCAGCTTGGCGTCGGAGGTTGCACCCCGACGCCCAGAAAGCTGAGGCCGGCTTCGAGGGAGATGGCGTTGGCCATTCCCAGAACCGAGGCGGTGATCACCGGGGTGAGAACGTTCGGGATCACATGAGCTCGCAGCACTCGGCGCCGGGGTGACCCCAGAGCGACGGCGCCCTCGACGTAGGGACGGGCAAGCACGGCGCGGGTCTCGCCATGCACCAGGCGGGCCACCGGCATCCAGCCGGTGAGGCCGAGCACCACCACCACCAGTGCGGCACTGGGCTGCCAGAGGGCGGCGAGCAGCAGGAGCAACACCACGCGAGGAAGGGCGAGGGCCAGATCGGTCCCCCCCATGAGCACCCCCCCCACATGGCGCGGGTAGACCGCACTCACCGCTCCCACCAGGAGGCCGATCCCCGAGGAGAGAAGCACGGCAAGTGCGCCGACTCCGAGTGAGATCCGGGCCCCATGGGCCAGCCGGGCCCAGAGGTCGCGCCCCAACCGGTCGGTTCCGAAGAGATGGAAGGTGCCGTTCAGGTCGGTCGTGAACGGGGCCAGGAACCGGGTGTGGACCAGGTCGCTCTGGGCCCCGGGGTCGGGCGCGATCCAGGGAGCGAGGAGCGCCGTCCCGACCAGAAGCGCCAGGATGACGGTACCGAGAGTGGCTCCCGCTCCCCAGCTGGGGTGAGGTCGTTCAGTCATTGGAATCGGGGGTGAGCCCGACCCGGGGGTCCACTCGGGCGGTCAGCAAATCAGCCAGGAGGTTCCCGACCACCACGAGAATGGCGCTGACCGTGGTGGCTGCCATCACCACCGGGAGGTCCCGCGCCCCGACCGCCTGCACCAGCACCAGTCCGACGCCGGGCCACCCGAAGATCACCTCGATGAACACGGTGCCGGAAAAGAGCGCCGGCAACGACAGGCCGAGCAGCGTCACGACGGGGACGAGCGCATTACGGAGAATGTGGCGCCGGGTGACCCGGCCGCTGCCCAGCCCGCGGGCCCGCGCGGCAACGACGAATGGGGCCTCGCGGACGTCCCGCATCGCGGCCCGGACGTAGCGCGCCACGCCACCCACCCCGATCAGGGTGAGGGTGAGGAGGGGGAGGGCGAGATGCGCCAGCCGGTCCTGGACCCGGGCCCACCCCGTCAGAAAATCGGCGTCGAGACCCGCTGCTCCGAAGGCGGGGAACCACCGCAACTGCCAGGCAAAGATCATCACCAGCAACAGACCGAGCCAGTAGGAGGGCATGGCGAACAGCGTAAGGGTACCAATGGAGAGGGCGTGATCCACTCCCCGCCGTCTGGTGGTGGCCTGGATGGCTCCGACAAGGAGACCGAGCAGGTAACTCGCCGCGAGGGAGAGGGCCACGAGCAGCGCCGTCCGGGGCCAGGCCTCCCGGAGCATGGTGGCCACCGGCCGACCGGTCGCGATGCTCTCTCCCAGATCGCCGCGGACCGCCCGGCCCAACCACTTCCCGTACTGTACCGGCAGGGGCCGGTCGAGCCCCAGGGCGTGGGTGCGGGCTTCGACCTGAGCTGGAGACGCCGAGGGCCCGAGGAGGAGCGTCACCGGATTCCCGGGTGCCAGGTGCAGCAGGACAAAGGTCAGGGTGACGACCCCGAACACCACGAGGACGCCCCGGACCAGGCGGCCGGCCAGGAGGGAGAGCATGGGGGAATGTATCGCGGACGCTGGACGTAGGACAAAGGGACGTAGGACAGAGGACGTAGGACAGAGGACTTAGGACAGAGGACTTAGGACATAGAGCACAGCTCGTAGGAGGTAGTACCCTCGCCGGGACCGCCTACCGCCTACCGCCTACCGCCTACCGCCTACCGCCTACCGCCTACCACCTACCACCTACCCCCTACCACCTACCGCCTACCACCTACCCCCTACCCCCTACCGCCGATACCACGCCTCCCGCAGCAACCGGGCATGCAGCAGGGTCGAGATCTTCTGCCGCGCCCCGGGCCCGGGATGGACCCCGTCCGCGACATAGTCGTCCTGGGTGTAGCAGATGCCCCCGCCGTTGGTCATCCCGCTGGCGCAGTCGGGCGCCCACAGGTAGGGCCCCCATCCGTACCAGATGCCCTCCACGATGGCATGGGTTTGGAGCCACTGGTTCAGGGCGTGACCCTCCTCGTAGCTCAGGGGTTCCCCGCGTCCCGTGTTGCCGGAGAATCCGCCGTAGCTGCGGGAAGAGGTATAGACGGCCTGTATGGAGGGGAACTTTCCTCGGACCCGCGCCGCGAAGGCATCGAGGTTCTGGACAAAGGCCTCGAAGTCGCTGCCCACCGTGGGGTACGTGGGGAGGGGGACTCCCCCGGGACCGGTGGTGAACTGGTTGGCTGCCTTGTGCCAGATCACCCGGACCTGGTCGGGCCGGACGCCGGCCTGGGGGAGCCGTTGGGTGAGGCAAGCGTCCCAGAGGACAGCGTCGAACTCCGGATCGATCCATCGCTCGATCGCATGGCCCCCGACGGCGCAGTTCACCACCCGCACGGCCGGCGCGATCTGATCCGCGAACTCTCCCGTGACCCGGGTGCGATAATCCGCGCATTCCTGGTTGCTGTTGCTCATGCCAACGCACACGATCCCGATGATCCCGTCGACCGGACTCACCTGCGGCACCCCGTTGTCCACCAGTTGGAGCGGAAGCCCCTTGTAGGTGGCCGCGGTGCCGCCGACCTGCAGGTCGATCGGGACCGGACTCGTCACGTCCGGACCCGGATTGTCGCTCGGCGACGTCGCGCCCGACCCGCTGCAGCCAATGATTACAAGCACCCCTGTCCCGTGCCACAAGAAAGCGTTCATCCGCATGGGCAGTCTCTCCCGTCAGAGGTGTCCCCCGGTCAGGAGACGCATCGTCATTCACCCTGTTAAGGAATCTCTGATTATTCCCCCCCTCCTGCCGATGCCCCGGGTCCGAGATCGTCCGCCTTTTGCGTCCGTGCGCCCTCGTGACTTTGAGTTGAGGCAGTGCCAGGAGCATCGTGCCCTTCGTGTCTTCGTGTCTTCGTGTGAGTCATTTGCATGCTCGACCATGGACCCCGGCGTTCGCCGGGGTGACGTTCCGGTGGCAAAATGGGCCCCGAGGGCCCCCCCTGCACCCTTCACACTTCACCCTTCAAACTTCATACTGCAATTTCTCCCCCTTCACATTCCACCCCTCCCTGTCCACACTTCAAACTTCACACTTCCAACTTCACACTTCAATAATGCCCCTGCTTCGGTTGCCGAGACCCTTCATCGTGCTGCTCTGCCTGCTCGCCGCGTGCGGCAGGCAGGCCGACCGCCGTCCGGGGACCGTGCTTCTCGCCTCGGGCGCCGACCTCCAGAGTGCCAACCCTCTCGTCACCACGCATCCTCTCGCGAAGCAGGTGCAGCGGTATGTCCTGCTCACCACACTGGTCCGGTACGACTCGCTGCTCCAGGTGGAACCGTATCTTGCGCGGAGCTGGGATTGGTCGGAGGACCGGACCAAGGTCACGTTCACGATCACCTCCGCGCTTCGCTGGCACGACGGCACTCCGACCACCGCCCACGATGTGGCCTGGACCCTGGACGCGGCGCGCGATCCCGAGACGGGCTACCCCCGCGCCACCGATCTGAGCCAGCTCACTTCCGTTCACGCGCCGGACGACACCACCGTCTCCCTCACCTTCAGCGCCCCGCAAACCCGGATCCCCGATGTCCTCACCGACCTCGCCATCGTGCCGAGACACCTGCTGGGTGCCGTGCCCCATGCAGACCTCCGTAGAGCCGAGTGGAATGAACATCCGGTGGGCAACGGCCCGTTCCGGTTCGTGACGCATGAGGCGAATCGCCGGTGGGTCTTCGAGCGCAACGAGGACTTTCCCGCCGAGCTCGGCGGGCCTCCGTTGCTCGAGCGACTGGTGGTGGCTGTGGTGGATGAACCAGCCACCAAGCTTGCGGCGCTCTCGTCGGGGGAGCTTGACCTGGCGGGGATCGCACCGGCCCACACCGCGTTCGTCAGCCGCCAACCGGATCTCGAGGTGCTCGACTATCCCCTCCTCTTCACCGTCTCCCTCGTGTTCAACACTCGCAGACCACCGTTCGATCGCTGGGCGGCTCGACGAGCGGTGGCGCTCGCGCTCGATCGCACGGAGATCGTGGACGGAATCACCTTC
>JBGSKF010000222.1:0-3631 GCA_041741375.1 Gemmatimonadales bacterium | reverse complement strand
AACGTCTGGGTCTGGAACTGCTGTAGTCGCGCGACTCCCCGAGAGCCCGACCGGTGAATCTGTCGGGGAAGCCGGATGCGGGAAACCCGCCCGTCCGGTTTGACGAGGGGCGCCAGGGCAACCTGGCGCCTACTCTACCGTTCTCTGTGGTGAATCCTTTCCACCTTCCCGATCCCGGACCCCCGGGCCATCGGCAGGATGAGGGGCCTTCCACCCCCGACACCAAGACCGGGTCCTGGTGTGCAAGCCCCGCCTCCCCCCGGTTTGAACCACAGAGAGCGCGGAGGACACAGAGGGTTCACGGCTCCCACCACAGGTTCCCGATCTCGCGTGGCGGGCCTCGGCAGGATGAGGGGCCTTCCACCCCCCCCAACAACAAATGCGAATGTTGGCGCGCGAGGCGTGGAGCGACGGTAATCACACGGAGACCCTCCGCGACCTCCGTGTTCTCTGTGGTGAATCCTTCACCACCTTGTGGTGAATCCTTCACCACCTTCCCGATCCCTTGACCCCCGGGCCTCGGCAGGATGAGGGCCCCCCGATCTCCGCGTACGAGACGTGGAGCAAGTCACCCACCGGAGTGCGGGAGATTCCGCCGGGAAGGACCTGACCCCAGGACCTTGGCTGGTGTAGATTCGAAATCCCGGAGCGGTTCCGTTCTGATTCACGATGGTTCAGCCGTCCCCTTTTCCCCGGAGGTCGCCATGTCCTTGATGCCCATCAACCTGACACAGTGGGTCGACCAACACCGCGATCTCCTCAAGCCCCCGGTCGGGAACAAGATGGTATGGCAGGACAGCGAATTCCTGGTCATGGTCGTCGGAGGACCGAACCAGCGGAAGGACTTCCACGTGGAGGATGGCGAGGAGTTCTTCTACCAGATCGAGGGCGACATCACCCTCCGCATCATGGAGAACGGCACTCCCCGCGACATCCCGATTCGCGAGGGAGAGATGTTCCTCCTCCCGGCCGGCATCCCCCACTCCCCGCAGCGACCGGCCAACACCGTGGGTCTCGTGATCGAACGACGCCGGGCGGAAACCGAGCGGGATCATCTCCGCTGGTACTGTGAACAGTGCGGCGATGTCCTGCACGACGCCGAGTTCCAGCTCGTCGATCTCGGCAAACAGCTCAAGCCGATTATCCAGGATTTCCACGCCGATGACGCCAAGCGGACCTGTCACACCTGCGGGGCTGTGATGTCGGCCCCCCCCTCCGCTGCGCCGGGGAGCGGAAAGTAGGCCCCGCCTCCATGGACGATCGGCCACCCACGGCCCTCCGCGTCGACCTGCACACCCACATCCTCCCCGAATCGTGGCCTGATCTCGAGGCACGGTTCGGGTATCCGGGCTGGATCCGCCTGGAGCATCTGTCGGGAACCACGTGCCGGGCGCGAATGATGATCGGCGATACCCTCTTCCGCGAAATCGACGACGCCTGCTGGAGCCCGGCTCGCCGGTTGGCCGACTGCGACCGGGACCGCGTCGATGTCCAGGTCCTTTCCACCGTGCCCGTCATGTTCAGCTACTGGGCCCGGCCCGCTGACGGCCTCGAGGTGTCCCGCCTGCTGAACGACCATCTCGCCGGCGTGATCCAGGCCCATCCTCGCCGGTTCCTGGGGCTCGGGACCGTGCCGATGCAGGCCCCCGATCTCGCCATCCGCGAACTGACCCGGTGCGTCCGGGACCTCGGGCTCTCCGGCATCCAGATCGGCTCCAACGTGAACGGCCGGAACCTCGACGAGCCCGAGCTCTTCGAGGTCTTCGCCTGCGCGGAGGAGCTCGGTGCCGCGGTCTTTGTCCATCCCTGGGAGATGTTGGGCCGGGACCGGATGCCCCGCCACTGGCTCCCCTGGCTCGTAGGGATGCCGGCCGAAACCTGCCTTGCCATCGCCTCGGTCCTCTTCGGCGGGGTGCTCGACCGGCTGCCCCGGCTCCGGATCGGGTTTGCCCACGGGGGTGGGTCGTTCCCCGGTACTATCGGGCGCCTCCAGAGGGGGTACGAGTGTCGGCCCGACCTGGTGGCCACCCAGACATCACATTCCCCCCGGGAGTCGCTCGGCCGTTTCTATCTCGACTCCCTGGTGCACGATCCCGGAGCCCTCCGGACCCTGATCGACCTGGTCGGTGCCGATCGGGTCGCCCTGGGATCCGACTATCCCTTCCCGCTCGGCGAGATTCCCCCCGGCAAGACCATCGACGCCATGGGAGACCTCTCCGACGCCACACGAGCCCGCCTTCTCGGCGGCACGGCCCTGGAGTTCCTGAACCGGTCGGATGAGGGGTTGGGCCATGGCTGACCATCCGAATGCTGCCGTCGAGGTTCCCCAGTTGACCAGTCTGGCCCATGCCGAGGAACTCGATGCTGCGGACCCGCTGAGTGTGTATCGGGACCGGTTCGCCATCCCGGTGCGTCCCGACGGGAGCGACGAGGTGTACCTCTGCGGCAACTCGCTCGGCTGCATGCCGAGAACGGTGCCCGACATGCTGGCCCGAGAGTGTGAGGCATGGGCCCAGCGCGGGGTCGAAGGCCACCTCACGGGCGACACACCGTGGTATGCCTGCCATGAGCTGGTGCGGGACGGCCTGGCCCGGATCGTGGGTGCCGAGCCGGGCGAGGTGGTGGCGATGAACTCCCTCACCGTGAATCTCCACCTGATGTTGGTGTCCTTCTGGCGGCCGGTGGGTCGGCGTCGCCGGATTCTCCTGGAGAGGGGGGCATTCCCGAGCGATCGCTACGCGGTGTCGTCCCACGTGGCGTCCCGGGGGGAGGATCCGGACGACGTGGTCGAGATCCTGGAGCCCCGGGCCGGGGAAGAGACCCTGCGCACCGAGGACATCGAGGCGCGCCTGGCCCGTGACGATGCTGCCGAAATCGCCCTGGTGCTTCTCGGCGGGGTGCATTTCGTGACGGGTGAGTATCTCGACCTTCCGGCCATCACGCGGGCGGCGCATGCAGCCGGTGCGATGATGGGAGTGGACCTGGCTCATGCGGTGGGGAACGTTCCCCTGGCCCTCCACGAGTGGGGTGTGGACTTTGCCGTCTGGTGTTCGTACAAGTACCTCAATGCGGGGCCCGGAGCGGTCGGAGGGTGTTTCGTGCATCAGCGCCACGGGAGCAATGGCGCGCTGCCCCGGTTCGCCGGCTGGTGGGGCAACGATCCCGCCACGCGCTTCGAGATGCGGGACCGGTTCGTTCCCGTACCCGGGGCCGACGGCTGGCAGCTCAGCAATCCGCCGGTGCTCGCCCTGGCGCCGCTCCGCGCCTCCCTCGCGCTCTTCGATGAGGTGGGGATGGTGGCGCTTCGGACCCGCTCGGTTCGCCTCACCGCAGCGCTGGAACATCTGGTGAGGGAGATGCCCTCGGGGCGCTGCCAGCTCCTCACCCCCTCCGATCCCGAGCGCCGCGGTTGCCAACTGTCGCTCCGGATCCCGGGGGGCGCCTCCGCGGTGTTCGAGGGATTGCGGGCGAGGGGAGTGTTGCCCGATCTGCGGAAACCCGACGTGATCCGGTTGGCCCCCGTCCCCCTGTACAACACCCTTGCCGACTGCTGGCGCACGGCGGCGGCGCTGCGGACCCTGCTGGCATGACGGACCCCGGACGCGCGACCGTGGTGGGCGCGGGCCTCGCC
>JBGSKF010000221.1:0-2548 GCA_041741375.1 Gemmatimonadales bacterium | reverse complement strand
TCTCTTGGGCGCCGCCCGGCGGCTCGCGGGGCACCTGGCCCGGCTCCGGAGCGACGGAACCCCCGGGCAGCAGGAATACCGCGCGGCGCTCCGCGAGGTGATGGCGCGCTGCATCCACGGGGTGGACAAGAACCCGATGGCGGTGGAGCTGGCCCGGATTGCTCTCTGGCTGGAGGCGATGGAACCGGGCAAGCCGCTGGCGTTTCTGGATCACCACCTGGTGCATGGAGACGCAATTCTCGGCATCCTCGATCCGGCGGTGCTCGAAGGCGGGATCCCCGACGCCGCGTTCAAGCCCCTCACCGGCGATGACAGGAAGACGGCCGGCGACCTGCGGAAGGAGAATGCCGCGCAGCGGAAGGCGATTGAGAAGGACCGGAAGGCGGGGCAGTACATCCTGAGGTTCGACTCCTCGGCGTGGGCCGAGCGGTTGGCGGTGGTGAACGCGATGCCAGATGGCACGCTGGAGCAGATCGCGGCCAAGCGGATGGCGTTGCGGGAGGCCTGGGCCGGGGAGGATGACCGGTTCCGCTTCGCGTGCGACGCGTATGCCGCCGCATTTCTCATCCCCAAGCACTCCGGGGCGGCGGTGCCCACGACCGGGACTCTTCGGGACTTGGCTCAGGGGGTCCCCCTGCGCAAGGCGATCCGGCACGAGGTGCGCCGGGTGGCGGAGAGCGTGCCCTTCCTCCACTGGCCCATCACCTTTGCGCCGGTGATGGCGCGGGGCGGGTTCGACTGCGTGGTGGGGAACCCCCCGTGGGAAAAGCTCAAGCTGCAGGAGAAGGAGTTCTTCGAGAGCCGGGCACCCGAGATTGCCGCGGCGCAGAACAAGTCCCGCCGTCAGACGCTCATCGAGGAGCTGGGCAGGGCGCCTGCGGGAAGCGCCGAACGACGTCTGTTCGATCGGTTCGAGGCGGCGAAACAGGAGGCGGAAGGGGCGAGTGTCTTTGCGCACGACAGCGGGCGGTTCCCGCTCACCGGCGTGGGGGACGTCAATCTGTATGCTCTTTTTGCCGAGACGGGGTTACGGCTCCGGCGCAACGAGGGGAGGGCGGGGATGGTGTTGCCGTCGGGGATTGCCAGCGACGCGGGGACCGCGCCGTTCTTCCGGCATGTGGCCGAGGGGAGGCTGGTGTCGCTGGTGGACTTCGAGAACCGCGCGGGACTCTTTCCGGCTGTGGATTCGCGCCAGAAGTTCTGTCTCCTCACCATCGGGGCGGCGGAGGAACCGTCGTTCGCCTTCTTCCTGACCCGGCCGGAGCAGCGGTTCGATGCGCGGCGGCTCTTCACGCTCTCGGCGGAGGATCTGCGGCGGCTCAATCCGAACACCGGCACGGCACCGATCTTCCGGTCCCGGGCGGACGCCGAGCTCACGGCCAAGATCTACCGGAACGTGCCGGTGCTCTGGGATGATACCCGGGAGGACGGGAATCCGTGGGGGATCTCGTTCGCTCGCTTGTTCGACATGTCCAACGATTCGGATCTGTTCGAGACGGAGCCGGGGCCGGGGCTGGTGCCGTTGTACGAGGCGAAGATGATCCACCAGTACGACCACCGGTTCGGTTCCTTCGAAACCCGCGAGGATGGGCGCGGTTACCGGGTCCTGCCGGAAACCCCGATCGAGAAGTATCAGGATCCTGAGTACACCGTGCGGCCGTACTACTGGGTGCCTGAAACAGTCGTCAGAGAACGTCTTCGGACACGGACCGATCACAATTGGTTCTTGGCGTTCAAGGACATCACAGCTCCCACGAATGAGAGGACGGTAATCGCAGCCTTGATCCCACGGGTTGGAGTTGGCCAC
Source organism: Gemmatimonadales bacterium (assembly GCA_041741375.1). Taxonomy (GTDB): domain Bacteria; phylum Gemmatimonadota; class Gemmatimonadetes; order Gemmatimonadales; family GWC2-71-9; genus OFTM291. The sequence goes on along the minus strand of JBGSKF010000221.1, from coordinate 741 downwards.
ACAGCTCCTCTGATCAACACCGATCGGGCTATCGCTGGTAGTACAGGGGTTACGTCGGCGGTTTTGCTGGCGACACTCAACTCTCTGACGTGTGACTACGTTGCCAGAATCAAGATTACTGGCCTCCACCTGACGTATACCTATCTACGCCAACTCGCGGTCCCCACTCCCGAGACATGGTCGACGCGTCTCGTGACTGAGGTGGTGTCTCGGGTTTTGGAATTGTCCTTTACCAGTGTACACCTCACGCCTTTCTATGAGGAGGTTGCCGAAGCCATGCGCGAGCTTGGCCACAATGTTTGGGGATCTGGCCGACGTCCGTTCGCATGGGATCCTGAACGTAGGGAGGTTCTCCAGGCAGAACTCGACGCCATCGTGGCAAGTAGGTATGGTCTCACGCGACAAGATCTGGAGTATGTCCTGTCGCCGCAAGATTGTTATGGTGAGGATTACCCGAGCGAGACCTTCAGAGGCCTCCGAGACGGAGAACTCCAGAAGTACGGTGAATACCGTACCCGCCGCCTCGTCCTCGAGGCGTGGGACCGGTTGATCGGGACCCGGTGATGCCGAGCCATCAGGATGAGACCTTGCTGCGGATGCGGGCCCGGGATGCGGGGTTCGATCTCGGCCCCGACCGCATGGGGGAGTGGCTCGTGTTCCGCGCCAGCGGCAACCTCGCCACCCTCTGGCTCGCCATCGACGCCGGCGGTGACGGCATCCGGGCCGCCGCCAGATCGGAAG
>JBGSKF010000220.1:0-4999 GCA_041741375.1 Gemmatimonadales bacterium | reverse complement strand
CGGCACCGCGGGGGCGTGGAGTATGGTCACGGTCCAGACCGCCGGGGCGCTCCTGCCGGCCGCCCTCGCGGAGGAGCTGATCTTCCGGGGGCTCCCCCTGGCCGTGTGCGGACGGGCGTTCGGCCGCCCGGGGGCGAACGTGGCGCTCGCCGTCCTCTTCGCCGCGGGGCACGCAGCCAATCCAGGGATAGGGTGGCTCGGGGCCCTGAACATCGGCCTGGCGGGTGTGCTGCTCGGGGTGGTGTTCTTCCTGCCCGGCGGGCTCTGGACCGCCACCGGCGCGCACCTGGGATGGAATCTCTCCCTCGCCGCGTTGGGCGCCCCGGTGAGCGGCCTTCCGGTGCCGATGCCGGGGCTCGATTATGTTGTCGGCGCGCCGCGGTGGCTCACCGGGGGCGGATTCGGTCCGGAAGGGGGTCTGCTCGCGACCCTCGCCCTGTCGGGAACCCTCTGGTTCGCGGCGCGCACTCTGACCCACACGAAGGAGCGGGACGCATGACACACGCGGCGGTGATCGGCGCGGGCACCATGGGAAACGGAATCGCTCACGTCCTGGCCCAGCACGGGTGGAGAGTGACCCTGATCGATGTGGAGAGCGCCGCGGTCGAACGCGGTCTTGCCACGGTTCGCAGGAATCTCGACCGGCAGGTCACGAAGGGAACCCTGGATGCCGAGGCGGCGGCCGCGACCTTGGCCCGCATCACGCCCGCCACCGACCTCGCGGCGGCGAGCGACGCCACCCTCGTGATCGAGGCGGCGAGCGAGGACCGTGCGGTCAAAAGATCCATCTTCCAGACCCTCGACCGGGTGTGCGCTCCCGGCACCATCCTCGCCAGCAACACCTCCTCCATCTCCATCACCGAAATCGCCGCCGACACCGGGCGCCCCGAGTCCGTGATCGGCATGCATTTCATGAACCCGGTTCCCGTCATGACCCTGGTGGAGGTGATCCGGGGCCATGCCACGAGCGATGCCACCACCCGTGCCGTGACCGACATCGCCACCGCCCTCGGCAAGACTCCGGTGGAGGTCAACGATTACCCCGGGTTCGTGGCCAACCGGATTCTCATGCCGATGATCAACGAGGCGATCTTCTGCGTGATGGAACAGGTGGCCGCCCCGGAGGCCATCGACACCGTGATGAAGCTCGGCATGGCCCATCCGATGGGGCCTCTCGCCCTGGCCGATTTCATCGGGCTCGATGTCTGCCTCGCCATTCTGAATGTCATGCACCATGGACTCGGCGACGACAAGTATCGTCCCTGTCCCCTGCTCCGGCGCATGGTGGCCGCCGGACACCTCGGCCGCAAGAGCGGTCGCGGGTTCTACGACTACGCCTCGACCACCTGACCCCGCTCACAGGCAGACACCCGACACCATGACCGACCTCTTCGACGACATCAAGTCCCTGGGCCACGAGCAGCTTGTCCTCTGCCATGAGCCCTCCTGCGGCTACTGTGGCATCATCGCGGTGCACGATACGACACTGGGCCCCGCCCTGGGCGGCACCCGGTTCTGGTCGTATGCCTCCACGGCCGAGGCGGTGACCGATGCCCTTCGGCTCGCCCGGGGGATGACCTACAAGGCCTCGGTGGCCGGCTTGAACCTCGGGGGCGGCAAGTCCGTGATCCTGGGTGACAACAAGCGCCGCGATCGGGAGGCCATCTTCCGGGCCCACGGCAGGTTCGTCGAGACCCTGGGGGGCCGGTACATCACCGCCGAGGACGTCGGGACGAGTCCCGTGGACATGGAGTTCGTGCGCCGCGAGACACGGCACGTGGCGGGCCTTCAGGGGCTGAGTGGCGACCCGTCGCCGGTGACGGGCTATGGTGTCTACATGGGGATGAAGGCGGCCGCCAAGGAACGGTGGGGCAGCGACAGTCTGGCCGGACGCACCGTGCTGGTGCAGGGGTGCGGCAAGGTCGCCTACTATCTCTCGGGACACCTGCACAGCGAAGGGGCGAAGCTTGTGGTGACCGATCTCGACAGCGAGAAGGTGAAGCGGGTCGTCACCGAGTTCGGGGCCACCGCCGTCGCCCCCGACGTCATCTACGATCAGCCCGGCGACATCTATGCCCCCTGTGCCCTCGGTGCCACGGTGAACGATGACACGCTGGGCCGGCTCAAGGTGGAGATCATCGCGGGCTGCGCTAACAACCAGCTCGCCGAACAGCGGCACGGGCGGGACCTGGAAAAGAAGGGAATGCTCTACGCCCCGGACTACGTGATCAACGGGGGAGGGCTGATCAATGTGTATGGGGAGCTGGAGGGGTGGCCCCAGGAGCGGGCCAAGCGGAAGGCCCAGGAGATCTACGACACGGTACGGAAGATCTTCGCCAAGGCACGCTCCGAGGGAATCCCCTCGTTCGAGGCCGCCGACCGCGTGGCCGAGGACCGGATTGCGTCGGTGGTGGGCCTGTCGAGTCTCTGGGTGGGCGGGCAGCGCTGAGGGGGTGGAGAACGTTCTCACCTGGGCGGGGACTGTGCTAGATTTGCGGCATGACTGAGACCATTCCGATCGGTGCGGATCACGCGGGGTTTGCCCTGAAGGCCCGGCTCAAGGAGGAGCTGACCGCTCTGGGGTATGCGGCCGATGATGTGGGGGCGGCCTCGGCGGAGTCGAGCGACTACGCCGGGTTTGCCCATGCCGTGGCCGAGAAGGTGTCCCGGGGCTCGGCGGCGCGCGGCATCCTGATCTGCGGAACCGGGCTCGGCATGTCCTACGCCGCGAACCGGCATCCCGGGGTGCGGGCGGCCGTCACATGGAGTGAGGAGATCGCGGCGCTGTCCCGGGAACACAACGACAGCAACATCCTGGTTCTCCCCTCCCGGTTCGTGGAGGAGGAGGACGCGGTGGCCATCCTGAAGGCGTGGTTGACGACACCCTTTGCCGGCGGACGCCACAGCCGGCGCATCGCCCAGATCGAACCGGAGACGACATGACCCGGATGCACGACGCATCGCTCGCCGCCGGAGATCCGGTCGTGGCCGCCCTGATCGACCGGGAAACGGCCCGCCAGCAGGAGGGCCTGGAGCTGATCGCCAGCGAGAACTTCGCCTCCCGAGCCGTGCTCGAGGCGATGGGCACCACCCTCACCAACAAGTACGCCGAAGGGTACCCCGGAAAGAGGTACTACGGGGGATGCGAGGTGGTTGACGAGATCGAGCAACTCGCCATCGATCGGGCCAAGGCTCTCTTCGGAGCCGACCACGCCAATGTGCAGCCCCACTCCGGGGCCTCCGCCAACCTGCTGTCCTATCTCGCCGTGCTTCCGCCGGGCAACCGCCTGCTCGGGATGTCCCTGCCGCACGGTGGGCACCTGACCCACGGCGCGAGCGTGAATCACAGCGGCCAGTTGTGGGACGCCGCCCAGTACGGGGTGGATCCCGCCACCGGCCGCATCGACCTGGACCAGGTCCGGGACCTGGCCCGGTCACACCGCCCCGGCCTGATCATCGCCGGGGGGAGCGCCTACGCCCGGATCATCGACTTCGCCGGGTTCCGTGCCATCGCGGACGAGGTGGGGGCACTCCTTCTCGTGGACATGGCGCACTTCGCCGGGCTGGTGGCGGCGGGCGTCTATCCCTCCCCTGTTCCGCATGCGGCGCTGGTGACCACCACCACCCACAAGACCCTTCGGGGCCCGCGCGGGGGGATGATCCTCTGCACCGCCGAGCATGCGCGGGCCGTGGATCGCTCGGTGTTCCCCGGAGGGCAGGGAGGGCCACTGGAGCACGTGATCGCCGCCAAGGCGGTGGCTCTGGGTGAGGCGATGCAGGAGGATTTCCGGGCCTATGGCAGGGCCGTGGTCGAGAATGCCCGGGTTCTGGCCGCGGGGCTGATGGAGCGGGGCCTCCCGGTGGTGTCCGGCGGGACGGACACCCATCTGATGCTGGTGGACCTCCGTCCGAAGGGATTGACCGGCAAGGTCGCCGAGGCCCTCCTGGGCCGGGCCGGAATCACCGTCAACAAGAACACCATCCCCGACGACCCCGAGAGTCCGTTCGTCACGAGTGGCATCCGGCTCGGCACGCCCGCTCTCACCACCCGGGGCATGGGACCGAACGCCATGCAGCGGATCGCCGACTTCATCGACCGCGTGGTGACCCGCCAGGACGATGTCACGATCGCCGCTGTGCGCCGCGACGTGGAGGGCCTGGCTGCCGCCCACCCGCTCTACGGGCAGGGAGTGGCGGCCTGAGCGCCCGGACGGACCCTCTCGTGCCGGCCGAGTTGGCCCTCGCCTCCGATCTGCTGGCCCGCATCCGGGCCGCGGGCGGGGCGTATCACGAGCGCGCCTATCTCTTCGTGCTGGGCGGCATCGAGTTTCTGCAGACGCGCCTTCCCGCCCGGCGCCATGTGAGCGGTGCGGAGCTGGCTCTGGCCTGCCGGGATCTGGCGCTGGACCAGTACGGATTGATGGCCCGCACCGTGCTGGAACATTGGGGCATTCGCTCCACGCGGGACATCGGCAGGATCGTATTCACGCTCGTTGACGTCCGGCTGCTCTCCGCGGAGCCGGAAGATCGCGAGGAAGATTTCCACGACGTGTTCGATTTCGAGAACGCGTTTTCCGCCTCCTATGCGTGGCGATGTGTTCCGCCGCCCCGCCGCGAGGCGTCTACTCCACCGGAGGAAACATGACCGAAGGTCGTGACTGGCCCGCGTGCCAGAAGTGTTCGAACGGCATCCTGATCCCTCTCAGCGATTATGGGCGGGACGGAGCGCCGATCACCTACAAGGCGTGGGTCTGCACCCACCCCGATTGCGGTTTCAACCTCCGCATCGACAACGGGGAGATCTCCTTCGGCCGGGCGATCGGGCAGAGCTTCAAGTAGTCTCCCCGGGGACGGAACTTCGAGATCGTGGTGTCGCGCGCGTCGGCGCACCGCCTCTCCCCACCCGTCCTCGCGCCGGCCGACGCCCGGCGATGGGACCAGGTCGCGGAACAGGCGGGCATCTCCACCGCGACCCTCATGGACGCGGCGGGGCGGGGGG
>JBGSKF010000219.1:0-5462 GCA_041741375.1 Gemmatimonadales bacterium | reverse complement strand
CATCCCCCTTGAGCGGGTGCTCGCGGCTCCCGCGGAGAATGCCGAGGCGCGGGTCCGGCAGCGCGGCGTGGCGACCGACGAGGCGTGGCGCGCGCTTCACGATGTCTTTGCCGAGGAACGAGCGCTCTGGGAGGCCCGGGCCCGGATGATTCACCGCTGGTTGCCGCCCACGCGGCCGGTGTGGATCGTGGGGGGAATCGCGATGGGGATTCTCTTCCTTTTCGGTCTCGCCGTGGGGGGATACCTCCCGGTTCCGGCCATGGTGCGGCCGGTGATCGACTGGTGGTGGAGTCTCCCGTGGCCGTGATCGGAGTCGGCTTCGATCTGGTGGACATCGTCCGGGCCGAGCGGTTGCTGGCTCGTCACGGCGAGAGGGCGCTGGCTCGGCTGCTGACACCGGAGGAGCGGGAGTACGTGAGGCGGCGGTCGGCCCGGGCGGCTCACCATGTGGCGGCGCGGGTGGCGGCGAAGGAGGCGGTGTACAAGGCGCTGCAAGGGCTGGAGGGAGCGCGGGCCATCGGATGGCAGGAGATCGAGGTGGTGCGGGAGGATCGCCAGCGGCCGGTCATCGCCCTGCATGGTCTGGCTCGGCGGCTCACGGCGGAGCTGCCGGGCTTCCGGATCCACCTCTCGTTGAGCCACACCGACGCGACGGCGGGGGCGGCGGCGGTGGCGGAGCGAGAGTAGCCCTCACCCCCGTCCCCTCTCCCGCGGGGCGGGAGAGGGGGGCAATGATTCCTTGTAGCATGGACAGAATTCAACGCCGGGCGCAAGGGCGCGGAAAGGCATGAAACCCGCCAGAGCTCCTGGTCTCCAACTTGGCGGGGCAGTGCCCTCGGTTGCGTCAATCGGGTCGTCGATCCCTCCCGGCAGACCGGATCTCCTCGATCAACTTCGAGGTAAGTCCCAGCATGTTCGTGTAGTGTGCCAGCGTTCTTCGTCCCGGTTCATCACGGATCCCGGAGGTCGGTCGGCAGCCAAGTGCATCCGGTCTCCGTCACCCGGAATGAGTACAACACCGAACGAAGCGTTCCGGAGTCATCGAGGCGCCGAGCCACGAAGTGGAGCACGTCGTCACGGAAGAAGGGCGAGAGGATGTTGTCCACCTCGAGCGGGACAAGGCCGTCGACGCACGCGCGGCGGAGATCGGGGGAGACCAGGCTCACCCAGTGCCGGATGTTGTGGTAGGAGATCCCTGTCCCGCCGCTGTTCGGATCGTTCACAGTGGTGACCTCGGTGTCGGCGTCCAGGTGGATCACCAGGTACTGGCCGGTGCGGAGTCGCCGAATGGCCAGCACCAGGGAGGCCGCGAAACGGAAGCTGTCGGTTTCCGCGATGGCCGCCACCTGCTCGGCGACATCGGTCGGGACTCCCCGGCGTCTCCGAACCGGAAGCTCCATCCGTTGCTTCGTTGCACCGTCCCCGTCGAGCACATGCAGTGCGGCATCCGCGGGGAAGAGGGCCACCCAGCCGTCATCGTGCGGCGCGAGGGATGGTTCACCCCCTTGGGAGTAGGCGTTCAGCGAGCGCTCGTGGATCGGGGGGGCCGTCCCCCAATGCGCGAGGCTGTCGGTGGTGGTCACCCAGGTCGTGAATGGAGTGCGACGGAGCTTGCCCGGCAGGATGAGGGTGTCCCCCCGCGCGACCCATTGCTGGGTGGGATAGAACGGAGTCTGCAGGACGACCTCCCGCCGCAGGGCACCATCGTTAACCCCGAATACGACGATCCGCGCCCGCCGGGCATCGACGGCGGCAAGGAGGGAATCCCCCGGGAGGAGGCCGAGGGAGGAGATCCGCTGGAACTCGCCGGGGCCCCGGCCCGGACCACCGAGGACGCGAACGAGTGCCCCGGCCGGATCGAAGTGCACGATCGCGGTGCCGGTTTCGAGGAAGAGGTGGCCCTGGCGAGTGAGGGCGTGGGTGCGGAGGGGGAGGAAGGTCTCCAGGGAATCGGGCTCGGCAAGCACCAGGGAATCGGCGACGGTGACGACGGGACCGGTGTCGCGGGGAGCCCGATCGGTGCAGCCGGTGGCGAGGATCATGAGGCAAGCCCAACGGAATGTTATTGCGGAGTCAAGCGCACCCACAGGGGGGAGAGTGGAGTCAGCCGCTCCGCGGAGGGTACCGCTGAGCCCGCTGTTGTGGGGCGCGGCGGCCCCGTCACGTAAGCCGATCATCGGGCGGCCCGCCGCCGCCGAAACCAACAGCAAGCGCGCGGGCCGGCCACCTGGTCACCGGATCGTCAGCGGAATCCGGGTCGTGCGAAGAACCCGGGGCGGGAGGGTGTCGCTGAAGACCCCGGCGCTGACGAGCAGGTACGTTGAGCCGGCCCGGAGGCCGGTGATCTTGCCACCCCGTAGCGACGCGATGGTATTGTCCACAATTCGAAAGATGGGGCCGAAGTGCGGGATTGCGGCTCCCGTCGTGTCGCGCGCAACCCAGGTCACGGGACCGGGAAACAAGGGGAGTTCCTCTCCCACGCGCGCGCGTAACGTCGCCGGTGAGACGTGGATGCTGTCGACGAGAAGTGCGGCGGCAGTCATCCGTTCCCGTGCCTGTCGACGAAGCTCGGCCACGCGGCCGGTGTCTGGTGCAACCGCGGGCCGGGCCCCGGACACCTGAGTCTGTTCCACGGCGACCGTGACCATCACCGGGGGTGAAGTCCGGGGCGCGGGGACGTCGGCAGCCGGCTTCCTGGTGCAGCCGCTGATTGTGAGAAGCAGTGCCCAGGGAAGTCGGAGAAACAATCGCGGACCAGGTTTCATGGTCTCCAATCTACTGCCGAAGATGAGAAGTGGCCCCCCGAGTGCCCAACGGCTCACAAATCAGCGGCGAGGACCCTCATCTGCTCGAATCGACCCGCCTCGAGGCATCCCCGAAACATGCGCCGCCTGTCCTCGCTCGGAGCCCTGAACGTCCGCCCGAACCGCCCGGGCCACCGCTCGCTGCACCAGCGTCGGGTCCAGGTGGTGCCGCCGCCGCTCCCCGCCGTTGTCGGCTGCACACCGGGAAGCCCGTGCCTCCACTTCCTCGGAGCAGGCCTATCCACGCAGCGACCAGAGAACCACGATGGCGCCCAGCAGGGGACCGACCGCAAACAGGGTCATGTTCCTGGTGGCGAGGGGAACCGACCAGGACGCAAAGCGATGATGCCACTGCCAGGGAAGCGCGAGGAGAACCAGAGTCGTTGCGACCAGCACCCAGCCGAACCCCTCGAACGCGGTGGAGTATGTCATCGCGGGCGCACGCACAATGAAGGAAACGCCGAGCACGAGCCGGAGGAACAGTTCGGTGAAGTGGGCCCGAGGCGAACTGGCGAAACCATGCAGGAAACGGCGCGTCCGATCCGGCTGGATGAGCGACGCCAGGCCCAGCGCGAGAAGATACACGCCGGCGCTGGCCACGCCGAGAAGCGGGAGCCATGTCATCGCCGGACGCGCCGGTGATCACGGAGGCTCTTCCTCATATCGAGGCCGCCGCCCTCGGGGGATAACCGAGGTACGCGAGGTGGTGTGTTCTGAACGGTGACAACAGTCTACCGCCCCGCCCGGATGTCGTAGTGCTGTGACCGGGTGTCGAAGCGGGAGAGGAGAGCCCGGGCTGCGGGAGGGACCACGGACACCTCATGATCGTCACCCGCAAAGGCGCGCACCGCCTCGATCGACTCGAATTCCATGATGGTGACGAACTCGTCCTCGGCGCCGAGCGAGCGCCGCAGCACCTGAATCCTCCGGAATCCGGGAATGTTGCGGGCCGTGATCCCCACCAGGATCTCCTCCCGGAGCAAGGCCTCGTAGGCGTCCGCGTTCTCGGGAGTGGTCCAGCCGTGCCAGATGCGGGAAATCACCGGGTGCGACTCCGTGTCGTGGGATCGGTTCCAAGCTACCGGCGGCCCGGGAAGCCCGCAATGCCGGCCACCGCCGGCCATCGCACGCCCGCGCCGAGTGGCAGGGGGACGGTCCTCCGGTGATCCCCCTCGAGCGTGAAGAACGCGATGCGTGAGGCGCTGACATCATGGGCCAACATAAGACTGTCTTGAAAGAGCCCCGTCGTCCGCACCAACCGGCCGCGCGGGTTGTGCCAACGGAGCTCGAAGTCGCCGGCGTTGGCGATGACGACATTCCCGGTGGGCAGGATCACTCCTCCGGCGACTCGATGCAGAATGTCGGTGCTGCGCTCTTCCCGTCCCGCGACGAACCGAGGCTCGGGGGAAAGAGCGATCTCGCACGCGCCCGGTCTTTCGACAAGAAGCCCTGGGTTCGGGATCGGAGGTTGCCCGGCAAGGAGCAGGGGAAGTGTTGTGCGGAGTGCCTCAGCGAGAAGTTGCATCGGGTGCATTGGGGAAGACCAGCATGCTTTGTCCGGGTCTGGCATGGGTTCATGTTCAGCCGGAGGCGCCTTGCCTTGCCCCGAAAGCCAACCACAAAAAGCACAAGAGTCGCAAAATGGACAGCGGCCTGTCTGTTCAGTGACCCCTCCACGGGATCTCTCGCCTTTTGTGCCTTCTGTGCCTTTTGTGGCCATCTCCCTGCCCGCCGGACAGCCGAAGCACCTCGCCTCACCCCAATGCCAACCAAAAGGTATCCTGAAGAGCCATCAGCATTTTCCTCGAGCCTGGCCACTGCTTCCCGCGTCCGAATTCTCGAGCCGGCGTCGAGAGATTGTGAAAAATTTCACAATCTTTTGCCAGTCTGCCTCGGCGACACGGCGGGGGCGGGAACCGGGGAACCCTTCCATATCCGACCGTTCGGGTCTAGGTTTTTCTCGTGCCCCACAACGATTTGACAATGATTCTCAGTTACAAAACCGCCACTCTCCTCGCACTCGCCGCACTCACGGTGAACCCCCCGGGCACCGCCCACGCCCAGGACTACACCGTCCCGGTCCGCCGCATCGCCTCTTCCGCGGTGCTCGCCGCCCAGGAATATCGATTGGGTGTGGTGGACGGGAAGGTGGTCCTCACCGCGGAGGTCGAGGAGGCGGTTCTCTTCTTCACTGAGGCCTCCCGGACCGCCCTCGAGCTCCCCGCCGAGGTGGCCGAGGAGACCCGGGGGGCTCTGACGGACCTGATCCACCTGGTCGAGACCACCGGATCTCCCGACACCGTCTCCGCCCGCACGGCTCGGCTGGTGGCGAGCCTGGCCCAGCGATTCGGAGTGGATGTGGATGCCATCCCCGCTGATCCCCCCTCACTCGCGCAAGGGGCCCGGGTCTACCAGGAGAACTGCGCCAGCTGTCACGGCGTCGTGGGAGCGGGAGACGGAGCAGCCGCGGCGGGCCATGACCCTCCCCCCTCGGACCTGACCGCCACGGCGGCGCTTTCCGGGACCTCCCCTCTCGACTTCTACCGGCGTATCACCGTCGGCACCGCGGGAACGGCGATGGCCTCGTTCGAGGGGACCCTCTCGCCCGAGGACCGCTGGGCCGCGGCCGTGTACGCCACGCTGCTCCGGCTGCCGGCG
>JBGSKF010000218.1:0-14647 GCA_041741375.1 Gemmatimonadales bacterium | reverse complement strand
GCGCCGGCTCCTCGCTCGCGGGGTCGAAGAGACGCAGGTCGGTGCGGCCGAGCAGGTGCCACCCCCCCGGGGTGATGAGAGGATACACCGCGGTCTGGGCCCCGCCGATGGCCACGCTTCCCGCCGGAATGCGCGGGCGTGGCGTGTCGCGACGGGGGAGGACCAGGGCGGGATCGAGGGGGCCCAGGTAGGCAAAGCCGGGGACGAACCCGAGGAAGTAGACGTCGTACCACGGGTCGCTGTGCCGGGCGACGACCTCCTCCATCGAGAGTCGGGTCGCTTTCGCCACTGTGGGCAGATCGGGGCCGTCGTAGGTGACGGGGATGGTCCACGACCGGGGTGTGAGGTCGGGAGTCGCGGCCGGGGTGTCCGACCATTGCCCGCGAATGACGCGGGCGAGGTCGCCGTAGTCGAGATGGAGCGGGTCATAGAAAACGGCCACACCGGTGTAGGCCGGCACCACATCCTGGATGCCCGGTATGGCGGCGCTGCGGAGGGACGCCGTGAGGGAGTGGACGCGGCGGATGACCTCGGGGGAGACCCGATCGGACACGGTGATGGACAGAGCCGAGTCGCCGAGGGGAGCGAGGATCACGAGGGGAACGTGGCGGAGGGGGCGAAGGATGCCACCGTGATGCCCCTCTGAGCGAACCGCGTGCGCACCGCCTCGAGCAGGGCCACGGCGGCGGGCCCGTCCCCATGAACACAGAGGGAATCGGCCTGCAGGGGGATGCGGGTTCCCTCCACCGTCTCCACCACCCGATCGCACACGATTCGCTCCGCGCGATCGGCCACGAGGGTGGGATCGTGGAGCAGGTCTCCCGTGCTCCCGCGAGGCACCAGCGTCCCGTCGGCCCGGTATCCCCGATCGAGAAATGCTTCCCGGGCCACCGTGAGGCCGGCGCTCCCCGCTTCCCGCGCCAGAGCCCCTGTTCCGGTGGTCAGGACGACGAGATCGGGCCACAGTCCGGCGAGAGCGATGGCCAGGGATCGAGCGGCATCCTGATCCGATCCCAGCCGGTGATAGAGGGCACCATGGGGTTTGAGATACCTCACTCGATGACCAACATGCCGGCCCACCGCCTCCAGAGCACCAACCTGGGCGATCACCTCGATGACGATCTCCGGGCCGGATGCCGCGAGTTCCCGTCGGCCGAAGCCGGTGCGGTCGGGGTACCCCGGGTGAGCTCCGGCAGTCACTCCGTGGTGTCGGGCCAGGGTGAGGACCTCGGCCATCAGGAGGGGGTCTCCGGCGTGAGCGCCGCAGGCGATGTTGGCACTGCTCACGAGGGGGAGGAGCGCCGCATCCGCGGCGAGACGGCCGGGGCCCGCGCCTTCTCCCAGGTCCGCATTCAGATCGATGGTCAGGGTCACGGGCCGCCTTGGGGTCGGTTCGCGCGGGCTCAGGGTGGATGTCCCAATTGTAAGGTCGTGACCGGCGGAGGCGAAGGGTGCCGGGCCGGGCCGTCAGGCGGTGGGGGGAAGCGAATCCGGAGGACGCTGTGGGGCTGGCGGAGTGGGAGGAGTTATCCGGAAGGCAAAGGACTGCTGGACGAGTTGCCGAACCTTGGTCCCGCGGAGAATGGCGGGTCGGAAGAGCATGTCGGGAAGGGCCGCCTTGACCGCGGTGACGAAATCAGGATGAGTGGTCCTGATGACCTTGACCGACGAGGTGTCCACCAGGCCTGTTGTGTCGACCACGTAGAGGACGAAGGCGCTGCCCTCGATCTGTTCGGCCAGGAGATTGGGGGGGTAGGCCGGTGCGGCGCTCCCGGGGTACCGAGCCACCGTGCTGTCCACATCGAGCTGGGTGTGGATGGAGTCGCCCGCGATGGCGGTGAGGAGTTCCTGCAGGGTCGGTCCGTCGTCCGGGGGGCCTCCTCCGGCCTCGGGGCTGGTGGCGGGACCTGCAGGTCCGGTGCCCTCGGGGAGGCCCGGTGTTTCGCCCTCCCCTCCTCCCCCCTGGCCGACTCCCTGCCAGGCGATGCTCCCGGCTCCCTCCTGCTCCCCCCCCCGAACCTGATCGGGCGGCACCAGGTAGGTGACGAATTCCATCATCCGCTCATCCCGCTCGGTGGTGTCGGCGGTGATCCCGACGAAGATTATCCCGAACAGGGCGCCATGGCACCCGAGGCTGACCAGGCCGGCCAGAACGGTCGGCTTGGACAGAGTGTGAACCTCATGAAAAAGAGAAAGCATCTGCCGTCTCTGGGGCTGGGGAGTCACTTGAGGGGACGCCCTCGCTGCGGTGCGCATGCACATCGCAACGGGGAAAAGTACCCTTGGGGTTCCCTACGCATGGTGCCGTCCGGTAGTTTCCGTGCATCCGATCGTCATCGGGTCCGTCCCGCCGACGGGTGGGCCTGCTCAGTTCCCGTCCCATTTCCGAGGATGCCATGCGTATACCGTCACTCCTGTTCTTCGCCGTACTGGCCGCCTGCTCCGGCACCCCCGCTGCCGAGGACCACGCGGCGTTTCTGACCCTTCTGGGCCAGGACACCCTGACCGCTGAAACGATAACATGGACCGCCTCGGGATTCGAGGGCCAGGTGGTGCAACGCGTCCCGATAACCCAGCGCACGGTCTATCGGGGCGAGGTGGGTTCCGGAGGGGAACTGGTCCGCTTCACGGCCCGCATCACAGCTCCCGGAGATACCACGCGCCCACCCCGGGACGTGGACCTCACCTTGGAGGACACGATGGCGGTCTCGGTGGTTTCCCAAGGAGAACGCTCCGACACCACCCTCATTCCGGTGAGCGGTGTGGTGGCGCCGTCGATTTCCCAGGTCGCCGGACTTCAGGAGTTCATCACGCGTCTCGCCGCCCGGGCGGGCTCCGACTCGTTCCCGGTGGCGCTCATTTCCCTGGGGGCCCGCCGGGCGTCGCCCAATGCCGTGGTGCGCACCTCCACCGACTCCGTGTCGATCCTGACCTTCGGGAGTCCCCTCATGATCCGGGTGGATGCCGAGGGCCGGGTGCTGGGGACGGACGGCGGTCACACCACGATGCAGACCACCACGACCCGTCTCGCTGATCTGGACCTGGATGCGGTCGAGTCGGCGTTCCTGGAGCGCCAGCGCCAGAGCCAGGGGCAGGTGGTGCTGTCGGGACGGGACACGGTGGAAGCCACCGTGGCCGGCGCCGAGATCATGGTGGACTACGGTCGGCCCTCGAAACGGGGCCGGGACATCTTCGGCCGAGTCGTTCCGTTCGGGGAGGTCTGGCGGACGGGCGCCAACGCGGCGACCCAGTTCCGAATCTCCCGTGCCATGCGGGTGGGAGAACATACCATTCCGGCGGGGATGTATACCCTCTTCTCCCTCCCCACAGCAGAAGGAGCGGCCCTGATCGTGAACCGGCAAACCGGTCAGTGGGGCACGGCGTACGATGCGTCCCAGGATCTGGTGCATCTCCCGCTCCAGGTGGAACAGCTCGGGGAGCCGGTCGAGACCTTCACGATCGCGGTGGAGCCGGGCGAAGGCCGGAGCGGAACCCTGGTCCTGAGCTGGGACTACACGCGGTGGAGCCTCCCCTTCACCGTGCAGTAGCCGGTTCTGTCGGGGGGAGTTGGCTTGTGCGTCGCGGCGGTGCGACCGGATCGACGCCGCACTTGACCAGCGCACGGGTCAGCATGGGATGGACCAGGTCAAAGTGGAGAGTCCGGGTTCGCTGGATCCAGGCGGGGTCGCAGCCGACGGAGACGGCTGCGGCCACCAGCGCGGACTCCTCCCGAGCCAGGAGATGCGCGGTGCGTTGTCCTCTCGACGGGAAGAGATTCTCGTGGAGCGCGATGCCTCCTTCGGCGGCCCAGGCGCGGGCCTGCAGGACCTCGCGAGTCCCGAAATAGCGCCAGTTCTCCCCGTGCTCTGCGCGGGCCCGCGCCAACGCGTCCCGTGCGGCGTGGCCTGCCCGGTTGTCCGGGTGCCGCGCCGCAAACCGGGCCAGCTCCGTCATCCACCGGCCCCGATCTCCCGTGGCCTCCGACAGGTCGAGGAGTGCATTGGAGACGGCATCCTGGTCGTCGGGTGATCGGGCTCCCCGCCGGGCGGTGAGAGCAATGTCCATGGCGCGGGACGGATCTCCCTCGTGGTGCCAGACGAGTCGGCTCCAAGCCAGATGGCTGCGGATGTCGTGGGGGTACCGGGCGCAGTGGTCGGCCCACGCGAGGCTGGCCTCACGGTAGCTCCCGCGGACCTCGAGGGCTTCGATGTGGGACGTGGGGGGAGGGGGAGGAGGGCCGCCGGTGCTGAAGAGGGTCCGGATGAACGCCAGGCTGGCTCCGCTGATGGTTTTCCAGAGAAGTACCGAGAGGCCGAGGCCGATCAGGATTCCCAGGGGGATCACGACGAGAAACGCGACGCCCCCGCCGAGGCGGAAGGCCACCGCTCCGGAAATGACCGTCACCGGGGCCAGGAGGGTCACCACGAGTCGGAGCCGGAGTGGCCGATCGGGATCCTGATTCACCACTCCGGATCCCTTCTGTCCCGCTTCCGCTCCGCACGGCGCTGCTTCTCGGCGAGGCGTCGCTCGATGGAGGCACGGGTGGGACGGGTGGCCTTGCGGGGCCTGGGAATGTCGAGGGCGTCCCGCACGAGGGCCTTGAGCCGATCGAGGGCGATGCGGCGGTTCCGGTACTGGCTGCGAGTGTCCGCGGACACGATCCGGACCGCGCCGCTCCCGTCGAGCCGGGGGCCGAGCCGGGCGAGCAGGAGGTCCCGTGTGCCGGGGGAGAGGGAGGGGCTGTCGGCCACCGACCAGACCAGTTCGATCCGGGTGGCACTGCGATTCACATGCTGCCCTCCGGGCCCCCCGGCGCGAGTGGCGGCATAGCGCAACTCGTCGGGATCCACCCGCACACCGGGACCGAGGGTGACCTGGCCGGAATGATCCATGGGAGGAAGCTTGTCGCGCGGGCGGTACCGGGTCAACCGGCGTTTCGGTTGCCGGTGAACCGCGTTACGTTTGATCCATGGATGCCTTGATCCTTCTCGAGCAGGTTCTGCGCCGGTACGGGCGGGTCGTGGTCGGCTATTCGGGGGGTGTGGACAGCGCGCTTCTGGCCGTGATGGCCCACCGGGTGCTCGGAGCGGACGACATGGTGGCGGTGCTCGGACTCTCCGCCGCGGTGCCGGAAGTGCAGACCGCCCAGGCCCGGGAGGTGGCCGCGCAGTTCGGGTTCCCGCTGCGGACCCTCCCCACCGATGAGCTCGACGATCCAGGCTATGCGTCCAATCCCGAGAATCGTTGCTACTTCTGCAAGCGCACACTCTGGCGTCATCTCGACCGCGTCCGAGTGGCCGGCAACTATTCGTGGGTCCTGGATGGGACGCACGCCGGGGATCTGGCGCCGGGGGAGCACCGACCGGGCACGCAGGCGGGACGGGAAGCTGGGGTACAGAGCCCCCTGGCCGATCTGGGGTGGACCAAGGCGATGGTGCGAGCCGAGGCTCGCCGCCTCGGCTTGCCGATCTGGGACGCTCCTGCGGCGCCTTGCCTGGCGAGCCGGGTGCAATACGGGCTACCCGTGACGGTCGAGCGGCTGCGGCAAGTCGAGAGGGCTGAGGCATTCCTTCGCGACCGGGTGGGGATCGCGGGTGACCTCCGGGTGCGCCACCTCGGTCTTTCGGCACGGATCGAGGTCTCTCCCCGGGAGTTCGATGCGGTGGATGGGGCCTGGTCCCGAATCGTGACGGCGTTCGGGGATCTCGGCTTCGGGACGGTAATCAGGGATCCGGAGGGATATCGGCGGGGAGCACTGCTGCCGGTTCTTCAGCGGGTGGGGTGACCGGATGCGCCTCTTTGTCGCGGTCCCCATTCCCGAACCCGCCGCCGGTGAGGTGCGAACGGTTCTCGATCGTCTGGTGTCGTTGGGGTGGCCGGTACGGTGGATCGGTTCCGATGGTTTGCACGTCACGCTCAAGTTCTTCGGCGAGGTTCTTCCGGCGCGCTGTGGAACGATCGCCGAAATGGTGGGGTTTGCGGCCGCGGGAGTGGCTCCGTTCACCCTCGGCGTGCGGGGGGCCGGCGGGTTTCCGGATCTGGTGCGCCCCCGGGTTCTGCATCTCGATCTGGTGCACGAGTCGGGACTCGAAGTGCTGCAGGAGCGCATGGAGAGGGGGGGGGAACGGATCGGTTTTCCTCCCGAAGGACGCCCCTTCCAGCCGCACATCACCCTGGGTCGTGTGCGGGAGGGGCACCGGCTTCCTGCCGGCGCGCGCGAGTACCTCGAGGGGATCACCCCGATTCCGGCGGTGCGCGCGGATCGGGTTGTGCTCTTCGAGAGTGTCCTCCCCACCGGGAATCATGCTCCCTCCTATGTGGCGCGCAGCGAAGTGATGCTGACCGGATGAGCACCAGGCCGCGCGTTCTGGTGGTGGATGATGAGCCGGGCATCCGGGAGGCCGTGCGTCAGGTCCTGGAGTACGAGGGCTTTGAGGTGCATGTGGCGGGTTCGGGCGGAGAGGCCCTGACCGACTATCCCACGTTGCGCCCCGATGTCGTCCTGCTCGATGTGAAGATGGCGGGACTGGATGGTCTCGACACTCTGGGCCGCTTGCGCCAACTCGATCCCACGGCACGGGTGATCATGATTTCCGGTCATGGCACCATCGCCACCGCGGTGAGGGCCGCACGGGAAGGGGCCTTCGATTTTCTCGAGAAACCGCTGGATGCGGATCGCGTGCTGGTGACGGTGCGCAACGCGGTGGCCCAGGCGGCGCTGGCCACCGAAAATGCCCGGCTGCGGGAGGAGGTCCGCGGGCCGCAGCAGATCGTGGGCACGAGCGAGGCCATTCGCGTTCTCCTTGATGTGATTGCCCGGGTGGGTCCGACGCCGGCCCGGGTCCTCATCACCGGCGAGAACGGGAGCGGGAAGGAACTCGTGGCGCAGGGGCTCCACGATGCGTCCCCCCGGGCGGCCGCACCGTTCATCGAGGTCAACTGCGCAGCCATTCCCTCGGAACTCATCGAGAGCGAGCTGTTCGGGCACGTCAAGGGGAGTTTTACGGGTGCGGTGACCGACCATGCCGGGAAATTTGAACTGGCGAATGGAGGGACGCTCTTCCTCGACGAGGTGGGGGACATGTCCCTCGCCGCCCAGGCCAAGGTGCTCCGGGTCCTGCAGGAGGGACTGGTGACCCGCATCGGGGGAAACCAGCCGATCCGGGTGGACGTGCGTGTCATCGCCGCCACCAACAAGCACATCGAAACCGAGATCACGGAGGGTCGCTTCCGGGAGGATCTCTACTACAGACTCAACGTGGTCCCGATTGAAGTACCACCGCTCCGGGCCCGGCGGGAGGACATCCCCCTGCTCGTGGAGCACTTCCGCACCCAGCTGGTGGCGTTGGGCGCCCGCGAGCGCCGCTTCGCGCCCGAGGCCATCGCCGATTTGCGCCAACGGCTGTGGCCCGGCAACGTCCGCGAGCTCCGGAACGCTGTGGAGCGCCTCCTGATCCTGGCGCCCGACCCGGTCATCACCGCGGCGGATGTGGAGCGCCTCCTGCCGGAGGGATCCGGGGTCTCCGGGGGGGGAGCAGGGAGCGGGGGTGGGAGGAGGCATGACGCCCTTCTGGAAGTGGCAACTTTCGACGAGTTCAAGCAACAGGCGGAACGGGCGTACCTGGTGTCCAAACTGAGGGAGCACGACTGGAACGTGGCGGAAACGGCACGGGCGCTGGACATGCCCCGCTCGAATCTCTACAAGAAGATCGAGCGCTACGGACTGACCCGGGAGTAGGGATGGCCGAGCCGAGAGACTGGGACAAGGAACTGGCGGACATTGACCGTCTGATCGAGAAGCCGGGGGGCTCCCGACCCGTCCCCCAGAAGCCGGGATCCCGGCCGGCCGGGAAGCCCGCTCTGCCGGCAGGTCCGGAACGGAGGGGTGTGACCCGGAAGGAGGTCCTGGGCACCTGGGTCCGCACGGCCTTCGGGATGGCGCTCGCCATCTCGGTCGTGCAGTGGCCCTTCGCGTCTCCCTGTGGATTCCCGCTGATGATTCACGCCGGGGCCATCGGCATGGTGATCGTGGCCGGGGTCTGGAGTGCGGTGGTGTCGTGGCGTCGCCGGATCGGAGCAGCGCATGTGACCTCTCTCCTGACCCTGCTCACGGGGGTTGTCCTGGCCCTGCTCCTGATCCTGCCGCGGGTCGGTTACGCCCGCGAGGCGGCATCCTGGTTCTGTCCCTGAACGACCAGGCGAGGACCTGGGGCCATCCGATCTCCCGCTTCGCGGGGATGCCGATTGATCGGAGACCCCCTACATTGCGCAGCATCACCACCGCCTTCCCTCACCCCGGCTGACCGACGCATGGCAAAGACCTATCACAATTTCATCGACGGCGCCTGGGAACCGGCGGCCAGTGGCGCGACCTTCGAAAACCGCAATCCCGCCGACACCCGGGATCTGATCGGGCGATTCCCCGATTCGGGCCCACAGGACGTGGCCCGCGCGGTGCGTGCCGCGCAACGGGGATTTGCCCTCTGGTCCCGGACGCCAGCACCCGCGCGCGGAGACGTTCTCCGCCGGGTGGGCGACCTGCTGACGGCCCGGAAGGAGTCGATCGCCGATGCCATGACTCGGGAGATGGGAAAGGTGCTGGCGGAAACCCGGGGCGATGTGCAGGAGGCGATCGACACGGCCTACTACGCGGCGACCGAAGGCCGGCGCCTGTTCGGACACACCGTGCCGAGCGAGCTTCGGTCGAAATGGGCCATGACGTGGCGGCGCCCCATCGGTGTGGCCGGTCTCATCACTCCGTTCAACTTTCCGATGGCGATCCCGACATGGAAGATGTTTCCCGCCCTTCTGTGCGGAAATGCCGTCATTCTCAAACCCTCGGAGGATGTGCCGCACACCTCGCACCTGCTGGTGGAGATCCTTCTCGAGGCGGGGCTCCCGCCGGAGGTCATCCAACTGGTCCATGGAGGAGCCGCAGCCGGGCAGGCTCTGGTGGAGAATCCCGCGGTGCCGGTGATCAGCTTTACCGGATCCACCACCACGGGGGCCGTCATCGGTGAGACGTGTGGCCGGATGCACAAGCGTCTGAGTCTGGAGATGGGGGGAAAGAACGCCATGATCGTGATGGAGGACGCCGATCTCGATCTGGCGCTCGACGGAGTCCTCTGGGGGGCATTCGGGACCACAGGCCAGCGGTGTACGGCCACGAGCCGCCTTCTCCTGCATCGCAAGGTGCATGACCGGTTTCTCCGGCGCCTGGTGGATGCGGCGGGTTCCCTGGTTCTGGGTGACGGGCGGCAGCCACGCACCCAGGTGGGGCCCCTCATTCATGCGGCCGCACGGGAGAAGGTGGAGCGCTATGTTGCGTGGGGGATCGAGGAGGGAGCGGAATGCGTTCTTGGCGGGAAGCGGCCCGGTGGGGCACGATTTCGAAACGGGTTCTTTCACCGTCCCACCATCCTGGTGGGTGTGCGGCCCACCCATCGGGTGGCCCGAGAGGAAATCTTTGGTCCGGTCCTGAGCGTCCTGCGCTTCACCACCTTTGCGGACGCGGTGCGGATCGCCAATGGCGTGAGGTATGGCCTGTCCAGTTCGATCTATACCCGCGATGTGAACCTGGCCTTCCGGGCCCTGGAGGACCTCGACACCGGCATCACCTATGTGAATGCGCCGACCATTGGGGCGGAGGCACATCTTCCCTTTGGCGGCGTCAAGGAAACGGGGAACGGGCACCGGGAGGGTGGCTGGGAAGTGTTCGATTTCTATTCCGAGACGAAAGTGGGTTACGTCGACTATTCGGGATCTCTGCAGCGGGCCCAGATCGACAATTACGACTGAGCGGGGTGGTTGCCCCGCCGGGGATGATTCGGTAAGGTTGTGCAACGGTCGTTCCCGCACCGGCGGCCGGATCTGTACAGCCACGCGCCTTGTGAGGTTCCCGAGCGATGCGACCCATTCACGTGGGGAAGTCTCGAACCGGCATCATGTCCGATGACGGTTCGCTTGACCAGTACCTGCAGGAGATCAGCAAGTATCCGCTGATTCCGCAGTCGGAGGAGGTCGCCCTGGCCCAGCGCATCCGGACCGGAGACGATGAGGCGCTGGACACGCTGGTCCGCAGCAATCTCCGTTTTGTCGTGTCGGTGGCCAAGAAGTACCAGAACCAGGGTGTGTCTCTCTCGGACCTGATCAACGAGGGGAACCTGGGATTGATCCGGGCGGCCCACAAATTCGACGAAACCAAGAACATCAAGTTCATCAGCTATGCCGTCTGGTGGATCCGCCAGGCGATCCTGCAGGCACTGGCGGAGCAGAGTCGCATCGTGCGGGTCCCCCTCAACCGGGCCGGGACCTTGCACCGGATCTCCCGGCGCTCGGCGGCCCTGCTGCAGGAGCTCGGACGCGAACCCACTCCCGCGGAAATCGCCGAGGGAATGGACATCGAGATCGAGGAGGTGCAGAAAACCCTCTCCATCAGCCAGAGCCACCTCTCTCTCGATGCCCCGATGACCCCGGGAGAGAACAATCGCCTGGTGGACTACCTCCCCGATCCGCAGGGGGCCGGGAGTGACGCGGAAACCTTTGAGCACGCGCTGACCCAGTCGATCATGGAGGTGCTGACCACGCTGAAGGAGCGTGAAGCGACGGTGCTGCGACTCTATTTCGGGATCGACGGATCCGAACCGATGACTCTCGAGGAGATCGGGGGATTCCTCGGCATCACACGGGAGCGGGTGCGCCAGGTGAAGGACAAGGCTCTGAACCGCCTCCGGCACGTGAGCCGGGCCAAGTCCCTGGAGAGCTTCCTCTCCTAGGGGTCCGTCGTTACTCTGGTGGCATGGCCACTCCCTCCTCCTTCGACATCTCGACCGGCGCCGACCTCCAGGAGGTCGACAACGCCGTCAATCAGGCGATGAAAGAGATCGGGCAACGCTACGATTTCAAGGGCACCGCCTGCTCCATTCACTTTGATCGGGCCCAGGCCACGATCCGGCTCGAGGCGGACGACAGCTACCGCCTGACCGCCCTCGTGGATGTGCTGCAGTCCCGGCTCATCAAGCGAGGCGTCCCGATCCGCAACCTGGTGCTGGCCGAGGTGGAGCCAGCGGCGGGACAGTCCGTGCGACAGACCGGAACCCTGACCCAGGGAATCCCCGCCGACACCGCCAAGAAGATCGTGCGCGCGATCAAGAACCAGGGTTTCCGGAAGGTCCAGGCCGCCATCCAGGGCGATGAAGTTCGGGTCACCGCTCCGTCCCGGGATGAGCTGCAGGCCGTCATCGCCTTCCTCCGGGAGGAGGACTTCGGCATTGAGCTCCAGTTCGGCAATTACCGCGGTTAGGGTGCGACGCCCGGTCGGTGTGCTCCTCCTGAGTGTGCTGGCCGGTTCCTGTGCCCGGATTGAAATGGGCGAGGTTCCCGCGGCGCCCACTGTCCCCACGATCCGGGTCGGACTCGCGGTGGATGTCCGGAGTGCCGAGGTGGGTGGCGGAGGAGCCCTCGTCGTTCGGGAACCTGACGGACGGGTGGTTCTTCGGATCCCGGCCGGGCGCACGGTGCGATTGGAGGCGGGGGACGGGAACACGATTCTCCTGCCACGGGACGGAGGCCGGGTGGCCGTGGGGCACCCCACGGTGCTTCCCGACGAGGGGGAGGAGCTGGTGCGGGTGAACGGGAGGGACTATCGAGGGGTGATCACCGTGTTGCCGGGGGTCCGGGGAGTGACGGTGGTCAATGCGGTGGACATCGACTTGTACCTGGCCGGCGTTGTGAATGCGGAGATGGGACGCCGCGGCACGAGGGAGGAGGCCGCCCTCACGGCCCAGGCCGTCGTGTCCCGCACCGTGGCGGTTCGCGCCCTCGGCCGGAGCCGCCTGCGGGGGTACGATGTGGTGGCCACGGTGCAGGACCAGGCCTACGGGGGGGTGGGGGCGGAACTCGATCAGGGACGCCGTGCGGTGGTGAGCACCCGGGGGGAGGTACTGATGTTCGCGGGTGCCGTGATCGATGCCTTCTTCTCATCCACCTGCGGTGGTCGCACCGCGGAAGGCGGAGAAGTGTTCCCCGGGGCGGCGGGTCACGCCTATCTCCCCTCGCAGTCCGACGTGGACCCGTCCGGCACGGCGTGGTGCGTCATCTCACCTCGCTTTACCTGGAGGGAATCGTGGACGGGCGAGGCCCTCGCAGGTACCCTGAGGGAGACGCTCCCCAACGGACGGGGAGCGCGTGTGCGCCCGGAGCACCTGCGCGACGTCGTGGTGGTGGAGCGGACCGGATCGGGACGGGTGGCCCGGCTGCAGCTCGTGCTCACGGGGGGGGCTGAGGAAGCGGATGCACGCACCGTTCGGCAGGTGCTGCGGCCGGTCGGTGGAGGCTTGCTGAGGAGTTCCGCGTTCCGGCTCCAATCCACCCGCCAGGGGGGTCGTCTGGTGGCCCTGGTGGCCGAGGGTGGCGGGGCGGGGCACGGGGTCGGTCTCTGCCAGTGGGGTGCGGTGGGTCGGGCCCGAGCCGGGGTCGGGTACCGTGAGATCCTGTCGGCTTATTTTCCCGGTACGGTGGTTCAACGACTCTGGTGAGTCGGGTGGCCGGTGACCAGTTTCCGAGGGGGCGGCATGCGTATTGGAATCGTCGGGGCGGGGGCCATCGTCCAGGTGGCTCATCTCCCGGTCATGAAACGGTTGAAGGGAATCGAAGTCGTCGGCATCTGCGACTCCGATCTGCAAAAGGCTCGGGCCCTCGCCCAGCGACATGGCATTCCCTCCGTCAGCGATGACCTCGAGGAGATGCTCGGGACCACACCCCTGGATGCCCTGGTGGTGTGCACCCCGAACCACCTCCATGAGGCCCACATCGTGGCCGCGCTGTCGGCGGGGGCTCACGTGCTGGTGGAAAAACCCCTCGCCATCAACACAGCCAGCGCCCGACGGGTGATCAAGGCCGCGGAACGCTCCGATCGTCTCGTGATGGTCGGCGTGCATCACCGGTACCGTTCCGACATTCAGACCATCCACAGTTTCGCGAGCAGCGGGGAACTCGGCACCATTGACAGCGTCCGGGCCAGCTGGCATGTGGCGCGTCCGGCCCGGGCCCAGCTGGGGTGGCGGCAACGACCCGAACTCTCGGGCGGGGGAGCGATGCTCGATCTGGGGAGCACCCTGATCGACCTCTGTCTCTGGTTGACCGGCCATCCCACCCCGGCCCGGGTGAGTGCCGCCCTTGCCATGGCGGGGCGGGAACGTCTGGTGGAGCAATCGGGGGATGCGCTGGTGATCTGCCAGGGAGGTCCCTCGATCTTCATCGACGTGACGTGGCGGCACATCGGGCAGGGCGAACACTTCGGCGTGGGGATCCGCGGGAGCAAGGGAACCGCCGGCATCAACCCGCTCCAGGTGTGGAAGGAGATGCACGGTGTGGCCCATGATGTCTCCCCCACCGGGTCGGGGAGCCGGGAGAACCTCTTCATCAGTTCGTTTCGGGCTCAGTGGGCCCACTTTCTCGCGGCCATCGCTGGCGAAGCGGAAGCCCCGTCGCTGGAGGAGCAACTCACGGTGCTGCGAGTGCTGGAGGCGGTGTACCAGTCTCACCAGGCAGGGCGGGACATCGCTCCGTGATCGCGGCGGCCGCGCTGGCGGTTCTTCTCCAGGGAGGAGATCCCTCCCTCGCCTCGTCCCCGGACCGGATCGCCTACCTCGTGACGGTTGGTCCCGGTCGAGAGATCTGGGAGCGATTCGGGCACAACGCCATCTGGATCCATGATCCCGGGGCGCCCTTCGGGCGCACCGATCTCGCCTATGATTACGGGCGATTCGACTTCCGGGCCGAGCGCTTTTTTGTTCGCTTTGCCCTGGGCGAGATGGCCTACTCGATGGACTCGGCCACGGTGACCCGGGTGGTGCAGGGATACGGCGCCCGGGGGCGCTCCGTGAGCATCCAGCAGTTGGCCCTGACCCAGGACCAGATCGCCGAGCTCCAGGCGGCACTCGATGCGGATGTGGCCCGGGTGACCAGCCCCGGCGGATGGACCTACCCCTACGATTACTACCTCGACAACTGCAGCACTCGGCTCCGCGATGTCCTGGACCGGGTCCTGCGCGGCGCGCTGCAGGAGGGACTGGCCTCCCGAGCCACGGGGACCACGTTCCGGGAGCACTCGCTTCGTTCGGTCACCAACAATCCGGGAGCCTATCTCGGTCTTGACCTTCTGCTCGGTCCGTCGACCGACCACCCCATCACCGCGTGGGAGGCGTCGTTCCTCCCGGAGGAACTGCAGCGATTCCTGCGCACGGTGTCCGTGCCAGCCGGCGACTCGATGGTGCCCCTCGTGGTGGCCGAGCAGGAGGTGGTTGGTGACGCGCGCTATGCGGTTCCGGCCGAGCCGCCACGCTGGGGACGGTGGTTTCTGCTGGTGGGGGTCCTGGGATCCGGAATCATGGTGCAGGCCGCCACGGCCGGGCACCAGCGCATTTTCTTCGGGTTGGCGGGACTCTGGGCTCTGACCGCCGCCGTGTCCGGTCTCGTGCTCCTCGCCCTCTGGACCCTGAGCACCCATCGAGTGGCCTACGGCAACGCCAACCTCTTCCACACCAATCTGCTGGGGCTGGTGCTGCTGGGGCTGTTTCCCGGGATGATTCGGGGACGCCGCGGGGCGGTTGAGGCCGCCCGCCTGACGGCGGCCGCGGCGGCCGCG
>JBGSKF010000217.1:0-23609 GCA_041741375.1 Gemmatimonadales bacterium | reverse complement strand
CCCCGCCTCGGTCACGGCACGGGCGTGGGTCTGGTCCGCCGCCACGAGCAGGCCGGGGCTGGTTCCCCTCCCGGGAATGTCGAGAAGTGACACCAGGACGCCGCGGCGCCAGGGGCCGTTCTGCTCCAACCAGGTGGCCAGGGGCCGCACACGGAGGTCCCGCTCCTGTCTCCAGGCCCGCCAGAGCGCCCCCCCCAGCCCGGCAAGGCCCAGGATCCAGGCCCAGAGAACCCAGGCCGGAGAGACCAGGACGTCCATCCGCACCAACCAGGACAGCCCGCCCGCCACCAGGGCGGCCCCTCCCACGCCGGCCGCTCCCCAGGCGAGGCGATTCCGCCAGCGCAGGGGATGGGCCACGCGGTCGAGGGCGGCGCCGGTGGCACTCATCATCGGCTGCTCCCGACCGCGTACATCACCAGATTGACTCCCATGCGAAGAGCGGCTTCCCGTGCGGCGGGCGGATCGTCATGGACGTCGGGATCCTCCCACCCGTCTCCCAGATCCGTTTCGTACGAGTAGAACACGACGAGCCGCTCCCCGAGAAAGATTCCCAGACCCTGCGCGGGTTTCCCGTCGTGTTCGTGAATCTTCGGGATGCCCTGCGGAAAGTCATACACCACCCGGTAGACCGGGTGGTCGAGGGGAACGTCGACCAGGGGTCTCTCGGGAAAAAGCAGGGCCAGTTCCCGCCGGATCGATTCGTCCATGCCGTAGTTGTCGTCGACATGGAGGAAGCCCCCTCGCTCGAGCCACCGCCGCAGGGTGTCCCGGTCGCTCGGCGTCCACCGGACGTTTCCATGTCCGGTCATGTACAGATAGGCCACGTCCCAGAGCCCCGCCTCGTGCAGTGTGACCACCTGCTCCCGAGGGGCCACGGGAAGCAGTGTGCGCGTCGCCACCGCCTGGAGCAGGTTGGGAAGACTGGAGGGATTGGCGTACCAGTCTCCCCCCCCCTCATACTGCAGGCGACCGATCACCGCCGCGCTCCCCTGGGCCGCGACCGCCGCAGGGGCGGTGCAGAGCAGAAGGCTCACCGTGACGGCACGGGCAGTGGTCATGACAGCTCCAGGATCAGACGGTAGACCTCATTGCGGGGGACACCGGTTTCCGCCGCCACCCTCCGGGCCACCACACCCGCCGCGTGTCCCTCGGCCATCAGCGCGGAGATTCGTCGACGCACCTCCCCCAGGTCGACCTCGTCGGGAACCGGCTCCACCCCCTGAAGCACGACGGTGACTTCCCCCCGGGGAGGCGTCTCCCGATAGTGCCGGGCCAGCTCGCCGAGGGTGCCTCCGCGGAACTCCTCATGCACCTTGGTCATCTCGCGGCACACCACCGCCTGACGCTCGGCCGACCCGAGGGACGCCAGTTCCTCGAGCAGGGCCACGAGGCGATTCGCCGCCTCGAAGAGAACAGCGGTCCAGGGCTCCGTGGCAAGTCGCTGCAGCATCGCCCGGCGCTCCCCCCCCCGCCGGGGCAGGAACCCCGCGAAGAGGAAGCGGTCGGCCGGAAACCCCGCCACTGACAGGGCGGTCGTCACCGCGGACGGTCCCGGAATGGGGACGACCGGCGCTCCCCACTTTCGCACGCGGTCCACGAGGCTCGCCCCCGGATCACTCAAGCCGGGAGTGCCGGCGTCGGTGACCAGGGCCACATCCCGGCCGGCGGCCAGGTGGTCCACGATGGCCTCGGCTCGCGCCTCTCCGGAGTGCGCGTGATAGCTCACCAACACCGGCCGAGCCCCGAGGGTGGACAGGAGGGGACGGGTGCGGCGCGTGTCCTCGGCGGCCACCACGGGAACCTGGGTGAGGATGTCCACCGCACGGCGGGTCAGATCCCCGAGATGGCCAAGCGGAGTGGCAACGACATAGAGGGTACCGGTGGCCACCAGGGAATCTCTCCGGAGGGGAGGGGTCGGGGGAGGCCCGCCTGGGCCTCCCCCGGACCTGTGGGTTACTGCGGAAGGTGCTGCTTGATCTTCCCCTCGAGCACCTGCTTCGGGACTCCGCCGACCACGGTGTCCACATGTTTCCCATCGCTGAAGAACAGCAGCGTGGGAATGGAGCGGACATTGTACCGCATCGCGGTCCGCTGATTCCCGTCGACGTCGAGTTTGGCGATGCTCACCTTCCCGGCGTACGCGGTGGCCAGTTCCTCGAGGGCCGGGGCGATCGCGCGGCATGGCCCGCACCATTCGGCCCAGAAGTCCACCACCACGAGTCCCTTCTGTTGTTCCACCATCGCCGTCCACGTGTCGTCGGTGACGACCACGGTGGCCTTTGTCTCTGCCATTGCGCTACGCTCCCCTGCGCGGGGCCGGCACCCCGCATCGTGATTAGGTTTCGCCCGCCGCGACGTGTTCGCGACCAGGCCCGTGACTCTGGAGAACATGACCATGCCCCCGTCCGCCCGTCTCGCCCACGTCGGCATCGCCGTTCCGAACGTGGACACCGCCCTGCGCTTCTACCGCGACATCCTCGGCATCACTCCCCCTGCCCCCGAGGAGGCGGATGGAGCCCGGATTGTGTCCCTTCCCTTTGGCGATTCCGAGGTCGAACTCCTCGAACCGGTGGACCCCGAGGGACCGATCGCCCGATTCCTGGCCCGGCGGGGCCCGGGAATCCACCACATCTGTTATCGCGTTCCCGATCTGGACCAGGCCCTCAACGCCTGCCGGGGCGCCGGGTACCAGTTGATCGATGACACGCCGCGCCAGGGGGCCGGTGGACGCCGTATCGCGTTCGTTCACCCGAAGGCAACCGCCGGAATCCTCCTGGAGCTTACCGAGTAAACGTCATCAACGCCCGGGAGGATTCGGAACCGTCGGATTCCCCGGCCGGGGGTTCACGCCGCAGGGCTTGACCGGGTTGCCTGCCGCATCGAGATCAATGGTGTTGATCAGGAGCCCTCCCCCCGGCCCTCGGACCAGTCCGAATGGCACGTTCCGGACACACCCCGGTCGTGCCAACTCGACCATGACGGCGACCCGGCCCTGCTCCGTGGTCTCGGACACCACCCGGTGCCCGCCATTCTTCAGGAAGGAATGCATGACGAAGATCCGGCGTTGATAATCGGAGGGATTCCTCGTCGAGGCCGCCGAGCCGCGGGCGGTACCCCAGAGTTCCGCCATGCGGATGAGGTTGCTGTCTGCGACGGCCTGCATAAACTCCATCACGACGGAGGTGGCGGATTGTTCGGGCGGAGGAGCGGAGGGAGACACTCTCCCCCCTCCGCAGCCCAGCGTCAGGATCGAGAGCATGGCACAGACAGATCGCATTTCGGCCCTCCGGGCGAGTAATGAGCGAAAGTAACCGACCGAACAGATGGGAGCAATCCAGCCATGCGCCTCTATGTGAACGTGGATCATGTCGCCACGCTTCGTCAGGCCCGCCGGGCCACCGAGCCCGACGTCGTCGCCGCCGCACTGGCATGCGAGGCGGCCGGGGCCGACGGCATCACCGTCCACCTCCGGGAGGATCGCCGCCACATCCAGGATGCCGATCTCCCCGCCCTGGCGCACGCCCTCCGTACCGTGTTGAACGTGGAACTCGCCGCGGTTCCGGAGATCGTGACGCGGGTGGCCACCCTGCGCCCCTTCCAGGCCACTCTGGTGCCCGAGCGGCGCGAGGAACTGACCACCGAGGGAGGTCTCGACCTGGGGCGGAACGTCACGGCGCTCACCCACGCCATCGAGGCCTTGACCGGGGCCGGCATTCGCACCAGCCTCTTCATCGACCCCGATGCGGCAACCATCGACACCGCAGCCACCCTGGGGGTGAGCGCCGTGGAGCTCCACACGGGAGACTTCAGCCGCACCTGGCAGCAGAGTCCCACCGCCCTTGCCACCCTGGCACGCGCCGCCCGCCACGCACAGGAACGGGGTCTGGCCGTTCACGCCGGCCACGGGTTGGACTATCAGAACACGGGCCTTGTGGCCGCGCTCGGCGACATCGAGGAACTCAACATCGGGCACAGCATCGTCGCCCGGGCGATCACCTGCGGGATGCATCAGGCCGTCCGCGAGATGCGAAACCTCATCCGCCGCGGCCAGCCGTCGTATTGACCCGCGCATCCCGCCATCCTACACTTCGCCGTTTCGGGACGCTCCCCGGTCCTCACCTCCCCGCTCTCCCCGCGAGATTGCATGCCCATCAGCCCGGATCGCGCTGAGTTCTTTGTCCGGGAGGCCGGAGAGTATCTCGCCAGGATGACCCCCCTCCTGGCGACGAACGCCCTCTCCTCCCCGGACGAACTGGTGCGCCTGGCGCGTGCCCTCCGGGGAGCGACGCTGATGGCCGGCCCTCCCGGGCTGATCCGCGCCACCACCGCGTTCGAGAATGCGGCCAAGGCCCTTCAGGGAGGGGGACTCTCCTGGGGGGAACCAATCATCACGGACGTGCGCAAGGCGCGAACCCGCCTCGACACCCTGGTGAGTCGAGCTTCGGCGTGGGGAGAAGAGGAACGGAAGGAAGCGTCAGGCCTGGCCCAGGTCCTGGAGGAGCTTCTGGGAGCCTCGGACACGACCTCCCCCGTCCGTTCCTCTCCGGTCCCTCCCTTGGAGTCCACACCCGAGGGCGTGCGCACTTTCGTCATGCGGGAGGCGGCCCGGATCGCCCGTTCCGTCGAGGACCTCCTCGCCACGGCGGCGCGACCCAGCCCGGAGGCCCTGCGCGGAGTTCTCGACCGAATGCATGCGATCCGTGGCCTTGCCCTGCCCGGTCATTTCCACGCCCTCACCCTCGTGCTCGAAAGCCTGGAGTCACTCCTGGGGGACCTGCTCAGGGGCTATCCCCCACCCCCCGATCTCGGGCCGATCCTCACCACCGCGACTCTCGGACTGCTGCGCGGCGCCGAGGGACCACCGGGAGAGGCTCTCCCCGCCGATGTGGCTCGGCTGGGCGAACTTGTCTGCGCCGCCTTTGCCGAGGAACGCGATGTGGTGCCAGTGGAGCAATTGCTCCTCGACCCGGTCCCCCCGGCGGCGAGGGAAGAGAGCGACGCCCCGCTCCCACCTCCCGATCCGGTCGATCTGGTGAGTCTGGGAGACCGGTTGCGACACCTGGCCTCCCAGTTCCGCACCCCCGATCGGGCCGTTCTTCCATTTCACGTCCAGTCCCTTGCCGCGATGCTCCGCTCTCTCCGCACGATCGCCGATCGAGCCCCGGCGGGACCCGCCGTTCGCGAGATCGCCCGGGCCATCCGGCGGGGGGGCGCTCTCGCCGACCCCGAGGGATTTGCCAGTGCGCTCCTCGCCCTGGCGCAACCTCTGACCGCCGCCACCTCCATCACAACCGAGGACCTGGAGCGGGATCTTGCCCTGGCCGTTACCCTCCTTCCGGGAGGAACGGCGGAGGCCCCCCCCGCCCCCCCCGCCCCTCCGGAGATCCCCGCATCGGCTCCCCCGGCGGCGGCTGTTGCGCCCCTGACAGAAAAGAGCGCGGCCACCCTCCCGCAGGGGGAAGAACCGGACATCGTCCCCATCGCCACCCTCCTTCTCCCCGCGGATCCCGCGGCACGGACGTCCTTCGAAGTCAGTTTCGCCACCCTGCACCGACTCCGGCATGGCATGGATCTGGTGACGACGCCCGGCAACTTCGAGGCTCCGGTGGTCCCGGTGGATCACTCCCCACGGGACGAGGGCATCGTTCCCATCGAGGAGCTGCTCCATCGGGACGAGGGTGTGGTGCCGATCGAGGATCTGCTCTATCGGGGAATGGCCGCGGCAGCCCGCCTCCGGGAAATCCAAACAACGCTGAGAACCCTTCGCACTCCGTCCCCGGATCCGGAGGTCCTCTCCTCTCTGGTCGACGAGTGCCTGGATCTCCTCCCGCTGGCACTTGACGTTGCTCACTGAGGACTCGGGCGCGCCCGCTCCCCGCCTGCGTCGCAGTGCCATCGGCGCCGGCATAGGAATCCTTGTTTCCCTGGGGCTCCTCGCCCTGGCCCTGCGCTCGATCGACATCGAGGCGGCGTGGCAGCATGCCCGGAGTGCCCGGGCCCTGCCGCTCGTCCTGACGGTTGTTCTGGCGACGCTCGCGTTCCCCCTCCGCGTGGTGCGGTGGCGGGCGCTCCTTCACACGGCCGACGGGGTCCCGATCCCGCCGGGTCCGGCATGGCACGCCGTGGCGATGGGCTTCATGGCCAACAACATCTTCCCGTTCCGTGCCGGTGAGCTCCTCCGTGCCTACGCCATTGGCCGGCTGGCCCCGGTCCCGTTCAGCGGCGCCCTCTCGTCCATCGCCGTGGAGCGGGTGCTCGACGGGCTGACCCTCCTGGGCCTTCTTCCGCTGGGACTCTTCCTGTCGGGCATTCCCGCGGACACCACGATCGGGAGCCTGAACGTCACGAGCCTGGTGAGCCGGATCGGCCTTCTCAGCGTCGTGGCCTTGGGCGGCGCCCTGGCCGTGGTGCTCTTTCCCCGGAAAGCCGAAGGCCTCATCCGCCGCCTCATTCCGGTCCCAGCGGTGGCCGAGCGACTGGCCGGGCTGGTGCACTCGGTGGCCACGGGGTTCGGGGCGCTTGGGTCTCCCCGCCGGTTGGCCGCGGCCCTGTTCTGGTCGGGTGTCCTCTGGGGGGTCAACGCGCTTTCCTTCTACGTCGCCTTCCAGGCCTTCGGGCTTTCCGTGGGCCTGGCGGGCGCCCTGGTGCTGCAGAGCGTGCTGGCTTTCGGAATCGCGGTTCCGTCGAGCCCCGGATATGTCGGGCTGTTCGAAGGCGCCGTGATTCTTGCCCTGGCCCTCTACGCCGTCCCCGCGGACCTCGCCTTCGCCTACGCCGCCACCTATCACGTCCTGACCTTTCTCCCCATCACCCTGCTCGGACTCTGGTCCGTGACCCGCACCTCCATCGGGCTCGGTGACCTGCGGCGGGGCGGACCATGACCGAGCCGATCACCTTCCTCGCCCACGCCAAGATCAATCTCCTCCTCCGCGTGCTGTCGCGGGAGACGAACGGATATCACGGCATCGAGACTCTCTTCGCGCGGATCTCGCTGGCGGATGAGCTGGTGCTGGAACCCCGGAAGCCCGGCGAGATCACGCTGGCCGTGGAGGGGGGAATGGACCTGGGCCCCGACGAGGACAACCTCGTTGTCCGGGCCATGCGCCTCGTGCTGGAGGCGACCCGGCATCCGATTGGAGCGCACTGTCTTCTCCGGAAGCGAATTCCGGTTCAGGCGGGGCTCGGGGGTGGGTCTGCGGATGCCGCCGCCGCGCTCCTCGGGGTCAACGCGCTGGTCAACCACCGGATCCCGACCCACGAATTGCTTCAGCTGGCCGCCCGGCTTGGAGCCGACGTCCCCTTCTGCCTGACCGAGGCCCCTCTGGCGCTGGCCTGGGGACATGGGGAGAGAATCCTTCGTCTTCCCCCGCTCCCCTCGACCCCGCTTCTCGTGTTGACTCCTCCCGCCGGGATCCCGACGAGCCAGGGGTATGCCTGGGTCGACGCCGCTCAGGGAGGATCCCGCCGCGGGGCCCTGGCACTCGATCTGGAGGCGCTGGGCTCCTGGGGAAGCATCGCCCGGATGGCGGGGAACGATTTCGAGTCGCCCACATTCGCCCATCTCCCGGCCGTACGGGCCGCGTTCGAGGCGCTGGTGGCCACGCACCCGTTCCTGTGCCGGATGACGGGAAGTGGATCGAGCCTGGTGGCACTGTACCGTTCCTCCCGGGACCGGGACGACGCCCGCCAGCAACTGGGGCGCAGGTTTGGCACCGTGCGAGAGGCGGAGACCCTGTAACCGGCGGTTCACCGGCGGGCCGGGACCGGTTATCTTCCCCGCGCGATGGCCCTTCGTCCAATGGTAGGACATCAGACTTTGGATCTGAGAATGGTGGTTCGAGCCCACCAGGGCCAATGGTGGCCCGGTTCACCGCACCGTGGGCACGTTATCGGGACCGGGCACGAGTGATTTGACCACCAGCTTTCTCACCGCTATCTTTAGGGGCTGTGGCAATGTCGGGAATCGCGGCTGCACGCAGTCCATTGATGCTCATCAGCGGGTCGGCCAACCGGCCACTCGCCGAGGAGATATCCCGCCATCTGGATCAACCGCTCTGCGCGGTGACCAGCCGGCGGTTTGCCGATGGCGAGTTGTTCGTCAAGATCGATGAGAACGTCCGGGGACGGGACGTCTACATCATCCAGCCGACCAACCCGCCCGCCGAGAACATCCTGGAGCTCTTGCTCCTGATGGACGCGGCAAAACGGGCGAGTGCGGCCCGGGTCACCCCGGTGATACCCTACTTCGGGTACGCGCGACAGGACCGGAAGGACCAGCCCCGGGTGGCGATCAGCGCCAAGCTGATGGCCAACATGGTGTCCCGGGCGGGAGCGGACCGGGTGCTGGCGGTGGACTTCCACCAGCATCAGCTGCAGGGATTCTTCGACCTGCCGGTCGATCATCTGTATGCCCTGCCGGTGTTCGTGAACCACTTCCGGCAGAAGGGGCTCACCGATCTCGTGATCGTGGCCTCGGATGTGGGGGGGGCCAAGATGGCCCGCGGGTTCGCCAAGCGGCTGAACGCCTCGCTGGCGATCATCGACAAGCGACGCACGGCGGCCAATGTGGCCGAAGTGGTGAATGTGGTGGGGGACGTGGACGGCCGGGACTGCCTCATCCCGGACGACATGATCGACACCGGGGGCACCATGGCGGAGGCGGCCCATGCCCTGCGCCGCCTGGGTGCCCGGAAGATCTACATCTGCGCCACGCACGCCCTCTTCTCCGGACCCGCCGTGGAGAGACTCCAGGACGCGCCGGTGGAAGAGGTGGTAGTCTCGAATACGATCGCCCTGCCGCCCGAGCGGCAGTTTGCCAAATTGACCACGCTCTCCATCGCCCCGCTGATTGCCAAGGCGATTGGCTACACCCACAGCGACCAGAGCGTGAGCGCGCTGTTCGACTGACCGACGAAGGAACCACACGATGCCACAGACCACACTGACCGCCTCCCCGCGCACCGCCACCGGCAAGGGTGCCGCGCGCACACTCCGACGCGAGGGACAGGTCCCCGCCGTCATCTACGGACATGGCCGCCCGGCGGAATCCCTCTCGGTGGACGTGGGCCCGCTGACCCGCTACTTCGCCTCGCGCGACCGGAGCACCGTGATCGAGGTGGAGATTCCCGGCCGGGATCCGGTCCGCGCCATTCTGCGCGAGGTGCAGCGCAACCCGATCCGCCCCTCCGACATCCTGCACATCGATCTCTACGAGATCCATGCGGACGAGGCCGTCACCCTCGAAGTCCCGGTCCACCTTGTGGGAGTGCCCGACGGCGTCCGGAATTTCGGAGGCGTGCTGGACCATGTCCTTCGGGAGCTCGAGATCAAGGTTCTGCCCCGCAACATCCCGGAACACATCGACCTCGATGTGAGCGCACTCGGCATCGGCCAGGGCCTGCACATTCGCGACCTGAACCAGCCCGAGATCGAGTTCCTGCAGGACGAGGATCTCCTCATCTGCACCGTGGTCGCACCGCGGGTCGAGGAGGTATCGAAGACTGTGGAAGAGGAACCGGCCACCGGAGCCGAACCGGAACTCATCCGGAAGCCGAAGAGCGAGGACCAGGACGACAGCGAGGACTAAATCCTGCGCACGATCCTGGGACTCGGCAACCCCGGGCCTGCCTATGAAGGGACTCGGCACAACGCCGGATTCCTCCTGGCCGATCACCTGGCGGCCCGGTGGCGCCTGCCGCCCTTTCGCCGGGAAGGGCAGTCCCGGATCACCCGGGGTCCGGTCGGAAACATCGCGGTGGAAGTCCTCAAGCCGCAGACATACATGAACCGCAGCGGCATGGCGCTCGCCCCCGTGCGGGCGCGCCCCGAGTTTGACCCCGCGCAGGACCTGCTGGTGCTGGTGGACGATGTGGCGCTTCCCACCGGACGGTTCCGACTCCGGGGCGCAGGGTCCGCCGGGGGCCACAACGGGTTGCGCAGCATCGAAGGAACCCTGGCACGCCAGGACTATGCCCGTCTCCGCATCGGCGTCGGGCCCGTGAACCCCGGAACGGATCTGGCCGATTTTGTGCTCGGCCCCCTGCCCGCGGACGAGAACGAACTGATCGCGAACCAGCTGGACCCCATGACGGACGCTGTCGAGTGCTGGCTGATCGAGGGGATCGAGCCTGCCATGAACCAATTCAACCGTTGAGGAGCCCCCCGTGACGGAGCTCGTGCAGATTGCCCTCTATGCCACCGGTGCCGGTTTCATTGGGCTGATCATCGCCCTGGTCATCTACGGCTATGTGAAGCGACAGCCGGCCGGGTCCGAGGCGATGCAGGACCTCGCGACCGCGATCGAGGAGGGGGCGATGGCCTTTCTCCGGCGCGAGTACACCGTCCTCTTCCCGTTTCTCATCGTGGTGGCGATCCTGCTCGCCGTGCTGGTGGGTCGCAACACGGCGTTCGCCTACATCTTTGGCGGCATCTGCTCGGTGGCGGCCGGATACACCGGCATGAAGTCCGCCACCAAGTCGAACGTCCGGACCTCCGAGGCGGCGCGCAGCAGCGGAGCGGCCAAGGCCCTTCGGGTCGCCTTCAACGGGGGCGCCGTGATGGGGTTGGCCGTGGCGAGCCTCGGACTGCTCGGCCTTGGGGCCATCACCTATCTCCTGCTGGGCGACTCCCTGATGGCGGAGGAAACCTTCTTCCGCTTCAGCGAGACCATCAGCGGATTCGCCATGGGGGCGAGTTCCATCGCGCTCTTTGCCCGCGTCGGGGGCGGGATCTTCACCAAGGCAGCCGACGTGGGGGCGGACCTGGTCGGCAAGGTCGAAGCCGGCATTCCGGAGGATGATCCAAGGAATCCCGCCACGATCGCGGACAATGTGGGAGACAACGTCGGGGACGTGGCCGGCATGGGTGCGGACATCTTCGAGAGCTACGTCGGGGCGATCATCGCCACCATTGCCCTCGCCAGCACCAGCCCCGTGATCCCCACGGAGTTCCGGGCCAACGCCATCGCGCTTCCCCTCGCCATGACCATCGCAGGGCTGCTGGCCTCCCTCGTCGGCATCGGGTCGATGAAGCTGCTGGAGCGGGGCTCGCCTGCCGCCGCCCTCCGGACCACCACCTTCGTGGCTGCCGGCCTCTTCCTCGTGGCGGCCTGGTACCTCACCGACCTGATGCCGCTCGGCATGGCGGACCGGCCCGTCCTCGGGCCCTTCTACGCGGTCATCGCGGGGACCGTGTCCGGGATTTTGATTGGCCTGGTGACGGAGTATTACACTGCCGGGAGCCCGATCCGCGACATCGCGGAGGCCTCCCGGACCGGACCGGCCACCAACATCATCGCGGGCCTGGCGGTCGGAATGCGATCCACGGTGCTGCCGCTCCTCCTCATCTCCGGCGCCATCTACGTCAGCTACTGGGCCGCCGACCTGTACGGCATCGCCATCGCCGCGGTCGGCATGCTGGCCACCGTGGGTGTCACCATGACGGTCGACGCCTATGGTCCGATCGCCGACAACGCCGGCGGGATTTCCGAAATGAGTCACCTCGGCCCCGAGGTCCGGGCCATCACCGACAGCCTCGACGCCCTCGGCAACACCACGGCGGCCATCGGAAAGGGGTTTGCCATCGGGAGCGCAGCCCTCACCGCCCTCGCTCTCTTCTCCGCCTTCGCCACCGCCGTGAGTCCCCCGGGCCAGGTTCTCGCTCTCGACCTGGTCAACCCGATGGTGGTCATCGGACTCTTCATCGGCGGCACCCTGCCCATGCTGATCGGCGCCATGACCATGACCGCGGTCGGTCGTGCCGCCGCCGGCATGGTCGAGGAGGTCCGGCGCCAGTTCCGGGAAATCCCCGGACTGATGGACGGAACCGGTCGTCCCGACAGCGCCCGGTGCGTCGACATCTCCACCAAGGCGGCCCTGCGTGAAATGATTCTTCCCGGGGTGACGGCCATCCTGGCTCCCATCCTGGTCGGATCGATCCTCGGGGTCGAGGCCCTCGGCGGGCTCCTGGGAGGCGCCACTCTCGCTGGCGTGCTCATGGCCCTCTTCATGGCCAACTCGGGCGGGGCCTGGGACAACGCCAAGAAGTACATCGAGGGCGGCGCCCATGGGGGCAAGGGATCGGACCCGCACAAGGCGGCCGTCGTGGGCGACACGGTGGGCGACCCATTCAAGGACACCTCCGGACCGGCCATGAACATCCTGATCAAGCTCATGTCGGTCGTCTCCCTCGTTCTGGCACCCTGGTTCGCGAGCCTGGCCCGCTGACCTGACCGCGGGCACCGGGCTTCGGTCCGGTGTCCGCGTCCCCCAAGCCCCCTCCCCTCCCATGCTGCGTCTCGGAATCGTCGGACTGCCCAATGTCGGCAAGTCCACTCTGTTCAATGCCCTGACTTCGGCGGGCGCCCTGGTGGCCAACTATCCGTTCGCCACCATCGAGCCCAACACCGGCGTCGTACAGGTTCCCGATCCCCGGCTCGACGCCCTCGCCGTCATCGTCCGGCCGGAACGCACCCTCCCCGCCACCGTGGAGTTCCTCGACATCGCGGGACTGGTCAAGGGGGCCAGCACGGGCGAAGGGCTCGGCAACCAGTTCCTGGCCAACATCCGGGAGGTGGACGCCATCGTCCACGTCATACGCTGTTTTGACGATGACGACATCCAGCACGTCATGGGCTCCGTCGATCCCGTGCGCGACCGAACCATCATCAACATCGAGCTGGGGCTGGCCGATCTCGCCTCGGTCGAGAAGCGGCTGGAGCGGACCGGCCGGGCGGTCCGCTCGGGCGATCCGCGCGCCCAGGTGGAACAATCGCTCCTCGAGCGCCTGCAACCGCTTCTCGGCGACGGTGAGCCCGCCCGGGCGCTCGTGCTCACGCCGGAGGAGGAGCCGGTCTTCCGGCAGTTCAACCTGCTGACCGCGAAGCCCGTTCTTTATGCCGCCAACGTGTCGGAGGAGGAGATCACCACGGGTAACGCCCATCTCACCGCGCTGGCCCAGGCCCTGGAATCCGAGCGGGAACCGGCCGAAATCGTTCCCTTCAGTGCCCGAGTCGAGGCGGAGCTCGCCGAGCTGGCCCCTGAGGACCGTGCCGAGTTTCTCACCTCGCTCGGCCTGACCGAATCGGGGCTCGACCGGCTCGGACGGGCGGCGTACCACCTCCTGGGCCTGCAGAGCTACTTCACTGCGGGCGAAAAGGAGGTCCGGGCCTGGACCATTCGCCGAGGTGACAAGGCTCCGGCCGCAGCCGGCGTCATCCACTCCGACTTCGAGAAGGGGTTCATCCGGGCGGAGACGGTGTCGTACGACGATTTCATCCGGGTGGGAGGGTGGAAGGCGGCGCGGGAGCAGGGACTCGCCCGGGCCGAAGGGAAGGAGTATGTGGTTCAGGACGGGGATGTCCTCCTGTTCCGGTTCAACGTCTAGGGAGGTTGTCCCGCTCCTGTGCACCGTGTCGGGCGACTGACGTCTCCCTGTGTGCTACCGAGAGAGGCTATCCCATGTGTACCATCCCGACAACCCGCCGAACCATCTGGTTTGGCCTTGTGCTGCTCGCGGTGGCCCTCCTTCCACGCACGGTCGGAGCCCAGCGCCTGGTGGCGGTCAAGGGCATCATTCGGGAGGACTCGACGCTCGTGGCACTCCCCAATGCCGAGGTCCGGTTCGTTACCCTGGGTCGGGGAACCCTGACCGACTCGGCCGGTCGATTCCTCCTCCCGGACC
Organism: Gemmatimonadales bacterium; assembly: GCA_041741375.1. Lineage (GTDB taxonomy): Bacteria > Gemmatimonadota > Gemmatimonadetes > Gemmatimonadales > GWC2-71-9 > OFTM291. Next base: position 9,929 of record JBGSKF010000217.1, on the reverse strand, counting down.
TGCCGGCGGGGAGCCACCGGCTTCTGGTCCGGCGCGTGGGGTACCAGCCGCTCGAGGCGATGGCCGACCTCGCACCGATCGACACCCTTGAGCTCACCCTTCACCTCACCCCGGTCCCCACCCGCCTGGCCACCTTGGAAAGCCGGGGCACCACGCCCTCTCCGCCCGCCCGATTCCGGGAGTTTGAGGAACGGCGCCGAGGGGACCATGGGGCCTTCCTCACCCGGGAAGATCTGGATCGCCGGTCCGCCAGCCGGTTCAGTGACATTCTCCGCGGTATTCCCGGCCTTCGCCTCACGAGCCGCAACGGTACGGTCACCTACCTGGGAAGCGGCCGTGCGTCCGTGGGCGAACCGCCGTGTTGGGCGCAGGTGATTGTCGACGGAGCTCTGTTCTATGACCCGACCACCGACCAGGGTTCCCTCACCGATCCGCCGAATCTTGACGGTTTCTCCCCTCGGGAGCTCGAAGCAGTGGAATACTACCGCGGGACAGCCGACGTCCCGGTTCAATACCTCTCGCGCGGGGCCATCTGCGGGACCCTGGTCCTCTGGTCCCGCTCCCGGTAGTGACCATCCAGGCTCGGGGGACCCCTCTTTCGACGCCCCACTGTGGTCACTCCGACCGTTTCCCCTCGCCTGTGAGGGCGAGCCGCCACTCCTCGATGAGCGCGGGACACTGGGCCAGAAGCCGGCGTTCCTCGGGGTGCCCGCGTCCCCATTTGACCCTCCCCGCGCGGGCCACGGTCCACTGAGGGTAGGGGCGATCCTTGAGGACGACCTCCATTCCGGCCTCTATCCATCCGGCGCGACGCACCCGGACATACCAGCCATGGCGCCCGCTGGCGAGCACCTCCTCCACCAGTCCCGGTCGCCGGTGACGCCGGGCCAAGGTCAGGCACGGGGCCCGTGGAGCGGAGACCTCCAGGCGGATCGCCCCCGCTTCGTAGATGTCCCCGAGACACACTCTCTCCTCGTCCATCCCCGTCACCGTCAGGTTTTCTCCGAATGCCCCGGGATGAACATCCTTCCTCCCCCACTCCGACCTCCACCGGGGGTAATGTGATGCGGCGTACATGAGGATGGCCCGGTCCGGCCCGCCGTGATGGCGGCGATCCACGACGTGATCTCCGGTCATCCCGGATCGATCGGTCCAGACGGCGCCATCCACGGGATTCTTCCAGATGGCGCTGGTCCAGGGCCGGTCCATCACGTCATCGGCCCCCGGGGTTCCCACCGTTCTGGGCCCCCCGATCTGAACGCTTTCGATCTGCATGAGTCGCATGAACCAAAGGTAGCGCCTCATCCGTTCCGCTTCCATGCCGGGGGGGGGACCGGCTATCTTTACCGGGCTCGCAATTCGTCCTCCCCGCCACCCCCACCGGGGCGGGGCGTTTCTCACGACCGAAGGAAGGTGGCATGGTCCGTCCCTATGAGGTGGTCTACATCCTCGACAGCACGCTCGAAGATGAGGCCATCACCCAGAAACTCGCCAAGATCCACGAACTGATCCACGTCGACGGAACGGAACCCCCGGTCCTCGACATCTGGGGTCGTCGCACGCTGGCGTACGCCATCGGCAAGCACACCACCGGATATTACGTGGTGGCCAACTTCGAAACCGACCCCGTGAAGCTCCCGGAGTTCGAACGCGCCCTCCGCCTGGACGACGCCGTGGTCCGGTTCCTGGTTGTGCTCAATGACGAGCCCCCGACCCCCGCCCAGGTCCCGGTCGCCCGGGACGACGAGGAGGAAGACTGATGCGCATGAAGAAGGGTGACCCGATCGCCGAACTCCGGATCCGGGTGATCGACTACAAGGACGAGAAGCTTCTCTCCCGGTTCATCTCCGAGCGGGGAAAGATCCTCCCGCGGAGGCTCTCCGGCATCTCCGCTCGGCACCAGCGCCAGCTGAGCACGGCGATCAAACGGGCCCGGTTTCTCGCGCTCCTGCCGTACATCAAGGGTCACTCCAGCTGACCTCCCCTGTGGTGGCACGGCCGCCCCGGTCCTGGGCGGTCCTGGCCCTCGTGGTGCTCTATGTGGTTCTGGCACCGTCGGTTTTTCTGCTGGGGCCGCTCCTCCTGTTGCTCCTCATCTCGGGCCCCCGGGCGCTCCGCGAATGGGTCTGGATCTCCGCGTCGGCCCTCGGGCTGTCGGTCTGGGCCCAGGCCGGAAGCGATGACCTCCCGGTCCGGATGCTGCAGGCGGCTGGCGTGCTCTTCAGTGGTGCGCTGGCGGCATCCGCCCTGGCATGGCCGTCCACGGTGTCCCCGCTCGCCCGCCTCGGCGCCGCCGTGACCTTCATGGCGGCGGGAGTCGCGGTCTGGGCCGCCGTTCTGGGCATCGGCGTGGCCGATGTCACCGGGGCCATCGCGGAGCAGACCACTGCGATGGCGACCTTGCTCCTGCAAGGCAACCCGCCCCCGTCCCCCGAGGTGCGCGGTCTCCTGGAGTCGGTGATCCAGACGGCCCCTGCCTCCGCCCGGCTGGCGCCCGGGGTCCTGGTGCTCGCGGCCCTTGCCGGGGGAGGGCTGGCCTGGACCTGGTACCATCGCGTGGCGGTGACTCCGCGAGGCCGTCCCCCGCGGGCCTACGCCGAGTTCCGGTTCGATGATCGGCTGGTGTGGGGGGCCATCATCACCCTGGCCGTTGTCCTCGCCCCTCTTCCCGACCGGTGGAACTGGCTGGGAGGGAACCTGTTGCTGGTCTGGATCGGGCTCTATGTCTTTCGGGGAGGCGCCATTCTCTGGTCCCTGGTCCGGCGGGCCCCGGTGTTTGTTCGTCTGGCCCTCTTGCTCGGGGGCGTACTCCTGCTACCATTCGCTTCTGGCGGTCTGCTCGCCCTGGGACTTGCCGACACCTGGGTCGACCTGAGGCGGCGCTTTGCCCGGGCTTCGACTCCCTGACTCTCGAGGATACGATGATCGACCTCATTCTCCGTGAAGATGTTCCCTCCCTGGGCCCGACCGGCGCCCTCGTGCGAGTCCGCCCGGGGTACGCCCGCAACTACCTCCTGCCCAAGGGCCTGGCCTTCGAGGCGACCGAAGGAAACAAGAAGCGGATCGCGGCCGAGTCTCGGGTCCGGGAATCCCGGCGCGCCGCGGAAATCGCGGAGGCCACGGCTCTGGCCACCACCTTGGGCGGGATAGCCCTCACCCTCCGCGCCAAGGCGGGCGAGGGGGATCGGCTCTTCGGATCGGTCACGGCCCAGGACATCGCCGATGCCGCCCTGGCCTTGGGTCACCCGATCGACCGGCGCAAGCTGCTCCTCGACTCCCCGCTCAAGGAGTTGGGCACCCACCTCGTCCCGATCCGACTCCACCAGGAGGTCACAGCCGAGTTGCGCGTGACGGTTGTCGCGGAGGACTCAGGCTCGGCGTGACGGAACGCTTCCCGTGCGCTTTCTCCCCCACGGCGGCTCCCTCGGGAAGCCGCCGTGTGCACATCCCACCCCGCTCGATCGTCCTCTCCTGATATGGGTGCGCACCCACGCCCGACGGGTGGCTCGGTGACCGTCCGTCGGCTGACAACCACGCTTCCGGAAGGTCTGCGGCGAGCCGTCCACGCCGCGAGTGGCCGGAAGGCCGCCGACATCCTCCTCCTGGATGTCCGGGGCCTCAACGATGTAACCGACTATTTTCTCCTGGTCTCCGGAACGTCCGACGCACACGTCCGGGGGGTGGGAGGGGCGGTTCTCGACGACCTGCTGGAGGCGGGGTTTCGGGCCCATCATGTGGAAGGTATGACCACCGGGCGCTGGGTGTTGCTGGATTACGTGGACTTCGTCGTGCATGTTTTTCACCCGGAGGCCCGGGCGTTCTACGGATTGGAGCGATTGTGGGGGGATGCCCCCGCCCTCGCGATCGACGATTAGCGTGGAAAGGATGACGTCAATGCGGTACATCAGCGGGATCCTGCTGGCCCTGATGGTGGGGCTTCCGGTGGCGGCCGAAGGACAGTTTGCGGGGTACTTCGGGCGCAACAGCGTGCGCTACAACAAGGCCGACTTCAAGATCCTGCAAACCGAGCACTTCGACCTCCATTATTACGATCGGGAGGCGGAGGCGGCGCTGGACGTGGCCCGGATGGCCGAGCGGTCCTACGCGAGGCTCTCCCGGCTCCTGAGCCACAACTTCAGCGAACGGAAGCCGATCATCCTCTACGCCTCGCACTCGGAGTTCCAGGAAACCAACGTTCTGGGAGGGGGGATCGACGAGGGCACGGGAGGGTTCACCGACTTTCTCCGGCACCGGAACGTGTTCCCGCTCACGGGCTCCTATGCGGAGGTGGAGCACGTCCTCCAGCACGAGATGGTCCACCAGTTCCAGTTCGACATCTGGTCGCGCGGAGCCACCACGAACGGTGTGCAGGGAATCATCAGCGTCAACGCTCCTCTCTGGTTCGGCGAGGGCATGGCCGAGTACTTCTCGCTCGGACCGGTGAACAGCAACACCGCCATGTGGCTCCGGGACGCCGCTTTCGAGGGGAAACTCCCGACCGCCAAGGAGTTCTACCAGTTCTTTCCCTACCGGTTCGGTCATGCCCTGCTCTCCTACATCGGGGATCGGTGGGGAGATGATGCCATCGGGGCCATCACCAAGACCGCCAGCGCGGGCAACGTCGAGAGCGCGATTCGGCGCGTGCTCGGCGTGAGCTTTCCCCAACTCGTCGACCAGTGGCGTGATGCGGTGCAGAAGCAGTACCTCCCCGAGGTGGCGAGCCGGGTCAAGGCCCGGACCATGTCCACTCCGCTGCTCACCGAGCAGACCGCCAAGGGCACCCTGCATTTGGCCCCGGCTCTCTCCCCCGATGGATCGCTGGTGGCGTATTTCAGCGAACGGAACTCCTTCTTCGTCGACCTCTACCTGGCGGATGGAAACACGGGCGAAGTCCTGCATCGCCTGCTCAAGTCCACCTACAGCAGCAACTACGAGACCTATCGTTTCATCACCTCCAGCGTCTCCTTCTCCCCCGACGGTCGGCACATTGCGTTCGCCGCCAAGCGCGGCGGCCGGGATGAGATCCTGATCGTCGACGCCCGCCGGAACAAGACCATCCGCCGCATCAAGGTGGACCTGAACGGAGTCACGACTCCCACCTGGAGCCCCGATGGAACCCGGCTCGTGTTCAGCGGACTCGATGGGGGTCTGTCCGACCTCTACACGATCAACGTCGACGGGTCCGACCTCACCCGCCTGACCAACGACAAGTATGCGGACCTCCATCCGGTCTGGTCGCCCGACGGGAAGACCATCGCCTTCACCACCGACCGCGGCCCCGACACCGACTTCCGGATTCTCGCCATGGGCGAGATGCGCATCGGGCTCTACCGGGTGGCCAATGGCGAGATCGAGCTGCCCGATGCCCTCGGAGTGGCGAAGAACGTCTCCCCGCAATGGGCCCCGGATGGACAGTCGATCGCCTTCGTCTCGGACCGGAACGGCATCAACAACATCTACCTGTACGAGGTGGCGGACGGACAGGCCTATCAGCTGACCGACTTCTACACCGGAGTCCAGGGAATCACCCCCCTGAGCCCGGTCCTGAGTTGGGCGTCCGAATCGGACCGGCTCGCCTTCGTGTACTTCGAACAGGGCAAGTATGACGTCTATACCTTGAGCAGCCCCCGGCTTCTCAAACGGGAGCCCTGGTCGCCGTCCATGGTGGCCCCGACGGTGGCCGCCACTCCGGCGTTGGACGCCGCCGCTCCTCCGACCCCGCAACGCCCCTCCCAGGTGCTCGGGGGCGGCGCGGTATACCGCGGGGTGAGCGGGTTCCGCCCCCCCGACTCCCTCGGCGTTCTCGGAGATTCCCTCGAGGGGCTCCCCCCCGTGACCATCGCCGCCCTCATGGATTCGGCGGACTTCGCCCTGCCCGATACCAGCGACTTCACTTTCAAGAAATACAAGACCACCCTCAGCCCCGAGTTCTTCTCGCGTCCGCAGATCGGTTTCGTCCGGGACAACTTCGGCAGCGGGGTCACCGGCGAGGCCGTCATCGTCCTGGGCGACATGCTCGGTGACCACCAGATGATCATCGGCGCCTCACTGAATGGACGAGTGGCCGAAACCCAGGCCCTCTTTGCCTACATGAACCGCAAGAACCGGCTCAACTGGGGCCTGGGGTTCAGGCAGCAGCCGTTTTTCTTCTTCGACAACAACCAGATCCTGGATGGGCCCCGGCAAGGCGAGGCCACCTTCGTCACCAATTTCCGGCGCCTCGTCCAGCGCTCGGTCTTCGGTCAGACGATCTACCCCTTCAACCGTTTCCAGCGGTTCGAACTCGGCCTGGCCGCCAACAACATCGACGACGACACCCAGAGCATCCTGGAGCCCTTCGATCCCAACACCGGATTCCGGACCGGGCCCGCCCGGCTTGTGACCAGCAGCAACTCCAACATCAGCTACCTCGAACCCTCGGCTGCCCTGGTGTACGACAACTCCCTCTTCGGGTGGGTCGGCCCGTTGCGCGGCCAGCGGTACCGGCTCGAGGTGTCCCAGGCCATCGGCGACTGGCGGTTTACCCAGGCCACCGTGGATTACCGCCGGTACGATCATCTCTTCGGCCCCTTCACCTTCGCCACCCGGGCGCTGTACTTCGGGCGCCTCGGCCGGGATGCGGACCAGTTCCAGATCTTCGGGGGCAACACCGAACTCATCCGCGGCCACACCTCCGGAAGCTATCGGGAGAACGAATGCCTCAGCGGGGCCGACCCCAACTCCGCCAGCGGGTGCGCCGCATTCGACCAGCTGATCGGAAGCCAGATCGGACTCGCCTCCGCCGAGCTGCGATTCCCCCTCTTCGGATTTCTCCCGGTCGGATTCCCGGTGTTCGAGGGGGGCTTTTTCTACGACGTGGGATTGGTGTGGAACGAGGGGAGCACACTCAAGCTGAGCCGGGACCCGGGAGACACCTTCCAGAACGTGCGCACGCCGCTCCAGACCTTCGGCGCCTCGTTACGAGCCAACGTGTTCGGATTCCTGCTGATGCGGATCGACTATTCCGTTCCCCGGAACCGTCCCGCCGTTGGCGGGCTCTGGGCCCTGAGTCTCGGTCCCACCTTCTGACGGTGACCACCGGGCGGATTCTCCCCACTCTCGGTCTGCTCGGCCTCCTGCTCGCCGCCTGTGGCGAGCCGGAGGCGGAGCCCCCCCCTCCTCTCCCGGCCCTTGCCACCCCGGTCTCTCTCCTTCGGCTCCCGCAGGAGGGTGGGTACGCCACCGTCTGGTCTCCGGACAGCCTGCGGGCGTTGGAGTGGCGCAGCGACGCCCCGATCCCTCCCATCGAGGCCATCCTGGGAGCCGACCTGGATGACCAGCTGGTGTACCTCCACCAGGGAGACGGGGACGTTGTCGGACTCGATCTCGAATCGGGTGCCGTCAGACCCCTTCTCCCCCAGGCACGCGTTCCCACGGCAGGGCCCGACGGGGCACTCTTCGCCGCGGTCGAGGGACGCATCATCCGGCTGGCTCAGCGCAGGGTACATCCCTATCGCTCGGAAGTGACCGGACAGATCGATCGACTCTTCGGAACCCTGAACGGACAGGTGACGGTCTTCACCACCACTGATTCGGTTCGCATGGCCTTGGTCGGCCCCGATCGGGCCGGGGTCCCTCGCGCAGTCCCCGCCGGCAGCGTGGTGGGGGCGTCTCCCTGGGGGGATCAGGTGGCGGTGGTGGCAGGCGGCGAGCTCACCCTCCACGACGCGACGGAGCGGGGGTCCTCCCACCGAATCGCCGTGCCCTCGGGCACCGAAGCCCTCCGGTACAGCGCCTCGGGACACCGGATCTACCTGGTGGGTCGCAGACCGGCCGTCGACATCCTGGATCGGTTCACCCGGAATCAGCTGCCCCCCATTGCCATCCCGGGACCCGCCCGGGATCTCCGATCCGATTTCTCGGGGCGCTGGCTTCTCGTGCGCCCTGCCGGCCTCGACTCGGTCTGGGTCGTGGATGCGGCGAGTGGCCGGCATGTCACGACCGTCGCTACGGTGTGGGACGCCGATCTCCCTCTGGTGACCGGCGGGTCCACACTCCTGATCCGGAGTGCCGAGGGAAGCGTGGCGAGCCTGGACATCGGGGTCGCCCCTCCCCGGGAAACGGGGCGGATCGCCGATGCCGGGGCGGATCTCTGGATGGCGATTCGGTGGCTCCCCCGGGCGTTGCGGGGATCGGCAATCGCCGCTGCGGAGACCGCGCTGGTGGCCCAGGACAGCGGTCTCGTCCTGCCTCCTGCCGAGACCGTGGACGTGCCAGCGGACGCCCGGATTTTTCTGCAGATCAGCAGTTCCCGCAACCCCGAATGGGCCCGGGCTCTCGCCCGCCAGGTCACGTCCCTCGGCTTCCCCGCCACCGTCGCCGTCCCGGGCACCCGGGACGATGGGTACCGGGTGATCGTGGGTCCCTACCCCTCCCGGGACGCAGCGGAGGAGGCCGGCCGGCGACTCGGACGCCCCTACTTCGTCCTCACCCGGGACCCGTGACCGCACCACCCTCCCGGGGCACCCCATTTCCCGCTCCGCCCGACTATCTTTGCCCAGTTTCGCGCCCCGGACCGGGGCTCCGACCAGAGTGACCAGGACACCGATCAGATGAAGCTGACCAAGCTGGAACTTTCCGGCTTCAAATCGTTTGCCGATACCGTCACCCTCACCTTCGAGGGAGGAGTGACGGCGATCGTCGGCCCCAACGGGTGTGGAAAATCGAATGTCTCCGACGCCGTGCGCTGGGTTCTCGGGGAGCAATCGGCCCGACTCCTCCGGGGCGGAAAGATGGAGGACGTGATCTTTCAGGGCGCGGCCAACCGGCGCCCCGTCAACGTCACCCAGGTTTCCCTCTATCTCGACAACAGCGAGGGGGAACTTCCGATCGCGTGGCAGGAGGTCGTCATCACACGCCGCTTGAGCCGGTCCGGCCAGAGCGACTACCTGATCAACAACACTCCCGTCCGCCTCCGGGACGTGCAGGACCTCCTCCGCGGCACCGGGCTCGGCAGTGACGCCGGGGTTGTCATCGAGGCCAAGATGATCGACCTGCTCCTGTCGGACCGTGCGGAGGAGAGGCGCTCCCTCTTCGAGGAAGCGGCCGGCATCGGGCTCTACCGCAATCGGAAGCAGGCCACCGAACGCCGGCTGGAGGAAACCTCGGTCGATCTGCAGCGCCTGGAGGACCTCATCGCCGAGGTGCAATCGCAGATCCGCAGCCTGGCCCGCCAGAAGGGCAAGACCGAGCGCCACGCCGCCCTGATGCAGGAAAAGTTCGCGGTTCATGTGACCTTGGCGCGCCGCCTGCTCGACGAGCTCACGGAACAGGCCACCCACCTGGAACAGCGTCACGAGGAACTGCGGGTGGAATTGCCCTCCGTGCGAACACGACTCGCCGAGCGGCAGCAGGAACACGAGAGGCTCGCCGCGGAACGGACCCGGGCCGAGGAACACCGTACCGCCCTGGCCGACGAGGTGGCCCGCACGCGGCTCTCCCTGGAAAAACTGGAAGGCGACCTCGCGGTGGCGGCCGAACGCCTTGCCAACGCCACCACCCGGAGACTCCGGGCGGAGGAGGAACGACAGCAGGGTGAGGAGCGTCTGCAGGAAGCCCTGCGGGAAAGGGAACTCACCACCGCGGAGCTCACTGAGGCCGACGCCGAGCACGCCCGGATCGCGGAGGAACTTACCATCCGCGCCAGCGCCGAGGAGGCCGTGCGCTCCCGGCTCGCCGAACAGCGCAGCGCGGTTCGGGCGCTCGAGCAGGAGTTGCATGCCCTGGTGCAGCTCGTCCGGAGTCTGGAAGGTGAGCGCACCGCGCTGGAAGGCGAGCTTGGGGCCTTGCGGGACCGGCTGGCCCAGGCGGAATCCCATCGGGCGGCGCTTCTCACCGAACACGAGCGCAATAATAAAAGAAGACGTGTGGCATCGCTGAAAGTTAAATAT
>JBGSKF010000216.1:0-4644 GCA_041741375.1 Gemmatimonadales bacterium | reverse complement strand
CTCCGCCTGGGCGAGTCGCTCGGCGCCGTCGCGTTCCTCCGCGTCGAGCTGGGCGGCGTCGGGCATCGTGCTGGTGATCACCTCCAGACGCGCCCGCAGGCCGGCCCGCTCCTCCCGCAGAATGTCCTGCGCCCGGCGGAGTCGCTCATACCCCATCACCCGGGACAGGAACCGGGCCCGGTCGGTCGGCGGTGTGGCCGACAGGATGGCCAGCTCCTTCTGGCCCGTGAAATACGTGTTGAAGAACTCCTCGCGCGACATGCCGAGAAGCCGGGTGACCCGCTCCGTGACCGCCCCGAGGGAATTGGCGACCGGCTCACGGGCTCCATCCTGATAGAGCTCCGCCCCGTGCAGCGATCGCGTCACCCGGTACTCATGCGCCCCGACCCCGAACTCCGCCACCACCTCCACGCGGGATCGGGCGGGAGCCCCGCGCCGCCGGATCGAGTCCCGGGTCCCGCGCGCCGCCGACGTCCCATAGAGCGCCCACGCGAGCGCCTCCAACAGCGTGCTCTTCCCCACGCCGTTCGGGCCGATGATCCCGGTGACCCCCAGACCGAACTCCAGGTCGGTGTCCTCGTGCTGCCGGAAATTCCGCAACTGGAGGCGATGGAGACGCATCAGGTCTCCTCCTGATCGTCCCGCACCCGGGCCAGGAGCGCCAGGCCCCGTGCAATGACCGTGTCGCGATCGAGTTCCGCCGGCAGGGGGCGTTGCCGCAGATACTCCTCCAGGAGTTCGGGAAGGGCCTGGCGCCGTCCCGCCGGACCGACCCCGACCAGGCCGGGCTGCACCGGCCGGCGCAGATCGAGCCGGTAGTGAAGGGCCCGGGCCTTGGCCTGGCGAATGAAGGCGTGGTCGAGATCCCGGGCCACGTGCCGGGGGATCCCCTCCACCACCTGGCGCACGAGATCATCCGCTCCCCCATTCGGCAGCCCCTCCACCTGGGCGCGAAGGAGGAGATCCACTTCGGCGGGGGTGCGATCGGTAGCGTCGATGACGGGGAGGTCATGCACCCGCCGGATCGGGGTGAGGAACCGCGGCGTGACGACCCCGGTCTCCAGATCAACCAGAATCCACCCCTTCCCCGGCAGGTGGCGCGCCGTCTCGTCCCGCCGCTCACCCCAGGGATTCGTGGTCACATAGTCGAGGGCCCCCGAATACCAGGCTCGCTCGGCCACCTGATGCATCACGTGGTAGTGGCCGAGGGCCACGTAGTGCCACGCCTCGGCTCCGAGGTCGGAGGCCTTCAGCACTACGGCACCGGGGTCGTCCGGGGAGCGGTCCGTGGGATAGGTTCCTTCGATCTCCCCGTGCAGCGCGAGCACCTGATACCGGGCGGACGACCCGGGAGCCAAGACGGGCCGCTCCGGTCCCATCAGGGCCTGATGCGGCACCGCCAGCACCTCCAGATCGAGATGGGGGTACACGAGCCGCCTCGCCTCGTCGGTGGCCACATCAATGCCGGCCGCCTCGAACAGGCGGAAGATGGTCCCGGTTTCGGCGGACCGCGGGGTATCGTGATTTCCGGCCAGCAGAATGATCGCCGCCTCGGCAAGCGCCTCGCGAAGCCGTTGCATCTGCTGAAAGGCGAACACAATCGCCGCATTCGGGGGACGCACGGTGTGGAAGAGATCTCCCGCCACCACGACCACGTCGGGCCGCACCTCGAGCAGAGTGTCCACAACCGCCCGAAAGGCCATGGCAACATCGGCCTCCCGCTGGTTCAGACCCGACGCGGTCTGCCGGTAGTACTGCCGGTACCCGAGGTGCGTGTCAGCGAGATGCGCGAGACGCACGCGACACCAGCGCGAAGGGGGCCCGATCAGGAGGCATAGGGATCGGGGTCGGACCGGACCGGCCGGACCCCCCTCCGGGGAGCCCGCGCCTCGGGGACCACATGGGTTCCGAGGCATCCGATGAACCACGCGAGAGGATCCTCCGGGCGGTGCCTCCGGGTGGAATGGAGGGCCGCCCGCACGTCCTCCGGCCGGTGTCCCTCCACGACGTCGCGGACCCGGTCGGTCCGGATCGCCGGGTCGAGGGCGCGAAGCCCGGCCGCGATGGCGTCGGCAAAGGGGAGTTCGGCGGCGGGAGGGAACCGTTCCACTCCCTCCCGGCCGGAGAGCATGGCGGGACGGGGGAACCGGACGAAGACGGGCTGCGTGAAGTGGGGATGACGGATCATGAGCTCACCCTTGGGCAGAGCCGCCAGCTTGGCCTTGGTGGCGAGGGAGAGGGTTCCGTAGCCGGCCATCGCCAGCTCATCGGCGTCCATGCGCCCATAGAGCGCGGTGCCCGCGTTTCCCACCACCCGGCGGTGCACCTGAGAGCGAAACTGCTGCGCGGAGAAGAGCACGAGGCCAAGATACCGCCCCCGTTCGGAGAGATCGAGGAGCATCTTGCGGACGTAGGTGTCGGGGCCATCGCCGGGGGCATACTTGTTGAGCTCGTCAACGAAGACGATGACGTGGTCCACGCCCAGGGTCCGCCGCTCCAGATGCTCCCGCAGCTTCGACACCACGCGGGCAAAGACCAGATCCTGGGCCAGGGGGTCGAGGCCCGCCACGTCGACGGTGTAGGCCGCGCGGTCCGTGAACGCCCCCCAGGGAAGATCGTTCACTTCGCCATCATCGGTGACGAGGCCCTTGGAGCGGGTGCTGATGTTGCCCAGCCGGTTCCGCACCTTGCGGATGGTGGCGATATGATGGGTCCGCCAGACCTCACCTCCGCGCCCGAGCGCCTCCATCCAGTCGAAGATGGCGCGGAAGAAGACCTCGAGATCGGCGAAGCTCTGGACCCGGAACGGCGCCTCGCGGAGGGCGTCGTCCCGGTACTCGTGTCCCACCACGCGCTCGGCCAGGAAATCGATGAAGGCGTCGGCCTTGGCATCGATGTCGTCCCGGTTCATCAGCACTTCGGCGTAGTCGAGCACTTCCCGCAGCCCCCACACCAGGGGCTCGGTGCGGGCGGCCAGCGCCTCATGCGTGCGCAGGGTATTGAGATTGACCCCATCGGCCTTGTACGGGGCATAGCAGCGGAAATCGGCCAGGGGAACCGGCGAGAGCCCGAGTCGGTCGTAGATGCGCCGGTCGGCGTCGGTGAGGGGTCCCGGCTGGTCGAGGAAGCAGAGGTCGGGGCCCTTCACGTTGAAGCAGAGGGCGGCGACGGAGCCCTTGGCGGCGGGGAAGGTCTGGAAGATGCTGGCGAGGAGGAACTCGACCGCGCTGGTCTTGGTGGCGAGGCCGCTCACGCCGGTGATGTTCAGATGGGCGGCCTCGGGGCCGAGGAGGAACTCCGCATCGAGGTAGACCGGAGCCTCGATCCCTCCGGCGGCGTAGAGCCCGACCGGGATGCCGGTCGAGGCGTCGCCCGTGGCATAGGCATCCATGCGGAGGGACACCATCACGTCGGTGTCCGAGGCGAGGTACACGGGGCCGAGGGGGACGGGCTGCAGTGGTTCCTCGGGCTCCTGCCGGAGGACGGCGGCGGCATAGAGCCGGATCTCGCTCCGGGCGGTCGGGGCGTCCGGCCCTGCCGGGTCACCCTCCGCCGCGATCACCGCGTCGAGTGCGGTGGGGAGATCGGACCAGGCAAATCCGTCGGTGACGACGCCGTACACCGTGCGGCCCCCGCTCTCGGCCCGCACGATGGCCCCGATCCCCACGGGAGAGGTGGTCGCGGTCCAGAAGAAGAACTGGTGGGGCGTGCTGGGCCGGAGTTCGGTGGCCACCACCTGGCCGATCGGCGGGGAGACCGCTCCCGGAGGAGACACGGGCCCGGTCATGGGGCATGTCCGCGGGACTCCAGGTAGCGCTCCACCGCCCGCATGCCATAGAGCTGGCGGTCCCACCGTCGATCCGGCGTGCTGAGGGGGGCGCGTTCCGCAAGAATCCAGCGTGAGATTTCATCTGCCCTGCGGGCCGTCTCCTCTCCGGGCGCCGCCTCGATCCGCACCAGCCCATGGAACGGGTCCCGCTCTTCCCAGGCCCGGAGCCGCAACCCCCAGGACCAGACCGGCGCCACCCGGCGCGACGCCGGCTGGAAGATCGAGGTGCGGTGTCCCACCGGCAGCGCGAGGTACCGGTGCAGCGCGGGGCCCTCGAACGGAAGCGTCGCGTGACTCTTGGCGACACCGATCATCCGTCCATCCGCGGCCCAGGCGGGGCTTTCGGCGAGGGAACCGTCCACCACCATCCAGTCCCGGTGCCGTCGCCGGAACGCGTCTCCCACCTCCACCTCCAGGGTTCCGCGATGCTGGTCGAGAACAGCGCGGGCCCGGTCGAGATCCCGGGCCGCATGGGGGATCTCTTCCGCGTCCAGCGTGATCCGGTCGAACCCGTCGAGAGCCGCTCCCGCCGCCGAGAGGACCCCCTCCCGGGCAATGGCGAGCCGTCGAACGCGGACCTCCGCCGCCCGCAGGGTCCTCCCCTCCCGGCGAAGCACCGCGGCGGCCGCCGTGCCGATCACCAGGGGAAGGGGTCCGTCATAGGCCACCACGCGGTGGCGCTGGATGCCGTCGAGAAAGGCCACATCCTCCGGGCACTCCCTCGGAGGCCCGCAGGCGTACCAGGCCAGCTCCGGGTCGTGCACCAGGCGAGCGGGTCGGACGGCGGCGTCCTCCGCCCGGCCCAGGCCACCGGC
>JBGSKF010000215.1:0-22344 GCA_041741375.1 Gemmatimonadales bacterium | reverse complement strand
GCGATGAGCTCCGGACTGGCCTGGCGGGCCCGGGCCCGCGCTTCGGCCAGGGTGAGCGGCTGGGCGGGCGGGTTCGCCGGGATTTGGGCGGAGAGGGGGTGGGCCGCCATCAGAATCATGGCGGCCGCCCACAGAGGCATGCGGTTCGGTAGAGTCATACCCATTTCTTTCCCTGACAAAAGGTGGCTGGCGGGCGGTGGCCCGCGACACCGAAACGCCCGTACATTCACCGGAGAACGGTGTGGCCGTGATACGTTCGAGGTCATCGGACACTCGTGCGGAGTGCCCGACGCGTGTCAGGAGAGGGGGGGAGCCCGGCTGGGAAGTGGGGGTCCGTGACTTCGGAGGATCAGAACGGGCCGACTCCGGGAAGGCGCCACCGGCGATGCAGGTTCCGTCGCGTCCAGGATGAACTCGGCCACGGTCCCGGCGGCGAGGGCGAGGAGAAGCGAAGGCTTGGTGGGGGATATCGGGTGGAGCTCGAAGTGCGGGTGGACCGCCACAGTCTGCGTACCGACGGCCAGCATGTCTGGTTGGCCGTGGACCTCATCGGCTTCCGGGCCGTCGTGATGGTGGCCGTGACCGTGGTCGTCCCCCCTCGGGTCTTGGGGGTGGGCCGCCGAATGGCGATGCGCCACGCTGTGCCCGATCTCCGGCAGGAGAACGCCGAAGCCGAGAACCAGCAGGAGTATCGCGCCGGGGAGGCGGGACCGGCGGAGGCAATGCATGGCAGGCAAGGTAACACAGGCCTCGACCGGATGTCCACACGTAACAGCTCGCCGACGGGCCTGCCGTCGTTGCCCAAACGACTCAGCGGCCCCTCCCGTGATCTCGCTCGTCAGCGTCGTTGGGGAGGCATGCGCTTCTCGGCGATGAGGCGATCGATCAGGCTGTCGCTGATGATGATCGGTCGCAGAAACCCACCCCAAGACGGCCTGCCGTCAGCGGTAGATATCTCTACGGTGTCCGACGCGCACGACCACGACCGTGACGATCTGGTCGTCGACGGTGTAGAGGATCCGATAGTCACCGACTCTCAGGCGATAGGTGCCATCACGACCCGCCAACTTCTTCGCGGCGCCAGGGCGAGGCGCCACAGCAAGCGAGTCGACCTTCCTTGCGATGCGTTTCCGGGCACTCTCTGGCAAGGAGGCCACGTCGCGCTCCGCGCGCGGCGTGAAGAGGATCTGGTACTGCATTTTCCCCTCCTGGCAGGACGAGGCCGCGCAGGCCCGCTAGAGCGACAAACGTTCCTTGACCTCCTGCCAGGGAATGCGCTCCTCCGACTCGGCGAGAGTCTGTCGGATGAGGTCGACATCATAGCGGTCCTCGAGAGCCTCCAGGAGATCGAGATCGTCCGAGGATATCAGGGCGGCAACGGTCTTGCCGTGCCGCTCGAGGACGATTCTCTCTCCTTTGACCGCGACTTCATCGAGGACATCCGCGAATCTCTCCCGCGCCTTGCTGGCAGAAAGACGGTTGACAGCCATATGGTCTCACTTCCTCGCTCCCTGCTCTCAGGGCAGAGGTCCTGGCGACCAGAGTCGGCGGTCGCCCCCGCAATCGATCCTGCAACCTGTTGTCCCGCAATGCATTACAGTAGAACGAGGTTATCGGCTCGAACGTACGCCTCCTAGGCGCACGTACAATATGTACTAATCGTACAATTTGTGCAAAGTTCCAGAGTCGGATGGCTGCAAACAGGTGCTCGGCGGCGACGCCGCTGCTCGGGAGCGGTGGGCCGTTGGTGAAGGCTGCCGCAGAAACCGATATTCATCGGCCTGATCAACAACCGGACTCCCTCGGATCGGCTGGTGAGGGTGGTCCCGGCCACAGCAGGCCTCGTCGGAGGGAGACCACGGGGGTGGAATACGGGGAAAACCACGGTCCCCCATGAACCGGGGCGAACTCAAACCGGGAACCGACGGGAGAATGCAGTGGGCGATGAGGGGCTCGAACCCCCGACCTCGCGCATGTGAGGCGCGCGCTCTAACCAGCTGAGCTAATCGCCCGGCGGGACCTATTTTAACCCGGTTCCCCGCTCCCGACAAGCTCCCGAACCCCGCCACCGAGTTCTCCCGCGTTCGGGCGCGGTCACTCCTTCGTGTCCTTCACCTCGAAAATCTCGAAGGGACGCACGGTGCGGGCGGTGAACCCGTTGGAGAGCTTCGCCTCGACCACCAGCTGGTAGCGGCCCTTTGCGAGCCGGGAGAGGTCGACCCCGAGGGAGGACGCTTCGATCTCCCCCCACCGTTCCCGGTTGTCGGTCCAGTCGATCCGGAGCGGGGTCTTCCCCTCCGGCATCTCCCGGACCGCTCCCAGGTGCGAGTCCACCGGCTTCCCCGCCTCGACCGCCAGCAACGAGAGGGTGACGGGCCCCGCTCCGAACCCGTACATCTCCCAAAAGATTGAGATGTTGGCCCCCACGGGGACACGGGTCGTGGTGAGGGCCACATCCACCGCCTCCTCCAACCGGGTCGGCAAGGTATCGGCTTCGAGAAAGAGGATGTCGCTCATCCCGAAGGCGAGTCGGCCCATCTTGTCCCGCACGGGCTCAACGAGGTAACGGTCCCGGGCCAACGCATCGGCGAGACTGTCGCGGACAGCCACATCCACCAGGAGGGGACGCCACGGGGCGGTACCGATCAGGCGCGCGATTCCATTTCGAAGCGGAGCGCGGTGGACGATGGGGGGCGTGTCGGGATCCCGGGCCAATGCCAGAACCGCCAGGCTTCCGGGCCCAAACCAGGGAGGTCCCGGGGAGGGATAGACGGCTGCCACCAGGGTGGAATCCCCCCTTTCGAAGAGGGCTGCCTGGGTCTCCTTCGGAGTGACCATCCGGTGGATCCAGGTCGGGGCGTAGCGCAGGTGCGGTCGTCCGGCATCGAGATCCCAGAACGGGCCGAGAGGGGGGGGAGGACCGTTCGGCTCCCACCACCACTCCTCGGGAGCCACCGTGTAGGCGGGACGCGGCTCGTATCCCTGGACCTGCGTCCGGTTGCCGCTCCCCGTTTTCGTGAACCGGATGGACCACCCGTACCGGAGGATCATGTCTCCCTCGCCCTGAGAAAAGGGCGCCCCATAGGCGGTGGCCGCATTCTCGAGAAGGCGGTTCATGACCTGCCGGGACCGGATCTCGGTTTCCAGGTCGTTGACCGTGTCACCGAGAAACGGGTCGGCGAGCCAGAGAAACTGTCGGTTCATGGCCCGCCGCTGGGTGCAGTCCATGTTGAGGTAGCGGCTGTTCTCACCCTGCCGATAGAGCGGGCTGAAGTCCTCCCAGATGCACCGGCCTGCCGGGGTCATCCGCCGATATGCCCGATCATAGAACGCAGCAGAGGCAGCGTACCGGCCCGCTGCGTGGTGGGCCAGGCCGCGGAGCGCCTCGCACCACCAGGAGGGTGTCCTGCACGCCTCAGCCACGCGGGTGGCTTCCTCAGGATCCCCCGCTTCCACGAGATACCGGACCCGCTGGCCGGCAATCCAATCGTCCCCCGGGAGACGTTTGGCGTATTCGGCCAACCGTTCGAGCAGGGCCCGGCGGGCGGCATTGACTGCGGGGGGTTCCTCGGGGAGCGGGGCATCATGCCCCTCGTACCAGTAGCAGAACCCTCCGAAATTCTCATCGCACTTCCCGCCGTTCCCCTTTCCAGGGGGCAGCATGCTGCGTCGCCTCAACTCGAAGGAGGCCTGAGCCTGGCGGGCCTCGTCGTGGATATTGGCGGAGTCCCGAGCCGCACTCTGCGCCTGAAGGAGGGGCGACGACGGGGTGACCAGGGCCCCCGCCACCACGAGACACGCCCATGAGCGACAGAGGGAGACGGATCGGTCGGAAATAAGCATCATACTCCACGAAGAAGGTGGCGTTGGGGGGCTTGCACCGGTGGTGGAGACGAATCGATGGTCGGCCGCATGCACAGTTGGCCGACGGCGACTCCACTGAGGGGCCCTGGAATACACGAGCCGGGAGGCCCGCTGGATGGGATGACACGACTCCAGCCCCGGAGCCGACGGGAACCGGGGCGAGAGTGCGTCTTCGACGGAGGTCCTACTTCTTCCGACTCGTCGCCTTCTTCTTGGCGACCTTCTTCGCGGCCTTCTTTTTCACAACCTTCTTGGTCGTCTTCTTCGGAGCCGTTCCGGCCGTCCCCTTGTACATGCCGGCCTCGAGTTCGGCCCGGATCCGCTTCGCCTCTTCCATGGTCTTGCGGTACCCGAGGTCCTTGCCGGAGATGTAGACTCGCTTGACCGGGCCCCCCTTCTTCGGCACGTACGCCACGGTCGCGGACTTGCGTTCGGCGTCCCACGCCACTCCGAGGATGCCGTGCTTGTTCCGGGCCTTGGAGACCACCATGCGGTCGGTGGCAGGCTTGCCGATCCGCGCCTCGGTCTCATCCCGCCACTTGGCGGCCTCCTTGAGGGCGGCCTGCTTGCCCCGCTTGCCATCGGCGAACCACTTGCTGTGCAACCGCCCCTTCCAGGCGATCCGCACGAACCACCCGTAGTTGTTTTTCGACGGCTGGTCGATCCGGCTGATACCCTTCCATCGGAAAGCCAAGGACAACCTCCTGTGGGAGACTGAAGGGATGAAGGAAAACTGTCCGGGACAATATAACGCAAAGTCTGCTGGGCACCAAGCGTTGGAGAGAGCCAGTACTGAGATTCCACCGATGGGCCCTGTGGGACTTGAACCCACGACCGACGGATTATGAGTCCGCTGCTCTAACCAACTGAGCTAAGGGCCCGCACTTCA
This sequence comes from Gemmatimonadales bacterium, assembly GCA_041741375.1. Lineage (GTDB taxonomy): Bacteria > Gemmatimonadota > Gemmatimonadetes > Gemmatimonadales > GWC2-71-9 > OFTM291. The sequence continues at coordinate 17,591 of JBGSKF010000215.1, read as the reverse complement.
CGAAGTATAACCTTCCCCCCCCAGTCCGCACCCGACCGAGCCCCACGGGGGATTCACTCCTCGCGCGGGGATTTCGGGGATTCCACAACTTCTGAGTAGAGGGCAATGTGCCGTCGGGCCATTTCCTCTCGGCTGAACTGTTCCCGCACCCGGGCGCGCCCTCCGCGACCCAGCCGTTCCCTCAGCGACGGGTCTCCGGCCAGGCGTTGCATCGCCGAGGCCAACCCATCCACGTCACGAACGGCCACCTCGAACCCGGTCTGGTCCGGCACGTTCACCTCCCGCACTCCGCTCGGCACCGCGGTGGTGATGACCGGCCGGCCGGCGGCCATCGCTTCGAGGACCACCAGGCCAAACTTCTCGTCGACGGTTGTGGAGGGAAGCACGAGGAAGTCCGCATCGGCCATCCGGCGTGGCAGATCCTCATCGGGATATTCGCCGAACCACCGAACCCGGTCCTGAACCGCCAGGGCCTGGCTGAGGGTGCGCACGCGGTTGAGGTCCGGTCCGGAGCCGACAACATCCAGGTGGAGACCCGGGGTCCGCTCCAGCGCGCGCAGGAGAATATCCACTCCCTTCCATCGAACAATGGGGCCAATGAAGATCGCCCGGGGCGGATTTCCCGGAACCGGAGCCGGGACCACTTCCCAGCGCCGGGTGTCGATGCCGAAGGGGATGACGCTCACCTTGGATTCCGATCCGTCCAACTCGCAGCACATGGCGATATGAGCCCGGCTGGGAACGACGATGGCGCGTGCTCTCCGAAGCACCAGGCGCGCCAAGGGCCTCTGGATGGGATGGGGGTTGTCGGCGTGTTGAGTGACGACCACCGGGGTTCGTCCGAAGGACAGCAGCGACACCACGTCGGCGAGAGCGTGAGGGTGGTGCACATGAATGAGATCGGCGCTTCGCCAGGCGGCCCGCAGGTAGCCCGGGGCAATTTCGGCACCCACCGCACCGAATGAGTAGGCCCGGGTGACCCGAATCGCGCTCCGGGGTCCGGTATGCCGATCGAGGAAGCGCTCCACCGCCACCACCTCGACGTGATGTCCCAACTCGCCGACCGCTTCGGCGAGATCCTGAACCACGCGGGCCATGCCGCCCGACCGGGGCCAATAGTACTTGGCCAAGTGAAGGATGCGCATTTGCGCTTGGAACTTAACCTCAAGGGTGCGATAATACCGCCCGTGCGCGTTGCCGTCCTTTCTCACTCCCTCCTCGATCCGGCCGGTCGAGGCAAGCTCCGAGCCCTCGCCGGTCTCGGAGTCCATGTCACAGCCCTCCTCCCAGGAGGGATTGCCGCCACCGACGGCCACGTCCGGCTGGCCCCGGTCGATGCCGACGGGGACCCTGCCCTGCCCGACTCGATCCGGTGGAGTGGTCGCAGTCTCCGGCGCCTTCTGTCCGACCTCCGCCCCGACCTGTTGCAGATCGAGGAGTCGCCGGATTCCCCGGGTGCCACCGTGGCCGCCACCGAGGCCCGCGGTCTGGGCATACCGTATACTCTCTTCACGTGGGACAGCGTTCCCCGCAAGCGGACGCTCCTGGAGAATCGTCGCTATCGCAAGGTGACCCTGGGTGCGGTCGGCCTCATCGGCGGGAATCAGCTCGCCGCCGCCCTCCTCCAGACCGAGGCCCCCCACGCACCCGTGATGGTTCTTCCCCAGACCGGCGTGACTCTCCCGGGTCACGTGGACCGACGGTGTTCCCCCGAGGACACAACCCTCCGGATCGGTTTCGTGGGCCGACTCGTCCCCGAGCGCGGCGCCGACCTCCTCCTCCGGGCAGTGGCCCAGGTCATGGGGCCCTGGCGCCTGGACATCGTGGGGACCGGCCCTGCTCTGGAGGACCTGGAGACCGTGGCCCAACGACTCGGCCTGGCCTCCCGCCTCGTGTGGCATGGTGCCATGGACCGGGACTTCGTCGATCGCCTCTGGGGGGAGTTTGACTGCCTGGTCGTCCCCTCGCGGAACACCGCAACCTGGACCGAGACTTTCTCGCCGATGCTGGTGCGGGCCATGGCCTTCGGGGTGGCCCCCATCGTCACCCGGACGGGCGCGCTCCCGGAGATCGTGGGTACAGCGGGAGTCGTCGTGACAGGGGAGGAGGAGCTGGCCCTGGTTCTCCAGACCTGGCTGGCGGAGCCCTCTCGTCACCGTCAGGCGGGAGAAGCCGCCCGGAGCCGTGTCCTCGCCGAGTACTCCGATTCCGTCATCGCGGAACGAACCCTGGCCTTCTGGGATCGCCTGCTCGGAGGAGGGGCCTGACCCTCACCGGGTCCACAGCGACCTGTCATACCGTCCCTCTCTCCCCGTCCTCGTCCTGGGGCCCAATCACCTCCACAGGCGTGCCCTTGTCCCGCAGTCTCTGGACCTGCCAGAGCGCAAGCCGAACGGTGATCCGGATGCTCTCCTCCTCATCCACCCGCGCCACCACGTCTCCCAGGCGGTACAGTTCGGCGAGAGCCGCCCCGTCGCCGGGAGCGAGCGTCACGACCACTGTGGGAACTCCGCGCCGCGCCTGGGTGCGCAGCCGGCGCTTCAACGTCACCAGCCCGTCGGTCCGGACCGTCGTCGTGAACACCGCGTCAGGAAACTCATGCTGCACCGAGTCGGCCAGACCCCGCGCATCCGGCACCGCATCCATCTTGTTGAACAGGTGCCAGCATTCCACGTCCTGGACGCCCAACTCCGCCAGCACTCCGTCCACCACCTCCACCTGTTCCCGCCAGTCGGGAGAACTCGCGTCGACCACGTGCAGGAGCAGGTCGGCCTCCCGCACCTCCTCCAGGGTCGCCCGGAAGCTGGCCACGAGATGGTGCGGCAACTTCCGGATGAAGCCGACCGTGTCGGTGAGGCGAGCCCGCATCCCGTCCCCCAGGTCCACCTCGCGGGTCAACGTATCGAGCGTCGCAAAGAGGCGATCTTCCACCACGATCTCATGCACCCCACTCAGGGCCCGCAGCAGGCTTGACTTGCCCGCGTTCGTGTAGCCGACCAGGGCGGCCGACAGCATCGGCCGGCGCCCGGATCGCACCGTTTCCCGGTGCCGCTCCACTCCCCGGAGTTTTTCCCGAAGCGAGGCGATCTTCTTCCGGATCATTCGGCGGTCTGTTTCCAACTGGGTTTCGCCGGGGCCGCGCAATCCGATGCCCCCGCGAATGCGGGACAAGTGGGTCCACATGCGGGTGAGACGGGGCAGGAGGTATTCCAACTGAGCCAGTTCCACCTGGAGTCTCGCCTCGTGACTCTGCGCCCGGGTGGAGAAGATGTCGAGGATCACCTCGGCCCGATCCATGACCCGGACGCCCAGTTCCCGTTCGAGGTTGGCCCCCTGGACGGGCGTCAGTTCCTCATCAAAAATGGCCAGCGTGGCTCCCCATTCCCCTATCCGTTCCCGTACCTCGGCGACCTTCCCTTCTCCGATCAGCGTCGCGGGACTCGGCGACACCACCTGCTGCGTGACCTCGCCGACCACCTCCGCCCCGGCGGTGTCCACCAGGCTGGTCAGTTCGTCCAGATGTTCCCGCATGTCGGCCACGTCCCGGCTCCCCTTCCTCGGGGCTGCCACCAGAACGGCGCGCTCAACCGGAGGCTTCACATCAATCAGATCTCGGATGGGTCCCCCTTGTCCTTCGAGTTCATGATGTTGCTCTGCTCGCCCGTTTCCTCACCGGCCCCGGTGGAATGCATCGTGCTCCGAGCCCGCCACGCCGCCAGCCGCTCGGCGATCTTCCGTTCGACCCCTCGATCGCCCGGAACATACAGGGGCGGGGACACCTCCTCCGGGAGGTACGACTGGTTGGCCACACCGCCCGGGAGGTCGTGGGGATACTGGTATTCCACGCCGTACCCGAGCGACTCCATCAGGGCGGTCGGGGCGTTGCGCAGGTGGAGGGGCACTTCGGCCGCGGGCGTGGTGCGTGCCGCGTCCCGGGCTGCGTGAAGGGCACGCACCACGCTGTTGGACTTGGGTGCCCCAGCCAGATAAATGGTCAATTCCGTGAGAGGAAGGTACCCCTCGGGAGGCCCGAGATGCTGCCATGCCTCGCGGGCGGCCACGGCAAGGAGAAGGGCATTCGGGTCGGCCAGGCCGATGTCCTCCGCGGCCATGGCGGTGGCCCGCCGCAGGATGACCAGAGGATCCTCCCCCCCCTCGATCAGCCGGGCCATCCAGTAGAGCGCGCCATCGGGGTCGCTCCCCCGCAAGGACTTGTGATAGGCCGACAACAGATTGAAGTGCCCCTCCCCGGCCCGGTCGTGACGGGCGGGACGATGCGCCCGGCCGGCCCGCACCGTGTCGAGGTCGAGATGCCCGCCTCGACCCACATGCCCCGCGGCCACCTCCAGGCCGGTGAGGGCCCGTCGAGCGTCTCCGTCGCTCTCCACGGCCAGCCAGCGCAACGCATCGTCCTCCGCCGTGAGTTCCGAGTCGCCAAGCCCCCGATCCCGATCGGCAAGGGCCGTCCGCATGAGGTCGACGAGCTGATCCACCGTCAGCGGAGCCAGAACCCACACCCGGGTCCGGGAGAGGAGGGCCCCGTTCAGGGCAAAACTCGGATTCTCGGTCGTGGCCCCGACCAGAGTGAGGAGCCCGTTTTCCACGTGAGGGAGGAACGCGTCCTGCTGGCTCTTGTTGAAACGGTGGATCTCGTCACAGAAGAGAAGTGTTCCCTGGCCCAGGTGGCGCCGTTCCTCCGCCTCCTTCACCACCTCCCTCACCCGCGCCACGCCATCGGTCACAGCGCTGAAGGGGACAAAGTGCCGGGACGTGTGACGGGCAATGAGATGCCCGAGAGTGGTCTTTCCGGATCCCGGAGGTCCCCAGAGGATCATCGACCCGGCATCGCCGCGACGAATCGAGTCTCCGAGCGCCTTCCCGGGCCCCAGGAGCTCGGCCTGCCCCACCATCTCCTCAAGGGTCCGGGGTCGCATCCGTGCCGCAAGCGGGGCGGGAGGATCGAAGAGCCCGCTCATTCGGAGCTCACCCAGGTCTGTGCCATCGCCAGGAGAGTTTCACGAGTGTTGAGTTCGGGGTCGTCGAGAACGGCATCGAGAAGACGGGCAAGAATCCTCCCCATCGCCGGACCCGACCCGATGCCCGCCTCCGCCAGATCGCGGCCGGTCACCGCGAGGTCCGACCGGGACACCGGGTCGCCCCGCCTCCGAACCTCCGCGACACTGTTCACCCAGGCCGGGGCGACACCCTCGCGGAGAGTGGCGAGCGCCACCAGGTCATCGGCCGCCTCCAGGACCTCGGCGAGCCAGCGTCGAACACTTCGAGCGGTGGCGTCCCCCGGCGCAGCCGGTCCGCGGGACATCGCCTCAGCCCGGGAAATCTCCTGACCCGACCCCTTGAGGCGGCGAATCACGGCCCCCGGCTGATCACACAGCGCCGCGGTCAGGATCACGGGATCCCGCCCCCTCACCACCGGATTCACCTCGAGGGCGGCATCGCCCCGGAGCTCCGGGAGCCAGATCGCCGCCGCTCCCGAATCGCGCCACAGTCGGACCAGTTCCGGTACCCGGCGAGCCGTGAGCAGTCCCTTGAACCACTCGTCCCGCACCCGTTCGGCCGAGAGGTGCCGGAGACCATCCACGGCCGCGCATGCGGCACTCCAGGTGTCGGGCTCGAGGGTGAAGCCGAAGCGGGCGGCGAACCGAAGGCCCCGGAGGATCCGGAGATAGTCCTCCTGGAACCGGCGCGACGGTTCCCCCACGGCGCGGATCGTCCCGGCGACCAGATCGGAGTACCCGCCGAAAGGATCCTGCCATTCGGAGGTGAGCGGATGGCAGGCCAGCGCATTGAGGGTGAAGTCGCGCCGAGCGAGATCGTCCTCGAGTGACACACCAAAGACCACCTGGGCATGTCGTCCATCGGTCACCACGTCGGCCCGGAACGTCGTGACCTCGTGCAACTTCCCCTCGGAATCCAGGACCCCCACGGTTCCGAACCGGATCCCGACCGGCACCGTCCGACGGAACAGGCGCTGCACCACATCGGGCGTGGCGGAGGTGGCCAGATCGACGTCGGACGCCTCCTCCCCGAGCAGGTGATCCCGCAGCGCCCCTCCCACGCACCAGGTCTCATGTCCCGCCTCGATGAGCCGCGTGGCGATCGTCCGCACCGGCCCCGACAGCGGCAGAGGTCCGAGGGACCTTACCCTGGTTGTCATCCTGTGGTTCCCGTTCCATACGGGACGCCGGCCGAAAGGCAGAGGGCGAGCTCCAGCCGGGCCTGGGCTGCTGTCCGCGGTCCGGCCGGGATCACTCCGAGCGCCTGCAGCTGCCGGCCGCCTCCCTCGAACGCATAGTCCGGACCCACCGTGCCCTTCGGGCATTGGCTCGCGAGCACCACCGGTTTGCCCTCGGCCAGCCATCGGGTGATGGCCGGCACGGCGGTCGGCGGGATGTTGCCGCTGCCGTATCCCGCGATCACCAGACCGGAGCTCCGGGGACGGACCAGATCGAGGAGGGCCCCGTCGTCTCCCAGGGCCATGACCATGAGGGCCACCGGAGCATCGCATCCCTGCGCGGGGATCGTTCCTTCCGGGCGGGGCGGCCCGTGGAAGACCACTTCGGCCTCCGTCACGGTTCCCACGACCTGCCCATGCGGCGCCTGGAAGGCGTCGAGTGCCTCGGTGTGGCCCTTCACCACCTCGGCGCCGTCGAAGATCTCTCCCGCCATCGCCACCATGGTGCCTCGTCCCCGACTCGCATCCGCCCCGGCCACCGTGACCGCTCCACGCAGGTTGCGAGCGCCATCCGATCCTTCGGCCGATGCGGAACGCATCGCTCCGGTCAGGACGATGGGAGTCTCGGCGTCCACCGTCCGCCGAAGGAGATAGGCCATCTCGGCCAGGGTATCCGTCCCGTGTGTCACAACGACCCCTGCCACCGCGGGGTCCGAGGCCAGCTGGGCAATCCGGGTCCGGAGGGCCCACATGCCGCTCGGGCCGCGGTGAACGGAAGGTACTCGCTCCCATTCCTCCAGGAGAATGGGGAGGGTGGACGGGAGCGGACCGACACTCTCCAGGAGTTCGCTCCCATTCAGCGCGGGGAGATTCCCCCCCGCCGCCGCATCGTACCGCATGGCGATCGTCCCGCCAGTGGTCAGCACCACTACGGTGCGGGGGATCATCCCGCCAGCACGCTCCCTCCATTGACGCTGACCACGGAGCCGGTCATGTGACGGGCCAGGTCGCTGGCCAGGAAGACAATCGGACCGGCGATATCCTCGGGCGTGGCGATCCGGCCCAGAGGAATTCCGGCCACGGCGCGGGTTCTCTCCGGTCCGGTGAGCGCCTCGGTGGTCATCTCGGTGTCGACCCATCCCGGGGCCACGCAATTCACCGTCAGGTCAGGGGCACACTCGACGGCCAGAGACCGGGTCAGGGCGAGGAGGGCGCCTTTGGTGGCGGCGTAGTCGGCATGGCCTCCCTCCCCCCGCTGTCCCGCGGTGCTCCCCACGAGGATGATCCGACCGGTACCCGGACGGAGCACCGGGAGCGCCGCCCGAACCGTGTAAAACACCGCGTCGAGGTTGGCCCGGCAGGTGGACGCCCACTGGTCAGGGTGCATTTCACGCAAGGACACAGCCTTCGGGGGCCAGACCCCCGCGTTGACAACCAGAATGTCGAGTCCCCCGAACGCGGTGGTCACTTCCCGGATCACCCGCGGCATGGTGTCCGGGTCTCCATGGTCTCCCATTCCCACGAAGGCCTTGCGGCCACGCCCCCGAATCTCCTGGGCGACCGATTCCGCATCCGCTCGGCGGCTGCGACACGTGACGCCCACGTCCGCGCCCGCCTCGGCCAGCATCAGCGCCGTGGCCCGCCCGATCCCCCGCGAGCCCCCCGTCACCAGCGCGGTCCGGCCCTCAAGCGTGATCATGAAGACTCCTCACGGGGAGAGTCATCCACCATCTCGCCCTCCAGATACTCCGCAATGGCATGCTGGACAGCGAGCTGCAGCTCCTGGATCCGGCCCGGCGAGCTTCCGGGCACCTTCACGGTCAGATCGGCAAGATCGCCCAGGGGGCCTCCGTCGCTTCCCAGGAAGGCGATCACCGTCAGGCCCGATTCCCGGGCCACCCGGGCGGCGTGGAGCAGGTTGGGGCTCTTCCCGGAGGTGCTGTGAAGAATCAGGACATCTCCCTGTCGTCCGAGAGCCGCCACCTGGCGGGCAAAGATCTGGTCAAAACCGAGATCGTTCGCGGCCGCGGTGAGGAGGGAGGTATCCGTCGTCAGGGCCACCGCCCGCATCGGGGGTCGGTGACGGGCGTACCGCACCACGTACTCCGCCGCCAGATGCTGGGCATCCGCAGCGCTGCCGCCATTCCCCGCAAACCAGAGCGTGGCCCCCGAGGCGAGCGCCATGCGGTACCGCTCGGCGACTTCGCCGCACGTCTCCGGCATCCCGGCCAGGGTCAGTGCGTTCGCCGCCAGGGAGCGAAGGGCGGCCGCCACGTGGGCCGCGGGACCGGCACGAGGGGACATGGGGTCAGCCATCCTCATCCAGCAGGGTGCGAACGCGGGTGAGAATCGAGGTGCGGATCGACACGGGGGGAACGGGGTCCACCGCCTGATCGGCCAGGATGGCGGCGGGGTTCCGGATGAGCAGGAGGTCCGCTTCCGCGCCCGCGCGCTGGGCATCGAGCCGATCGCGGGCGGACCCCAGCGTGCGATCATCCCCATGGTTGTCGGCGGCGAGTATGTCCACGATACCGGCGGCAAGCAGGGCACGTGCCCTGGCTCCTCGCCCGGTGGGGCGCCACGGGGTCGTGGCATCCACCTGCATGAGCGCACCCAGGCCCCGCCAGTGGGTGACCGCTGCCACACTGCACCCGGTGTAGCGCTCCGGGTGGGCGACCAGAGGGACACATCCCAACTTGACCACATGGGCCACGGCGCTTGCCACGGTTGTGGCGGATGTGAGACGGGTGAACTCGATGAGCAGATACCGGGTTCCTCCAAGACGCAGTGACGGGTTTCCCGCGGCCCCGGGAGTCAAGGGACGATCCATCATCAGCTCGACTCCCCGGGAAAGGGTGGCCTCCGCCGGTGCCCGCGAGCGCAAGGCTTCAAACGCGGTGTCGTGGGCCTCGGGGATGCCCCTCTCGGCACGGCTGGCACTCAGGTGCGGGGTGAGGCAGACTCCGGTCACCCCTTCGGACACCATGCGCGTGAGAACTCTCACGGACTGTTCCACTGACCGTGAGCCGTCATCCACACCGGGGAGGAGATGGCAATGGAGATCGATCATCCCGGCTCCGCGGGCCGTCGCGTGGTGCGGGCGAACCGGGCGAGTGACCCCGGAGAGAGCTCGGCGCACGCCTCCATCGCGAAGGTGACGAGAGCATCCGCGGCCAGCAGGTCGAGGGCCACGGGACGGTTCCCCTCCGAGTCCGTCACATGGTCGAGGGCAACTCGCCCCGCCCGGGCAAGGATCTCGGGAACCGTCCCGTCCTCGCGATCCTCATCGCAATCCACCCTGTCCAGCCACAACCGCACCCGGTTGAACAAGTCGGGGGGGGCTCCGTCCCGGCGCTGTTCGAGCCACTCCGCCGCAGCCCTCATGGAGCTGCCAACCACTCCGTCACGAGGTCCGGAATGGATGCTTCCACCGCGCCCAGGGCCGTCGGGTCCCCGGCACCCGCCGACGCAAAGGTGGGACGTCCCCCCCCCTTCCCCCCGCTGATGGCCGCCAATCGGGACACCAGGTCCCCCGCCTTCCACCCGCGCTGGACCAGGTCATCGGTCACGGCCACGTGAATGGCGCCCCGCTCGGCGCGGTTGAGAAGGATCAACACTCCCTTGGAACGACCGCTGCGGAACCGATCTGCCACCGCGCCGAGTTCGGTGCGGTCGTCGAGGTCGGTGGCACCGTGCTGGATCTCGATTCCGGAAATGGAGAGGGTGGTCAGGGAGGCCGGACCCGCCCCGTCGCGCCGAGCCTCCGCTTGGCGTTTGGCCAGGCGATCGCGCTCGGCGATGAGGTGCTCCAGCCGAGGCACGACCTGCTCGGGGCGAGTCCGCAGCAACTCCGCTGCGGCGGCGATCCGGTGATCCAACTCCTGGACGAGGTGCCAGGCACGCGGTCCGGTCACGGCCTCGATCCGGCGCACACCGGCCGCGACGCCCCCCTGCGACGCGAAGCGAAAGACGCCCAATGCCCCCGTGCTGCTCACGTGGGTCCCCCCGCAGAGCTCGATCGAATCCCCCATCTGCACCACGCGCACCACGTCCCCGTACTTGTCGGCAAAGAAGGCCATGGCCCCGAGCGCCAGGGCCTCGGGATAGGGCATTTCCCGGGTCACCACCGGATCGTTGGCCCAGACCCGCTCGTTCACCTCGTGCTCGATCTCGGCGAGGTGCTCCGCCGCGACCGGTTCGTGGTGGGAAAAGTCGAAGCGCAACCGGTCCGCCTCCACCAGCGATCCCTGCTGCCGGACATGATCCCCGAGGCGCGCACGGAGCACCCGATGCACCAGGTGGGTGGCACTGTGGTTCCGCTCGATGTTCCGGCGCCGCCCCTCGTCCACCACCGCCACCACGGGAGTGGGCTCGAAGTCCCCGCTCCAGGGTCCGCTCACCGCAGTTCCCCGTTCCGTCCGCGCGACGCGGTCCACCACCAGCCGCCATCCGTGCCCCTCGACGACGCCCGTATCGCTCACCTGTCCCCCCGACTCGAGGTAGAAGGGGTTGTGATGCAGCACGATCTCGAGACGGCCCTCCTCGTGCCGGTGGGCCAGGAGATCCGTATCGGCGCGAACCTCGGTGTAGCCCACAAAACGTTGCCGAGCCCGGGATCTCTTGATCCATGCGGCGGAGGACGTCGCGGCGGCCCGCCGAGGGGATCCCGCCGCCGTAAGCCGGGCGGACCGGGAGCGAAGGCGCTGGGACTCGAGGGCCGCTTCGAACCCCTCGAGGTCGACCCCAACCCCGCGTTCGCCGGCAATCAGTTGGGTCAGGTCGACAGGGAAGCCGAAGGTGTCATACAGACGGAAGGCCTCCTCGCCCGGGATCGTCGGAAGGCCCGAGGCGATGAGATCATCGAGCCGGGTGAGTCCGCCCTCGATAGTGTCGAGAAACCGTTGTTCCTCGGTGGCCACCACGTCATGAATGAACGACCGCTTTGCCTCAATCTCCGGATACACCTCCCCCAGAAGATTCACCACTACCGCGGTGAGCGGGGCCAGTGTCGCCTCGCGGCGACCCAGCAGCCACGCATGACGCACGGCGCGGCGCAGAATCCGTCGCAGGACGTACCCCCGGCCCTCATTCCCGGGATAGACCCCGTCCGCCAGCAGGAAGGTCACGGCGCGGGCGTGATCGGCCAGCACCCGGAAGGACGCGCCCTCCCCCGCCATCGACCGCGGGTAGGGACGGCCAATCAGACGCGAGACCTCCTCCAGCAGGGGCAGGAAAAGGTCGGTGTGAAAGTTGTCATCCTCCCCCTGCATCACGGCCGCGATCCGTTCCAGTCCCGCACCCGTGTCCACCGATGGCCGAGGAAGCGGAGTCAACACCCCGTCGGCACTGCGGTCGAACTGCATGAAGACCAGGTTCCAGATCTCCAGGAACCGTCCCCCCTCGGCGAGGGTCTCGAACTCCTCGCGGGAATGGGTCACGGACGGGCATCCGGGCGACCATTCGAGATCGACGAAGATCTCCGAACAGGGCCCGCACGGTCCCGTGTCCCCCATCTGCCAGAAGTTGTCGGCGTCGCCCAGGCCATAGATCCGGTCCAGGGGAAGTCCCGTCACCTCGTGCCAGAGCCGGCGGGCCTCGTCGTCCTCCTGGTGCACGGTCACCCGGAGCCGATCGGGAGGAAGGTTCAGCCACTCCGCGCCGGTCACGAATTCCCAGGCGTACTCGATCGCCTCGCGCTTGAAGTAGTCCCCGAAGGAGAAGTTCCCCAGCATCTCGAAAAAGGTGTGATGCCGTCGGGTGAGGCCAACCTGTTCCAGGTCGTTGTGCTTTCCCCCGGCCCGCACGCACTTCTGGCAGGAGACGGCTCGGCGATAGGGGCGCTGGTCCTGTCCCAGGAAGGTGCGTTTGAACTGCACCATCCCCGCGTTGGTGAAGAGAAGCGTCGGATCATCGGCGGGAACGAGGGGAGCACTCGGGACTTCGGTGTGGTCCCGCTCCAGAAAAAACTCGGTGAAGCGGCGGCGAATCGTGGCAGAATCCATGGCGGGAATATAGGGAAACTCCCACCAATTGACGAGACGACCTAAGGAATCTCTGATCGATCGTCATCCCCGCGCACGCGGGGATCCATTTCCACGAGGGATTGAGGAGGAGAATGGATTCCCGCGTGCGCGGGGATGACGGGCAACGGTTATCTCGCCAGCAGTCAGAGCTTCCCTAGTATCCCACCGAGGGGCGAAGGAGCTACGGCTGCAACACCTCCCGCACCACCTTTCCGGCCTGAGCCCCGGTATACCCCCGCCGGGCCAGGTAGGCCGTCAACCGCCGGATCTGGGTTCGGCGGGGGAGTCCGCGCACCTGACCCGCCCGGCGGGACGCCAACTCCCGGAGGATCTCGCCCTCAACCTCCTCCGGGGGTGCATCCATTCTCAGCGCGCGCTCCACCAGGCCCGGATCCACCCCCCGGGCCAGGAGATCCCTGCGAAGGCGAGCGGGGCCATGCCCCCGCTCCCGCCGGACCCGCACATACGTTTCCGCGAACTCCTGATCATCGAGGAGCCCCAGGGAGGCGGCCATGGCCACCGCCTCCTCGGATGCCTCGGGGGGGTGCCCCCGATGGACCAGTCGGCGGCAAAGCTCCTCCATGGCGTAGGGCCGACGTGCCAGGGCGCGTAACGCCGCCCGGAGTGCCGCCTCCGCATCCGCAGCCCGGCAGAGCCGCGCGTGCAGGGGGTCGGTCAGCACCATCCCTTCGGTCAGCCCCTCCTCCCTCACCACGGTCGCCGCCACCGTCAACAAGGGCCTGCCCTCCACACAGAGCTGGACGCTCCCCGCCCGGCGCGGGTCCGGTACCAAACCGGTCAGAACCGGTTCATCACTCTCCATCACCCTCGTCACCACCCGGAACGGCCTTGATGCCCAGGAATTCCTTGACCCGCACCTCGATCTCGGCCATCATGTCGGGGTTGTCCTTGAGGAACATCTTGGCATTCTCCCGCCCCTGGCCGATGCGCTGGTCGCCATAGGAGTACCACGCCCCTGATTTCTGCACGATGTTGGCCTCGGCGGCGAGGTCGACCAGAAGCGACGCGTGGCTGATCCCCTCATCGAACATGATGTCGAACTCGGCCTGCCGGAAGGGGGGCGCGACCTTGTTCTTGACCACCTTCACCCGCACGTGGTTGCCCACCACGGTTTCCCGGTCCTTGACCGGCCCGATCCGCCGGATATCGAGCCGAAGCGAGGCGTAGAACTTGAGGGCCTTCCCACCGGTGGTCGTTTCGGGGCTTCCGAACATCACGCCGATCTTTTCCCGGAGCTGGTTGATGAACACCACCGCACAGCGCGACCGGTTGATCGACCCGGCGAGCTTCCGGAGCGCCTGGCTCATGAGGCGCGCCTGGAGACCCACATGGCTGTCCCCCATCTCCCCCTCGATCTCGGCCTTCGGCACCAGGGCCGCCACCGAGTCGATGACCACGAGGTCCACCGCTCCGGACCGGACCAGGATGTCGACGATCTCCAGTCCCTGTTCGCCCGTATCCGGCTGTGACACGAGCAGATTGTCCACGTCCACACCGAGTTTTCGGGCATAGTCCACGTCGAGAGCATGCTCCGCGTCGACATACGCCGCCACGCCCCCGGCCTTCTGCACGTTGGCGGCCAGATGGAGGGTGAGGGTGGTCTTGCCCGAGGACTCGGGGCCGTAGATCTCGGTGATCCGGCCTCGGGGAACGCCCCCCACACCGGTGGCGGCGTCGAGGTTGATGGCACCGGTCGGGATTGCCGCCACCTTCTCCCGGGGACTGTCCGACCCCATCCGCATGATGGCCCCCTTCCCCAGGGTCTTCTCGATCTGGGCGATGGCAAGCCCCAGCGCCTTCTTGCGAGCCGGGTCCGTGGTTACCTGGGTTACCGTGGTTTCGTCAGCCATGGGGTGGTTTCCTCGTGATAAAATGTGACCGATTTTGCTTCACCCAAAGATGCAAACCCAATCTACTACCGAACATTGTCCGAAACAAGGGGGCATTTTGAGACCCTCCCCCCTACCACTCGCCCAGCCGCCACGCATCGGGAACGTGCTCCACTTCCATGCCGCCGCTCCGGGTGGGAGTGACACCCACCAGGTCGAACCGGTAGGTGTCCCCCGGCCGGCCGAACCTGAGGCACCAGAGGGCGGCCACTCGGCCCAGGCGTTCCCGTTTCTGTCGGCCCACCGCCTCGAGGGGAGTTCCACAGGTATCCGTTCGGCGGGTCTTGACCTCCACGAACGCCACCTGGCTTCCCTTTCGCACCACCAGATCGAGGTCATACCGGCCGAGCTTGAACCGGTGGGCCTCGATGGACCAGCCGTTGGCGGTGAACCAGGCGAGGGCCTCCTGCTCTCCGGCTAGGCCGAGCTTCTGGCGTTCGTCTTCCCATTCGGCCTGGGGCGTGAACTTGCGTGTCATGGGGACAACTTCGCACCCTGGCACGCTGCGCGCGGATCGAAGTACGGCGAGCCGGGTCCAGAAGACGCGGGACAGAGCTTGGCCTTATCTCGCTACCGACTCGTGTCGATATGACACACAATTGAACCTTTCGACACGTGTCGCTTCGACACCTCGACGAACCGACAGGACTCCTTCTGCTCCAGAAGCAGTTGTCCGACTTGTAGTTCGCGTTCCGGTGGCTCGTTTCTTTGATGGTACCGATCATGCAGAGGTGCAGTCTGAAGCATGAAGTCTCGCGGACCATGCCGTTAGTGGCAGTCGTCCCTACTGAACGGAGGTGTCGATGCGATTTCATCCTCTCCTGGCCGCCTTGCTTTCCAGTACAACGATCTTCGCGTGTTCGAGCGACCCACAAGGGCCGACGCTGTCGCCGCCCGAATTCTCGACGAGGCCGGTCAGGCCGGGTGTCGATCCGATCCCGACACTGCGCGCCGCCGGGGAAGTGGGGGCGATTGTCGTGGAGGGCGCCATGAATACGCCGGAACCTTGCTATGATTTCAGTGCGTCGGTGGATTCACGGGCCGGTCGAGTCTCTCTCGAAATAGTCGCCGCCCGGCAGCCGGTCTTGTGCCCCGCAGTGATCGCAGCCTTTGCCTATGAGGCGGTTCTCCGCCGCGTCGCCCCGGGCTCCTACTCTGTTCTCGTCACCCACGTCCTTGACGGCCGCCGTAGCCAGGTCCTGGAATCCGTGGTCACGGTCCGTTGAGTGTCTTCTGAAGGACCGTGGCTTGCGGCGAAGGGTCAAGAGCCTTTCGCCGTGGGTGACCACGTTGAGCGACGGGAATCAGGCGGATACCTTCGCGGCCTTCGCGGTGCCCCCCTCTCCCCGGATTGAACTGCGAAGAGCGCCAAGGACGCGACGGGGGAGTGCGAGCAGGTGTTTTTTCATGAGCCGCTGCTCATCGCCCCCGATGCCCCGCATTCCCTGACCGAGGAGCGCTGGGCCGCCTGGGGCCGCACCGCGGAGGGGAGAGCCCTCGCCGTGGTGTTTACTTTGCGCCAGGATCGTATCCGTCCGATCTCGGCCCGCGACATGAACCGGAAGGAACGTCAACGCTATGCCCAAGCCGAAGCCGCTGCTCAAGCCGATTCCTAAGTTCCGTTCCGAGGCGGAGGAGCAGGAATTCTGGGCGACTGCGGACACGACCGAGTACTTCGACTGGTCGCGAGCCCGGCGAGTCGTGTTTCCGAACCTGAAGCCCTCGACCACGCCGATCTCGATGCGGCTCCCTGAGACCCTGCTCACTCACCTGAAGCGACTGGCCAATGAGCAGGACGTGCCCTACCAGAGCTTGATGAAGGTGTACCTGGCAGAGCGTGTGGCGGCGGAGCGCCGAGCCAGTCGGCCTGCCAGGCGGTTGCATCCGCAAGCCCCGCGGCCAAAGGCTCGCACCAAGGCTGTGCGAAAGAAGTAGCCGCGCGGGTGCGGCTGAACCGCAGGTCGTTATAATAGTGGATGGGCTCGATGGCGGCAGGGCCGGATGGTCCCCACGAGCGACGCCACCCCGTGAGGCACCGACCCCGCCCGCCCGCCCGCCCCCCCGCTCACCGGAGTGAGTCGAGATACCGGGCGGGAGTCAGCACCCGCACACCGAGAACCTCCCGGCCCATGAACGGTCCGAACTCCAGCAGGTCTCCCGTGATCAGGTGGGTGGCGCTCGCGGCGACCGCCCCCGCCAGAATCGGCCCGTCCCTTTCCCGGAGCTCAATGGTCTTTCGAAGCGCCGAGTCCAGGGTCAGGGCCCGCTTCACCGTCAGGGCCTTGAGGAGACCGTCGAGTCGCGCGAGCTGGTCCGCCGTGGTGAGGTTGCGTCGAGCCTCTGCCACCGCGTAGTCCGACGTGAGCACGGTGACCCCGGGAAGATCCCAGAGCCGCCGGACGCCGGCCTCCGGACGCCAGGCAGCAGAGAACAGGACGTTGGCGTCCAGAAAGAGCCGATCCAAGGGTCAGGCGTTCTCGGGACGTTCATGGGGAATGGCGCCGGGGTCGAGGCCCAGCGCCCGAACTTCGGCCACGGCGCGAGCATAGTCCCCGGCGTCAACCGCGTTGGAGAGAAGAAATTCCGCCTTCCGCTCGGGACCGTAGATCTCCAGTGCGACCGTCATCGCGGGCCGCAGGAGAATGCCCTCCGGGGTCTCCTCGGCGATGATCTCGGATCCCTCTTCAATACCGAATAGCCGCCGAAGCTCGGCCGGAATGACCAGGGTGCCTCGCTTTCCGACGCGTCCAGGCTCTCCGACTGGCATACCGTTATCCTGATATTCTGAATGTAAGAATATCAGTCGATGTGGTCAAGGCCAGAGTGGGCACCCTCCACCGGTTGCGCGTGGCCCTGGCACAGCAGGAGATCGTCGTGCGGCTGAGCAACTCCGCGCTCGCCATCTCGCGGACATCGCGAGGATTCCGGATGGGTGGAGCTTTCGGGGGGTGCTCCGAACGAAGTATCCGGCGGCGGGCCGGTCGTGGCCCTGGGCAATGGCGCTTTCCGGCGAGATGACGACGTTGCGTCAACCCTTCGCGACCCACCTTCTGGAACGGGGTGACGAAATCCGGACGATCCAGGCACTGCCCCCCTGTGTCAGGATAGTTGTCGCATCGCCCGTCACCTGCTGTGACGGGGTGAGGTGCTCACCGCTGGGGGCGACGAGGTGACCGAATGATGACGGCGTACAGTAGTTCCTTCAAGGATCGGATGGTACGGCGGTTGGCGGGGCCGGGGGCCGTGAGTGCGAGTGCGTTGGCTCTTGAGGTAGGGGTTTCTCAGGGGACCCTCTCCCGGTGGTTGCGGGATGCGCGTACTATGGGAGGCATGACACACTCGACGAAGGGACCAGAGGTCCGCGGGGACCGGAAGAAGTGGACCGCGCGAGAGAAGTTGCGGGTGGTGATGGAAACAGGCCAGCTGTCGGACACGGCCTTGGGAGCCTACCTGCGGCGGGAGGGG
>JBGSKF010000214.1:0-2587 GCA_041741375.1 Gemmatimonadales bacterium | reverse complement strand
GGTCCTCGGGGGAGGCCATGGGATCGGTGATACCCGTGCTCGGTGCCACCCGAGCCGCGAGGAGGAGCACCTCCCCTCCTCCCTCCCCCAGGGGGAGCCCGCTCCCCACGGCGGCGAGTGCCGGGGCCGCGGCGGCACTGTCCCCCCGGTCGAGCTGGTACAGTGCCGCGCCGAGCGCGGGGTGGGAGTCCGTCTCGATGGTCTGCAACAGAGCGAGGAGGGCGCTCCTGTCGGTGGCGCCTTCCCGCGTTCCCGCAAACGGTCCCGCGGCCGCAAGATCCTCCCGGGCGCCGGAGAGATCTCCCCGATAGAGACGGATGCGTCCCCGCAGCGCAAGGGCTTCCACCGTCGAATCGGCCCCGAGTGCTTCCTCCGCCCGTGTCAGGCTCCCGGCGCGCACCCACCCCTCGGCGAGGCGGATCCGCAGGCGGTCTCTCTCCTCCGGACTCACGCTTCCCTGCACCTCGGCGAGCCGCTGGGCCGCTTCCTCAATCCGGCCCTCCCCGATCAGCACTCCCACCAGAGTGGAGGCCGCACTCGCGGCCATCGAGGGGGAGGCTCCGGCCGTCGTGGCGAGGCGGGCAAGCATCCGCCGGGCCGCGGGCTGATCCCCCCCGTCGGCATAGGACTGCGCGGCCTCCAGGTAGAGGCGGGACGCTTCCGCCCCGCCTGCCCGTGGTGCCAGCGACTCCAGCAGGATGCCCCGTGCCGTGCGGGCCCCACTCCCGGCCTGCCCGCGCAAGTCGTCCAGCAACTCCTGCAGCAGGGCCACGCCCCCCGGGCCCTCGGGTACCCCCGCCAGCAGATGACGCACTCCCTCCACCGGGGTGCCCCACCGGACCATCAACGACGCGACGATGCGACGAGCCACGACACCGTCGTGGTCGGCGAATTCGCGAAGAACCTCCGAACGGCGAGCATCCGGTACCTGCCCCAGCACCGCCACGGCGGAAGTCCGATACCCGGGGACCGACGAGACCGCCAACACCCACTCGGCCACCGCCCGCCTGTAATCGCCCTCCAGGGTGGCCAGTTGCGCCAGTTCCCCGGCCAGCGCCGTGGAATCTCCCAGCGCCGCCCGGCCAGCCCGGTAGGCGGTGCGCGCCTGATCCCGGTCCCTCGCCTGCAGAGCCGTCATCCCCCACTCCTGCCAGGGGGCCTCACTGTTCGGTTCGCGCGCGGCCCAGAGTTCCACGTAGCGGCGGACCGAGTCGGCATCCCCCTGGGCCCCCCAGAGCCGAACCGCGATCCCGTACACCGGGATCGCCGCGGGATCGGCGGTCAGCGCGGCTGCCACCGGCGCGGCGAGTTCGGCCAGGCGATTCAGGGGCTGGAGGGACCGCTCGAGCCCGAGAAGGGCGGCCACATCGGTCGGACGCGCGGACAGCAGTTCCTGGTAGAGCGCCGCCGCGCTGGCGAACTCACCCTTGCGCTCGAAGTCGAAGGCCCGGTTCATGGCAGCCTGTTGCGCAGAGATCGGACCCGGAAGGATCAGGGCCATGATCGCCAACCACCCCCGAAGTTCGCGTCTCCGACTCACGGAGCGCGCCGTCCACCGGACAGGCGCCGGAAATAGTCCGCGACCAGCTTCCGCTCCTCGGGACTGTACTTCATCAGTTCCTCCCAACTGGGCCACCGCCACCCCAGCTCCCGGACCCGGCGATCGAGATCGGGCGGGAGCCGGGGAGGATCCTCCCCGGCCGACCGGCTCTCACGCTCTTTTTTATCATCCTTCTCCTCACCCTGGAGCGTCCGCCCCGCGTCAAGCATCCGCTGGAAGAGCCGCTCCTGCCGAGCCACCGTCTCCGCATCCAGGCGCCCCGCCTCCAGCCGCCGGGCGAGATCCTCCGCCTCCGCGGCCAACTCCCCCGCTCCGGGGAGCTCCCCCATCGCCCTCACGCGCTCCAGCTCCTGCGACAAGGCCCGCTGCTCCGCGGCCATCTGCCGCAACTGCTGTTCCAGGGCGCCCTGGCCCGCCATGGGCAGCAGCCCGCCGGCCTGCTGGCTCAGGGCACCCTGCTGTTGTGCCATCCGGGCCATGCGCTCCAGGGCTTCGGCCAACCCCGAGCCGGAGGAGGATCCCGACACATCGCCCCGGGATCGCAACATCTGGTGGGCCGCCGCGTTGAGCGCATCGATCGCGTCGCCAGCCCGGGCTCCGGCCTCCCGCACATTGGGACTGGCCGTGCTGATGGCCCCCCGGGCCCGTCCCATCTGCTGGCCGGCCGCGGCCAACGTGGTCCCGATGCGGGGGGAGACCAGAGCGTTCTGCCCTGCCGCCGTTTTCATCTGTTCCACCAGTTGCCGTACCCCCTCCTCCACGGAGGCCTGGTCGCGGAGGACGTCGTCGACGGGCCCCGCGCGCTGGAGGTCGGCGGCGACCTGAAGCTGGCGCTTCGCCAGTCGACTGGTCTCCGCCAGGGCACGATCCAGCGCCTGGATCACTTCGGCCCGCCACTCCTCCTGCTGGGCCTCGCGCTGCTCTTCAACAGCCTGTTGCACCTCCTGCATCGCCCCCGCGGCCTCCTCCCCCGCCCGCCCCGCCTCCGCCTTCTTCCCCTGACGCGCGGCCTGGGACGCCTGGCGC
>JBGSKF010000213.1:0-35090 GCA_041741375.1 Gemmatimonadales bacterium | reverse complement strand
CCCCGCCTGGCGGGCGGCGCGGGAGGCTCCGGCGCGCATCCTAGACACCTGACCGTCGCCCGTCGCCCGTCGCCCGTCGCCCGTCGCCCGTCGCCCCGCAGATGTCACCGTAAGGGGAGGCGTGGAGTCAAGACCCAGTTCGGACATTGCGGCCTTTTCAAGCCAGCAGACTCCACGGCGCTCCACTTCGGACCAGGGAAGTCCGGTCGTTTTCTTGACCAGACGATACCAGGGGGCGGGATCACAACAGTGCCGCAGGGCCAGGGAGCACGGGGTGCATCGTTGAGCGGTCGTCTTGTGCAGAAGGCGAAGGACCACCAACCAGGGCCGGAGCAGCCGGAAGCCGGGGACTTTGCACCGGCGGAGCATTCCTTGCAATGGGCGGTATCCACTGAGACCGAGCGAGCGCTCGATCCGACTCACCGTGACGGAAGACGCTGGGTTCCCGATGGCACCGATGGCCCGCAGCGTGAGGCCACGCTCAATGAGTGCCGCCACCGTTGAACCATGTTCCCCATCCTCCCGACACCCATGATCAGAACGTCCCGAACGTATTTCCATCCGGATCCTCCTGAAACAACCACGTCACATCATCATCGTTTCAACGAACATGTTCAAAGACGATTCAACCATCGGATGCCCGCACACGGCAGGTCAATCCACCGCAGTATTCATGCCATTGCCCCTCGCTCATCGCATCATCGCATCATCGCATCATCGCATCATTGCCGCAACAAACCACCGCCCTATGCACCACACATCTGTCATAGCGAGTTTCCGGGGGTCTGTATATCATCGTAATGGCACCGTGCTACAGGACCTCGTTGTGTTTTCGCCGAAGGTATGGGGAACCGACTGACGGCGCAAGACGCGCCGCACAACAAAACTGTCTGCCATGGCATCACACCAACGCATTGGATACCGAACTCGGTCGGGGATGCGGTTGTTGCTGGTTCTCGCAGGAGTGGTGCTGGTGGGGGTAACCCTCAAGGTGGCGGCCTCCCCGGGCCGTGCGTCTTTGTTTTTCCCCCAATGTGAGTCCCCGATGGACCTGTCATGGGAAGTAGCCTGGTCCGCTCCGGCCGATTCTTTCCTCGAGCCGGTGGCCATTCTGCCGGAAGCGGGGGGACGCGTGCGTCTCCTTCTGACCAGCGGATCCCTGCGTGACTGGCGGCAATCCCCTCGGCCCCGATTTCTCTCCATGGCCCTCATGGAACTCCGGGAGACCGCGCAGGGCTGGGAGCAGCTCCCAAGCTGGCACATGAGCGGGCGACACGATTTCGTGGCCCCGACCGCCTTGGTAGAGCCGAATGGCACGGCTCACTTTCTCTGGTCGTCTTTTCCCCGGGAATCGTCCGTTCCTACTCCCGCTCAGCAGTCCCCGGCAGCAGGTCAGTCGGAACTGGAACTCTGGTACGCGCTGTTTCGCGACGGGTCGTGGCAGCCCCCCCGGCAGATTCTTCCGGCGGTGGAGGGGTGGGCGCTGCCGATCGGATATCAGCGCCCGCCACCGCTCAGGCTCGATGACAGGCACTTGCTCACCCTCACCATTCTCGCGGGTGGTCGAGTCAAGGGTATCCGCATCCCCACAAATCCGGTGGCGGATGAACCCATCTCGATCCTGCCGAAAGGTGGGGACCTGGTTGGATGGGGAGTCTATGGTCTGCTGGTCAGAGATCGCACTGGCGACCTGCACGCGGCCGTCATCGGCGGGAACCCCTCGGGGAGCGTTCGAGTGAGCCGATCCCGCGATGAGGGCCACACCTGGAGCACACCGGTGACTATTCATAGCCCTCCCCCCCCTGGTCGCGCCACCTACAATCCGATTGGTACCCTCGACCGTGGAGGCAACTGGCATCTCTTCCGACACGAGAACGCCGGGTCGGGCACCGCATTGATCTGGATGCGGGAGACGAGGGAGAGCTGGATTCAGGACACCCTCACATCGCTCCATGACGTGTTCTCTTCCAGCCTCACCTCCTCGGAGTGCGGAGCGTCGGATCTGTTTGTCGTCAACAACGGCGTGCCAGGGACCGAACGGATTCCCGGAACTCGATATCACGGGATTCTCCATCACCTGCGGATTGAGGACTCCGTACTGACACCTCCCCGGCTCATTCCGATTGAGGGGATCTCCATACACCGAGCTCCGGTGGGAGGAATCCTCCCCAGCGGTGAGTACGCCCTCATGGCGACGGGTAGGCAGATCGCGGACGACGCGAATCTGGTTCTCGTGGGGCGCAATCGCGGTCGGCACCGGTAGGTCGTGGTCCGGCGCATCGTCACAAACCCTCGAAGGAAGGAGAGCAGATAATGGCCAGGTTCACCATTCCGAAGAGAGCGATGACCGCCGTCGCATTGTGGGGGGTCATCGCGCTGCAACCCCTCCGGTGGGAGCGGCGGCTCGTGCGACGGCCAGATCGAGTTCGACCCCGACAACCCGTGTGAGCCCGGAAGTTGGCGGGGGTGGAGGCGGGGGTGGAGGCGGTACCTGCACGGAAGAATGGGTCATCATCGAGAGCTGGAACGATGAGACCGGCACCTGGCAACTTCTCTGGGAGGGAAATGTCCTGGTCTGCGATTAGCGTTCGTGACACCAATCGCAGAGGAGCCCCTCGGCGATTCTTCTCGACAGCTGAGCCCTGAGCAGGTTCTTTCCAAAAACCCACGGGCGGGTGGAGGGCGTCGCCCCCCCCCACCGCCCGTTTGCTTCAGTCAGACCTCGGGAGCTTACTGCGGGGGAACCCGGGTGCCCTGAATCGTGCCGGTCACCTGCTCCTCCCCGGCGGCCGTCTTGTAGGTGGCCACCATGTTCCCCATCAGCATCCCGCCCTGGAGGACGCTCGCCGTCCGGACCGTCACCATCACGCCGGGCCGGAGGATGCTCTCGTACTCCCCGGTCTGGGTGATCAGGCTGTCCCCCACGATGGACACCTGCAGCGGAACAGGATCCCGGCCCTCGAGGGTCATGGTCCAGTCGGTCCCGGCCACGGTCCCGGTCATGGTGGAAAGCACCGGGGCCTCGACTCCGGTCAGGGTGGCGCTGTTCTGCCAGGTCCCGGCGAAATCGGCGAGGGTCGGGGTTGGGGGAGCGGGAGGAGCCTCTTCGACAGGGGGCTGTTCAGCGGGGGCGCAGGCGGCAAGAGCAACAGCAATGATCACGGCAGGAACGAGACGCATGGAGCCTCTGGGGGGTGTATGTGGGCATGTTGCCGGGAGCACTCAACAGTACGGTCCCTCCCGGGAAAGGTCAAGCGGGGGGGGAAGGAAGTTTGAAGTTTGAAGATCAGCCCAACACCCGACACCAAACGCCCGAAACCCAGTCCCCAACACCCAACACCCAACACCGGGGGGCTGGGGGGGGCTGGGTATCGGGTATCATGACCCATTTCGGGATGAGATTACGCGTCTACTCTTAGGAAGGGCGGGGGAGAGGGTGGGGCACCCGTGCCTCTTGCGGAAACCGGAAACTGGACGCAGAATCAAAGTTCCCCCCCAAATGGAGGCCCGACCCGATGCGCCTCGCCCATCTGCTGGCCCCGTCCCTTCTCGTTTCAGCCTCTGTAGTCCTCGTTTCGTGTGCCCCGCAAGCCGGAGTCGTCGGGGCGAATACGCGGAACGTCGGTCTGCGGGTCGGCTGTTCGGGAGACTCAGTCACCTTCTCCTTCTCGCCCTGGCGCGTGAGAGTTGAGCTTGGCGACGTCATCGATTGGAACCTGACGGTCACTGCGGGGACCGTTCCCGAATTCGGCATTGAGCCGGTGGAAAAGAGCGAGTGGCTCTATGTGGACACCAAGAGGATCAAAGGAGCCTCGGGGAAACCGGCCCAAGCCAAGGGCATGAAGAAGAATCCCGACAAGAAGCGCTATCGGTACCAGGTTGATCTCATCTGCATAGACCCGGTCACACGGGACACCCACCAAGTGGTCGTGGACCCCGACGTCTGGCTGGACTGAGAAGGCCCCATGGGCAACCCGGTGCCACCACTCTCGATTCTCCCCGATCACATCGGCCCCTACCGCATCCTCCAGGTGCTGGGAGAGGGTGGGATGGGGATCGTGTACGAGGCCGAGGAAACCGGTCCGGTCCGTCGCCGGGTGGCGATCAAGGCGATGCGCGTCGGATCAAACTCGCGGGAGGTGGTCGCGCGATTCGAAACCGAACGCCAGGCACTCGCGGTCATGAACCATCCCGGCATCGCCAAGGTGCTGGGTGCCGGAACCACTCCCCAGGGCCAGCCCTATTTCGCGATGGAGCTGGTGCGTGGGCTCCCCATCACCCGCTACTGCGACACCCACCGGATGTCGGTGAAGGCCCGGGTCGAGCTCTTCATCCTCGTCTGTCACGCCGTCCAGCACGCCCATCAAAAGGGTGTCAGCCACCGGGACCTCAAGCCCTCGAACATTCTGGTCACGGAACAGGATGGCATCGTCCAGCCCAAGATCATCGACTTCGGGATCGCCAAGGCGCTGGGCCAGCAAATGACAGATGTCACTCTGGTCACGCTGTCCGGCCAGGCCATCGGCACGGCGGCCTACATGAGCCCGGAACAGGTCGATCCCGCTGGTGTCGATGCCGACACCCGGGCCGACATCTACTCCCTCGGCGTGATGCTCTACGAGCTGCTCACCGGCACCCTGCCGCTGGACCCCAAGGAAATCGGGCTTCACCCCTTCCTGGCACGACTGGCCACCGGCGAGATCAATCCGCCCACACCGAGCACCCGGCTCAGGAACACCGACCACCCCCAGGTGATTGCCGCCGCACAGACCCGCCAATCCGACCCGAAACGGCTTCGGCGCACCCTGACGGGGGACCTCGACTGGATCGTGATGAAGGCGATGGCCCCGGAGAGGACCCGACGCTACGAAACCGCCAACGCTCTGGCCATGGATCTCCAGCGTCACCTCCACGACGAGCCGGTCCTGGCCCGGTCGCCCAGCACCCGATACCGAGTGGAGAAGTTCCTCCGCCGCCACCGGCTCGGTGTCCTCGCGGCCTCCACCATCCTTGCGGTGGTCCTCTCCAGCACCGTTCTGGCCATGGTGGGGTTTGTGCGGGCCAGCAGAGC
Organism: Gemmatimonadales bacterium; assembly: GCA_041741375.1. GTDB lineage: Bacteria > Gemmatimonadota > Gemmatimonadetes > Gemmatimonadales > GWC2-71-9 > OFTM291. Next base: position 30,019 of record JBGSKF010000213.1, on the reverse strand, counting down.
CGAGCGCGCGGCGGCCGAGGAGGCGGCGGCGGCGAGGGCGGTCACCACCTTCCTGGTGGGCCTTTTCCAGAGCACTGACCCCAGGGAGGCCGGCGGGAGTTCTCCGGCGGTTCTGGAGCTTCTGGACCGAGGTACCGCGCAGGCTCGTTCGGAACTGGGCGGACAGCCGCTGCACCAGGCCCGGCTCCTCCACACCCTGGGGACAGTGTATGCCTCCCTGAGCCGCTACGATCCAGCGCAGGAGTTGCTGGAAGAAGCCCTGCGCATTCGGCAGCGCGAGCTCGGCCCGAACGATCTCTCCCTGGTGGAAACCCTCATCGAGCTGGGGGACGTGGCCCGCACCCGCGGAGAGACGGACGAGGCCGAGCGACATCTCCAGCGAGCCCTGGATCTCGGAATCCGATTGTCCGGGCGCGAGAACATCCTGGTGGCCACGGCCCTGGCCTCACTTGGCACCGTCCGGATCGGGCAGGGCCGGTATGCCGAGGCCGAGTCGATCTATCGGGAAGTTCTTCCGCTCGACGCCCGCGTGCGGGCGCCGTCGGACCTCCGAATCGCGCGCAATTTCAGAACTCTGGCGGCGGCCCTCTGGTCCCAGAACCGGCTCGAGGAGGCCGACACTCTGTACCGCCGGGCCCTGGACCTCCAGGAACGGTTGCCGGGGCGGGATTTCGACGTGGCGGCCACCCTCCTCAACATGGGCGCCCTCTATTACGAGCAGGGGCGGTACTCCGACGCGCTGGTGACGTACAATCGGGCTCGAAGAGTTGCCGAGGCAACCCTGGGGACAGAACACCTCCTCGTGGCCAACGTCTACAACAACCTCGGCGAGACCCATTGGAAACTCGGGCACCTCGCCGAGGCGGATCCCCTGTTCCGCCAGGCGCTGGCCATCAAGGAGAAGATGCTCGCCCCAACGGCCACGAGCATTGCCAACACCCTCAACGGACTGGCCGGCCTGCTGCGGGATCAGGGGCGGCTGGCGGAAGCGGAGCCGCTCTATCGGCGTGCCCTGGACATTCGGGAGCGGGCTTACCCGCCAACGCACCGCCAGGTCATGGAGACCCGGAACGACTACGCGGCATTGCTGCGCCGCGCCGGGCGGATCCGGGAGGCGGAGGTGATGGAGCCGAGCCGGGAACCCTGATAGGACATAGGAGACAGGACATAGGACATAGGACATAGGACATAGGACATAGGACATAACCGAAATCCTTCCAACGCCCAACCCCCAATACCCAATACCCAATACCCATCAAAGGGCGAATGTGATTCGCCCCGACAACCTCCCGCATCTCGTTCCCGCCTGGGGCTCGGGCGACGCTGGCGCGTCGCCCCTACTCCCTATTCCCTACTCCCTACTCCCTATAATGGCATCCTACGCTCATCCGATTCTCCCAGGCCGCGGCGGCCACCAGAACCGCCGTGCGCGCGGCGTTGCGGAGTCCGATGAGTCCATCGGTGAGGGAACTCACCCGGTAGAATTGCTCGATCTCCGTTTCCAGGTGACGGAGTTCCCGGAGCGCCCGTTCCAGGCGGCGGGTCGTCCGGACCAGACCGACATAGTGCCACATGATGTGCTGGATCACGCTCAGATCCTGCTGGAGGAGAGCGGGATCGGGCGGCTGGGTCCCCTCCTCCTTCCAGGCGGGAATGTCCGACGCCGGCCACGACAACCGGGCGCCTCTCGACCCGTGGATGTGCTCCGCCACGCGATGGCCCCAGACCAGACCCTCGAGCAACCCGGAGCTCGCCAGGCGATTGGCCCCGTGAAGACCGGTGCACGCCACCTCGCCCACGGCGTAGAGCCGCTCGATCGTGGTCTGGCCCCAGGAATCCACCCAGAGCCCCCCACAGGCGTAGTGCGCCCCGGGGCGAACCGGGACCAGGTCCCGGGTGATGTCGATGCCCCAGGCCAGGCAGGACTCGAGGATATTGGGAAAATCCTCGCGGATGCGGGACTCCGGAATGTGAGACCGGAGGTCGAGAAACACGCTGTCCACGTCGTGCTCCAGCATTTCCCGGTAGATGCTCCGGGCCACCACGTCTCGCGGGGCCAGATCCCGCCGCTCGGCATCGTGCCGTTCCATGAACGGGACCCCGTCGGCGTGGCAGAGCCGAGCCCCCGCCCCCCGGACCGCCTCGCTGATGAGCAGGCTCGGCGCCTGGGGATGATGGAAAATGGTCGGATGAAACTGCACGAACTCCAGGTTGATCACCCGGGCCCCGGCCCGGTTGGCCATCGCGATTCCGTCTCCCCGGGCACCTCCCGGGTTTGACGTGCCCAGGTAGATCTGCCCGAGCCCGCCGGTGGCAAGCACCGTCTGCCGGGCCAGGCAGCGGATCACCCTGCCCGTGGCCTGATCAAAGAGATAGGCCCCGATGCACGCCTGCGGCTGGTACATGGCCAGCCGGTTGAGAGCGTGGTGCGACGGTGTGAGCAGATCGATCGCGGTAAAGCCCGTCAGGAAGGTGATGTTCGGGTGAGCCCGAACCGCCTCCAGCAACGCCCTCTCGATGGCCCGGCCGGTGGCATCGGCGGAATGCGCGATCCGCGGAATCGAGTGCCCCCCCTCCAGAACCAGCGCGAGATCTCCCTCGGGGGTACGGTCCAATGGCACCCCCAGGCGTCCGAGAAGCATCTGCTCGACGCGCCCAGGACCTTCCCCGACCAGGATGGCCACAGCCTCGGGATGGCAATAGCCAGCCCCCGCCACCTGGATGTCCCGGGCGAGGAGCTCCGGCGTGTCGTCCCGGCCCCGGTAGATGATTCCCCCCTGGGCCTGACTGGTGTTGGATTCATCGGGCCGGGGGGATCGCGCCACCACGACCACCGGAACGCCGGCATCGGCCAGCTCGAGAGCGGTGACTCCCCCGGACATCCCGCATCCGATGACGAGCACCTCGGTCTCGAGCGGATCCCCCACCACCGAGTCCCCCATCAATCTCTCTTGCCGGTTGGTCCGATGGCGATCATCCGCTCCACCGCCCGCGCCGCGCGGACTCGGATCTCCTCCGGCACCTCGATCACGTACTGGTTCAGGAGGAGAGCGTTCCGGGTGGCCTCGAGCGTGATCTCATTCATGTGAGGACAGCGGACACTGCAGATCCGGAGCATTTCCTTCCCGGGGTTGGCGGCCACCACATTGTCGGCCATCGCACACTCGGTGAGCATCAGATACCGGGAAGCGTCCGATTGCTCCACCCGGCGGATCATGGCGGTGGTGCTCCCGGCAAAATCCGCCGCAGCCACCACCTCGGGGCTGCACTCCGGGTGGGCCAGCACCATCACGTCGGGAAACTGTGCCCGCGCCTGCGCGATGTCCTCGACGGTGAACCGCTCATGCACCTCGCACCGCCCCCGCCAGCCCACCATCACGGCGTCGAGTTCGGTGTCGTCCTCGAGGTCGCCGTCGAGAGTGGGGAAGATGATGTGCCGTCCGGTGTCCCGCGCCACGTTGCGGGCCAGGTATTCATCGGGGAGGAAGATCACCGAGTCGGTGCCCAGGGATTCCACCACCGCGGCCGCGTTGCTCGAGGTGCAACAAACATCCGACTCCGCCTTCACGTCGGCGTAGGTGTTGACATAGGTGACGACCGGAACCCCCGGGTAGCGGGCCTTGAGGGCGCGGACATCGGCGGCGGTGATGCTCGCCGCCAGGGAACAGCCACCCTGCGCCGTCGGTAGCAGCACCACCTTGTCAGGGCTCAGGATCTTGGCCGTTTCCGCCATGAACCGGACGCCACAGAACACGATCACATCCTGTTCGGCGCGCGCCGCGATCCGGGAGAGCTCCAACGAGTCCCCCACGTGATCGGGCACCGAATGGAAGAGGGCAGGCTCCATGTAGTTGTGCCCCAGGATCAGCGCGTTCCGCTCGGCCTTGAGCTGGAAGATCTCGGCGGCGAGTTCCGCCTTATAGCGGAGCTCGATGGCGGGGACGACGTCGTGGAGCTTGGCCGAGAGATCGGCGTGGATGGCGTCGGCGGTGGGAAGGGTGGTCGGCATGGAGGGAATATAGGGAGTCGGGAGTCGGGAGTCGGGTGTAGGAAGTGGGGAGTGGGGAGGAGGGTGTAGGGGACCGTACACGTACTCGTCCACGTACCCGTACTCGATCCGCCTGGTGGTTTTCGAACAGCAATTCCTCGAAATACTCAGAGTCGATCCTCTTGACCTCATAAATCCGGTCGAGCGAGACTCCCCCATTGGGCCGGAATCGCCATGTCGGAGCCCGTCCACTGGAAGTGATGGTGCCAGACCATCAGGCCGTGGGAAGCCACCCGAGGTCGGGGTACGGTGCCACGCCCCCCCCTGCCTCCACAGATCACCACGGGCGCGGGAACGACGAGTTTTGGCTTCCCGTCAGCGGAAGCCGTGAGTGACGTCAAACCTGTTCGTGTACGGGTACGAGTACGGGTACGAGTACGGGTACGGGTACGGGTACGCCCCCCTCCATTCCCTACTCCCTACTCCCTACTCCCTACTCCCGATTCCCTATTGCCCATTCCCGACTACCGCGACTCTCCCGAGTTGCGCCGGACCCGCCCGCACCCCGGCCACTCCTGCGGCTCCCCCCGGGCGTTGGGCGGAAGCACCCGCTGGGTCCGGGGCACCCGTTCCGGATCCTCGCTCGCCTGGTACGCCAGCATCGCGGCCAGGGTCGCGTTGTTGCGGAGGTCGGCGAAGATGATCTTGTCGAAGGTGTCGCGGTTGGTGTGCCAGGTGTACTGCCGGTAGTCCGGATAGTGGGACTGCAGCCGGAACCCCGGCGCTCCCCGGCAGATGAACGACATGTGATCGCTTCCCCCCCGTTCCGGCTCCCCGGGGATGTCCAGTTCGATATGCCGGGTGATCTCCCGCGGAATCGCCCCGAACCACCGGCCGAAGTGGGCTCCGGCACCGGTGTATCCCATCATCCGGATGTATTCGATCCGCCAGGTCCCGTTGTCCTGGTTGAAGGCGGCCTGCAACCCGTTCACCACCTCGGGATGATCGGTGGCAAAGGCCCCCGACCCCACGAGCCCCAGTTCCTCGCCCCCCCAGAGCCCGAGAATGATGGTCCGCTTCGGGTTGGGGTAGGTGGCCTTGAGGATCCGCATCGCCTCCAGCATGGTGAGCGTGCCGGTCCCGTTGTCGGTGGCACCGGAGGCGCCATCCCAGCTGTCGAAGTGAGCCGACAGCACAACATATTCATCGGGCTTGGTCGTACCGCGGAGCTCTCCCACGACGTTGAACACCGGCCGCTCGCCGAGAGAGGCACTGGTGGCATCGAGCCGGATGCGGGGTCCCTGGCTGTGCTGTGCCAGACGGAACACCAGGCCGTAGTCCTCGCAGCTCAGGTCGAGCGTGGGGATCCGGTCGGTCCAGGTGCTGAAGACCTTGGTGACGCCCCACCCCGCCGACCAGGTCGAGGTCAGCACTCCCGCCGCCCCCGCCTGCTCCGCGGCGACCGCCAGACTCCGGGGGTTGCCGGCCACCCGCATGCTCCGGGTCCACGCGGCCCTCGCCTCATCCCGCTCCCGCTTCATCGCTTCAACCGCCTCGGGTGTCGCCAGCCGCTCCCAGTTCTCATCGGGCCGGCAGGTCGGCTCGGCCAGGGTCAGCGCCACGAATTTCCCGCGTACCGTACCCAGCCACGCGGTCACGTCGGTCGCAGATTCGAACAGAGGCGGGACCACCACGTCTGCCTCCACCGCTCCCTTCGTCCCTGTGCTCCAGGCGAGGATCGTCCCTTCGAGGGTCCGCTTGCGGGGTGCCACCAGATCGAGATGGGTGTGACCCCGGTCCCACCCCATCCAGGTGCCGTACTGTTCCTTTCGGGCCGGAATCCCCCAGGCGTTGAGAGTTCCGAGCACCCACCCGATCGCCGCCTCGTGCCCGGGGGAGCCGGTGAGCCGAGGGCCGATCGAGTCGAGCAGCACCTGGCCCAGACGGTACACCTGGCTCCGGTCGGTCATTCCCTCGTCCCACATCCTCTTGATGACCGGGTCGTCGGTCGGGAACTGCTGCGCCGCGGCCGGTGCCGCGGTGAGGAGAGCGAGAGTGGTCAGCGCGAGGCGGGCCCAAAGTCTGTGGTTCACGAATCATTGCCTTGTTTGAGGTCGGGGACACATCCCGCCAGGTGTCGGGATGGACGGCTCACAGGAGGTCGGCGATGAGACCGCGAGGTTGGCCAGGGTGAAGGCCCAGATGTCGGCCGCCTCCTCGATCTGCTTGCTCACCGGCTTCCCGGCCCCATGCCCGGCCTTCGTCTCGATCCGGATCAGGGTCGGCCGGTCGCACCCCTGGGCCTGTTGCAGGGTGGCGGCGTACTTGAAGGAATGCCCCGGAACCACACGATCGTCGTGATCGGCGGTGGTGATGAGCGTGGCCGGGTAGCAGGTGCCCGGGGTAATGTTGTGCAGCGGGGAGTAGGCGCGCAGGTACCGGAAACCCTCCCAATCGTCCGCGGAACCGTAATCGGAGGTCCAGGCACTCCCGATCGTGAACCGGTGAAACCGCAGCATGTCCATCACCCCCACGGCCGGGAGCGCCACTCCGAACAGGTCGGGCCTCTGGTTCATCACCGCACCGACCAGGAGACCGCCGTTCGAGCCACCCTGAATCGCCAGCCGGTCGGGCCGGGTGTACCCCACCCCGATCAGATGCTCGGCTGCGGCGATGAAGTCGTCGAACACATTCTGTTTCCGCTCCTTGGTCCCGGCGAGATGCCACTCCTCCCCGTACTCCCCTCCCCCCCGGAGGTTCGCGACGACGTACACGCCGCCCTGTTCGAGCCAGACGGCGGTGGACACGGAGAACCCCGGGGTGAGCGAGATGTTGAAGCCGCCGTACCCGTACAGCAGGGTCGGGTGACTGCCGTCGAGCGTGATGCCCTTTCGGTGGGTGACGAACATCGGCACCCGGGTTCCGTCCCGCGATGTGGCAAAGACCTGCGTCGTCTCGTATCGGGACGCGTCGAAGTCCACCGTGGGGGAGCGGAACACCTCGCTCTCCCCCCGGGCCAGGTCGTATCGGTAGATGGTGGAGGGGAAGAGGTAGCTCGTGAAGGCATAGAAGAACTCCCCGTCCTGCCGGCGCGCCGAGATCCCTCCCACCGAGCCCGCCGTCGGCAGGGCCACCGTCCCTCGCGGCATCCCATCCGTCCCGAACAGGCGGAGATCGCTTCGGGCGTCGTGCAGATACTCGGCGACGATCCGATCCTTCACCAGCACCGCCCCCTCCAGCACCTCCCCTCCCCCGGCCTCCGGCACCACCACCCGCAGGGCACCAGGATCCGCCAGATTCACCGCCACGATTCTCTTCCTCGGTGCATCCCGGTCGGTCAGGATATACCAGGTCTCGCCGTCGTTGCCCAGCACCTGGTAGGATGCGTCGAAGGCATCGAAGAGCTTGATGATCGGGGCTCCGAGGTTGGGCGCGTCCGGCGTTCCCAGGTCGAGGTAGTAGATCCGGTTTCTCGGATCCGTCCCCTCGCCGAGGGAAAGCACCGCGTACCGGCCATCCTCCGTCACGCCGGCTCCGACGAACCACTCCGGATCGTCGGGGGCGTAGATGAGCCGGTCCTCCGATTGGGGCGTGCCGAGCCGGTGATAGTAGAGGTGCTGGTTTCGGTTGACGGCAAGGAGACGGTTCCCCCCTTCGGGTTCGGGGTACCGACTGTAGAAGAAACCGGCGTTGTCGCGGGTCCAGCTCATCCCGCTGAACTTGACCCACCGCAGGGTGTCCGAGAGATCGCGCCCGGTGGCCACATTCCTCACATGGAATTCCTGCCAGTCCGATCCCGACACCGCTGTGCCATAGGCGAGCAGCCGACCATCGGGGGAAACCGCCACGGTGGTCAGCGCCACTGTTCCGTCGTCGGACAGGGTGTTCGGGTCGAGAAGAACCCGGCCCCGGTCGCCGAGGGCGGTCGTGACATGGAGCACCGATTGGTTCTGCAGACCCGAGTTCCAGGTGTAGAAGTAGGAGTCTCCCTCCCGAAAGGGGACACCGAACCGCTCATAGTTCCAGAGGCGGGTCAACCGGTCGCGGAGCCGGGCCCGGTCCGGGAGTCCCTCCAGGTAGCCGAAAGTGAGACGGTTCTGCGCCGCAACCCAGTCGGCGGTTTCCGGACTGTCGGTGTCCTCGAGCCACCGGTACGGATCCGCGATGGAGACTCCATGGTAGTCGTCGATGACCGGGCCCGGGCGGGTGGCCGGGTACACCAGCCGCTGGGCGGGCACGGCGGAAACGGATGAGGCCAACAGAACGACTCCGAGGACAACGGGACGGAACATGGGGCACCCTCCGCGAGAACGTCTATGGAAACAGAATGAGGGGATGATTGCAAGTAGGGAATGGGGAGTAGGGAATGGGGAGTGGGGTGCAGGCAGTAGGGAGTAGGGGGGGCGTTCCGTACACGTACTCGTACCCGCACTCGGGCAGATTTGACGTCCTGCCGGTCATCTCGGGATCAGTGGGATTCCCCCTATCGCCCACCGCCCACCGCCTACTCCCTACTCCCTGCTCCCTGCCGCAAACTCCACCTCGTACACCACGGGCCACCGCTTTCCCGTCACGAAGAAATGGCCCGTGTCCGGATCCCAGGCGATCCCGTTCATCACGTCGGCCTCGGACCCTCTCTTGTCAGCGGGGACCAGGGCATCGAGATCGACCCATCCCTGTACGAGCCCCGTGGCCGGATCGATGCGAACCACCCAGTTGCTCTGGTAGACGTTGGCGTAGAGCACCCCGTCGGCAAATTCCAGCTCGTTGAGCTTGGAGAGGGGCGCACCATTCTCCGTGACCTCGACCTCTTTCAATACGGCAAAGGACTCGGGGTCGAGGAACCTCAGCGTGGCGGTCCCGTCGCTCATGATGAGCGCACTCCCGTCGCTGGTGAGTCCCCACCCCTCTCCTGCGTAGGTGAAGGAGTCGACCACGGCGAGAGACTCGACCTCGTAAACGTATCCCACCCCATGTTGCCACGTGAGCTGGATCAGGCGATCACCGTGACGTACCAGTCCCTCGCCAAAACGGTCCGCAGGGAGGGGCTGCCGCGCCAGGACCGCCCCCGTGGCCACCTCCACCCGCCGCACATCGGAAAATCCGTACTGCCCCACACTCTCGTAAAACACTCCCTCGGAGAGAAGAAGCCCCTGGGTATACGCCGCAGAATCATGAGGGAGGGTTCGCACGACTCTGAACTGCGCCGAACCCTCGGGAGCCGCACACGCCAAGGCCGCCCCCAGGATCACCATCATCCCTCCAGGAAGCGCCCGCCGGGTCGGGGATGCGATGGTCATGCAGACTCCATTTGACAGGGTCTCGCCACAAGCTTCTCCGGATCGAAGGATTGCTCAGGTCACCTGCCTCTCAACATAGCACTCCCCCCTGCCCCGGGGGGCCTCCCTTGCGATCTGTAGTGACGATGAATAAGATACCGAACAAACACCGAACAATCCGGAGTCGCCCATGTCCACCCCCCCTCTCTTTTCCTCCCCCTCCACCCAAGAGATCGGCCCTGTCCCCGCCCACGAGGATGGCCACACCAAGGAAGGGAGCGCCCGTTCCTCGGAGCCCCCCAGGGTGTCACCGCGGGTCTGTCCCGACTGCGCGGGGCCCCTCGCTCGCACCAGTGGATGCGTGACCTGCCTGACCTGCGGCTGGAGTCGCTGCGGATAGAGACGCCGACATGGGAATCCAGGCTTCGCTGCCTCTCCTCGGCGCCTCCCCCCAGTGGAGGGCCACCGGACCCGCCACCGGACGGCGCGGCGTCGCATACTTTCGCATTCCCAGTCGCACCATTCTGAACCCGCCCGCCAGCACGGGGATGCCCTTCTGGACTCTCAACCCTTACGTGGGATGCGAGTTCGGTTGTGCCTACTGCTATGCCCGCGACACCCATCGCCATGCCGTGACACGAGCCCTCGATGGAATGGTGCTCGAGGGCGCCGTCGCGGCGGACTTCCGAAGCCTCCCGTCCTGGCTGGCCTTCGAGCGGCGCATCCTGGTCAAGCACGATGCACCCCGCCGGCTGGCCCGTTCCCTGTCACCTTCCCGGATCGGCACCACTCCCCTGGTGATCGGGTCGGCCACCGATCCCTGGCAACCGGCCGAACGGGAGTTCCGTCTGACCCGGCAGATCCTCGAGGTACTCAGCGAATGCCACGGACTCGTCCTCACGCTCATCACCAAGTCTCCACTCATCCTTCGAGACCTCGCCCTCCTCGAGCGCCTGGCCGGCCGACACACCCTCTCCATCAACATCTCCCTGATCACAGCGGATGGCCCGCTGGCCCGGCGACTCGAACCACGGACTCCCATTCCCGACGTCCGCCTCCGCACCCTCCGCACCCTCGCCCACGCGGGTCTCCGGGCGGGGCTCCTCATCGCTCCGGTGCTTCCCGGCATCACCGACAGCCACGCCGCGCTGTCGGCTCTGGTTGCCCGTGCGGTCGAGTCGGGGGCGGCCTTCGTGGGGGCGGCCCCCCTTCGGCTCGGCCCGGCCGCGCGGGTCCGGTTCCTCCCCCTGCTGCGGCAGGAGTTCCCCGATCTGGCACCTCGATACGAACGGCACTATGCACAGCGTACCGGGGCCGCCCGTACCTATCGCCGTGCCCTTGACCGTCGGATGAAGGCCATCGCGGAGGTTCTCGGCGTGAGCCTGTCGACCCGACCCTGAGGGGTCAGAAGGACTCGAACAGCGCCACCAGACCGGTCACCCCGGAGATCACCAGGATGGCCGGGCGGATGAGGCCCCGGTCGAGCACTCCGGCGAGCCTCCCGGAGGCGAGAAACCCGAGCCCTATCCCCGGCAGCATCAGCAACCCGATCCAGAGCTCCTGCAGGCCGAAGTGTCCCACGTAGTGCAGACCCGCGAGTGAAAGCACCGTCCCGACGAGAAAGAACGCGCTCAGTGTGGCCCGGATGCTGGGGCCGGTCTGGCGCTGATAAATGAGCGCCATGGGCGGCCCGCCGATCCCGATCGTGGTGGCCAGAAAGCCCGAGGCCACTCCTGCTCCCACCAGGGTCCGCGGGCTGAGCCCGGGGTGAAGGCCCGACGCCGTCAGTGCCACGGCCACCAGGATGAGCCCTCCGAACAGGGCCGAGAGAGCCGGGGCGGGAACCACCACCAGGACGGCGAGAGCCACCCCGGTTCCGATCACCCTCCCCCCGAGAGACCACCTCAGATCACCCCGGCGCACCGAAGGATGCTCGCGAAACAGCATCAGCACCGTGAGGAGACCCGAGGCGAAGAGGACCGGGCCGGGAACCGCCCGGGGGAGAAACAGAAGCAGGAGCGGAACCGAAAAGAGCCCCATGCCGAACCCGACGGCCCCCTGCAGCAGGGCTCCGAGCATCAGAATGAGGGTCACCACAAGGAAATGGGGTAGCGACACGGCAGGTCTTCCGGGTGCAGGTCCGAGGAGGGTGGCGTCGGCACACCCCGCACGAAAGTAGCGCCCTCCGGAATGATCACACATGCCCCCGGTCGGGATTCGAGTCGCATGGCGCTTGGCCCTTTGCTGCAATGTAGCAATAATATTCGTTACACAACATGTATAAACGTTTATACAACATAGTGTTATATGTTATGTATCATATTGACTGTCAACTTTTTGGTCTTGCGCGGATCGATGGAAGTGCGATTTTTCTCTCCGTGGTGTTTGCACCGCCGTCACACCCAAACCTGACGAGGGAGTTTTCCATGCGTACGACTTCGGCCTTTTCGATCCTCTCACTCTTGCTCCTGGGGACCGCCTGTTCCGACGGAACCGGTCCCACCGGGAGTGGCACCGCGACCCTCTCCCTCTCCCTGGCCACCAGTGCGGTTCCCGTTGGATCAGCCGCATCGACAGCCGCCGGCGCCGAGACCTTCACCCTTGGATCCACCACCATCGAATTCACGTCGGTGCAGGTGGTGCTCAAGAGCATCAAGCTGGTGCGGGCCTCGAGTGACGACTGCGAGTCGGGAGACGACGAGCCCAGTGATGACTCGTGCGAGGCACTGCGTCTTGGTCCTCAGCTCTTTGACGTGCCCCTCACTGCGGGCGCTCAGCGGATCCTCACCATCGAGGTTCCCGCCGATACCTACCGCCGCCTCAAGTTCCACGTCCACAAGCCCGAGGACGACGGGAACGCCGTGGATCAGGCATTCCTCGCCGCCAATCCCACCTTCAAGCGGGTGAGCATCCGGGCGGAAGGGATGTTCAACGGGGCGCCCTTCATCTACGAGACCGACCTCAACGCCGTCCAGCAGATCACCTTCAACCCCTTCCTCGTGGTCGATGCGAGCGGCCCCGTTGATCTGACCATGTTCCTCGACCTCGGCGCCTGGTTCCAGGATCTCTCCGGCACCGCGTTCGTCGACCCCGCCTCCGCTCTCAAGAGTGGTCCCAACCGGAACCTGGTGGAGCAGAACATCAAGCGCTCGATCCGCGTGTTCCGGGATGACGACCACGATGGCGATGATGACGATGAGGGTGACGACGACAGCTGAGCCGTACCGGCCTTTGCAGACAGAAGGCCACCTGCGACCTCCTTCCGGCATCCGGAAGGAGGTCGTTCCTTGATTTCAACCACGAAATACACGAAATGACACGAAAAAAGCATCGAGCAACTCGCGCGGATGAAACAATTTCCGGGGGTTGGTCTTCGGAGTGAGGAGAAGGCGCTCCCGGTTTCTGTGCTTCGGCTGTTGCCCCTGTTCCCCGCATCCTCCTGGTGCTACATTGCCGTAATATACACCGAACACACCCCGAAACCCATGCCCACCATTCTCTTCGTCGACCCTCCAGCCTTCTGCACCGCCGTCGAGGGCCTGGTTGCTCCCGCCCTCCGGCACCGTCCGATCGCGGTCGCCCCTCCCGGAGCCGACCGCGCCACGATCGTTGCCCTCTCCTCCGAGGCTCGTGCCGCCGGGATCAGTCGCGGCATGGAGGCCCGGATCGCCCGGAAAATATGTCCCGACCTGATCCTCCTCCCCCCCAACCCCCAGCTCTACGCCAGGGCCTCACGGGCACTGCACGCCATCCTGGCCCGGTGGGCTCCGGTCATCGAGCCCCGTTGGTGGGGTCACGCCTTTCTCGATCTGACCGGAACCGACCGGCTCTTCGGAACGCCCGAGAGTGTGGCCGCTCGAATCGGCCGGGACGCCCGCCATCAACTCGGGCTCCAGATTTCAGTCGGCATCGCCTCCAACAAGGTGGTCAGCGAGGCGGCCACTCGTCTCTGGCGCCTGGCGCCCGCGCTCCCGTCCGACCTTCCTCCCATCACCGTTCCCGGTGGGGATGAGGGATCCTTCCTTGCTCCCCACCCGATGCGCCTTCTTCCCGATGTCCCGGCCCTGATCCGCCGGCGCCTGGAGGATTATCAGCTCGAGCAGATCGGCGACGTGGCCATCCTCCGGGAGTCCGACCTGGTCGGCGTGTTCGGATCCGCCGGACGGACGCTGCGGGCATACGCCCGAGGGATCGACCCCCGTCCCGTTCTTCCTCCCGCCGTGCGGCGCGAGTTCCGTCTCTCGCACACCCTCGCAACCGACACCAACGACGTCGGCGTGCTCCATCCCCTGCTCTCCCGAATGACCGATCAGCTCGGACGGCGTCTCCGCCGCCGTGCCCTCGCCGGAGGCCGGATCACCGTAGGCGTCGAGTTCACCGACTATGTTTCCCTGTCCCGGCCTGCTCCTCTCCCCGCATCCGCGCTCGACCGGGACATCAATCACGTTGCCCTCCGCCTCCTCGATCGCCTGCTGGCCCGGCGCACTGCGGTGCGTGTCGTGACGGTCACCGTGGACCATCTGGCCACGGCGGGAACCCAGCTCGACCTCTGGGACGCCCCGGCCGACTCGGAAAATCCCCCCGCCGTCCGATCCGCCGGCTCCGCCCGGATTCAGGATGCCATGGACCGGATCACGACACGATGGGGGAGCGCCGCCGTGCGACGAGGTGCCACCCTTCACCACCAGAGTGTCATCTGACCATTTTCAGTTCAATTCAGTGTTCCAGTTCAGCTCGGTTCAATTTCAACCACGAAAGACACGAAAGGACACGAACGAAGGAGATGGGGTGATTTCACCTTTCGTGCATTTTCGTGTATTTCGTGGTTCGAGATCGTGTTGTCCCCGCCGGTCGCCATCCCGTGGAGAGGGAAGGATTCAATTTCGATTCAATTCAATTCAGCTGAAAACTGAATTCATCGAGAACGTCCCACAGTCGGAGAACAGATGTCTTGGTATTGTGATATCGCCCCCGGTCACCCCTGGCACGGTCCCTACCATGATCGGGAGTATGGTTTTCCCGTCTCCGATGACACGGTTCTCTTCGAGCGGCTGGTGCTGGAGATCAACCAGGCGGGGCTCAGCTGGCTCACGATCCTGAAGAAGAGGGCGGCCTTCCGGGCGGCATACAGCGGTTTTGACATCGCCCGGGTGGCCCGGTACGGCGAGCGCGACCGGGCCCGCCTGCTGGCCGACGCCGGGATCATCCGCAACCGCCTCAAAGTGGACGCTGCAATCGCCAATGCCAATGTCATTATTGGACTTACGCGGAGCCATGGGAGTTTTGCCGCCTGGCTGTCGGCCCACCACCCCCTCGAAAAAAACGAGTGGGTTCGCCTCTTCCGGAAGACTTTCCGCTTCACGGGAGGCGAGATTACCGGGGAGTTTCTCATGAGTATCGGTCTCCTGGCCGGGGCCCACCGGCCGGATTGTCCGGTCACCCGGGCCATCCGTCAGACACCTGGCTATTGCGCGAATGTCGGCCAGGCGGTATAGTTGTCGCGCGATGATGGCGCACCATGCGCCACAGGTTCCAGCGATTCCGTGAGGGCTGGCGTTCGCGTCAGCCCTCTCCGGTATCCGCTCATCGTGTGTCGGACGGCACGATCCGTTCGGCACGGGACGGCGGCCTGGCGTGAGGGCCTCGAGATCACGACACCATTCGTAGTCGGCATGGACGGCATGGACCGGACTCCGATTACACACCACAAGGAGCAGGTCGCATGCGTACGACAGGAACGGTAAAGTGGTTCAACGACGCCAAGGGCTTCGGTTTCATCACGCCCGAGGGGGGACAGAAGGACTGTTTCGTGCACCACTCTGCCATTCAGGGCAGCGGGTTCAAGAGCCTGACCGAAGGGGACCGCGTGGAGTTCGACATCACGCAGGGCCAGAAGGGCCCCGCGGCGGAGAACGTCGTCAAGCTGTAAGCCTGACGATCGGGAATCTGCAGGGTGGCCGGCCCGTCATGACATCGTCGGGTCGGCCACCTTCGCAACTCCCCCATGCGGACGGGACAAGAGACACCTGACACGAGGGAACAGATGATTGAAGTGACACTGAATGATACCGACCGGATCGAGTTTGCCATCAAGGCGTTCCGCCGGAAGGTCCAGAAGGCCGGCATCCTCCGGGAACTCCGCGAGCGTCGCCACTATCTGAAGCCCAGCGTGGCCCGGAAACTCAAGTCGGCCGCGGCCCAGAGGCGATTGCGCCGCAAGGGACGGAACGAGGCTCAGCAGGCGTCGTAGGCCCCCCTGCTCGCCGGGGATGATGCCTTTCATCCCCGTTTGCTCCAGGCCCCACATCAGTCAGATCACCCAGCCACCTACCTCCGGATGGAGAGATGCCCCTGGTTGGGGAAGATGTCGGTCGCCGGGCGCTGACCCGCACTGATCACTCCCGAAATCCGCATGTTGCCGTCCTCGTCTCCGAGAAGGGTTCGGGTGAACGAGAAGGTAACGGTGGACCCGGTGATCGTGAAGGGAAGGGCAAGAGAGGCCCCGGTGGTGGCACGCACGAGGGACATCTGGTTCAGGGCGTTGTCGGCCAGATTCACGAAGAAATCGACGCCCATCCCGGTGTTGCCCCCCAGCACATCCACGGCTGCTTCGACTCCGGTTCCGGCATTTTCGTCGACATCGAAGTCCAGGAACCCGCTCAGTCCGTTGGCCTGCCCGTCGGTGAACCGCGTGACGGGGGCACTGAATCTCAACTGGATCGTGACGGACCCCTCGGTAACCTGCCCCTCGATCTGCACCAGATCGATGACGCCTCCCACTTCACCCTGCGGCGCGGGCAGAGTATCCCCGACCGGGTCGGCAAAATCGAAGGCGATATCCCCCTGCCAGGCCGAAAACACGGGACCGGAGGGAGCGGAGGTGTTGCAACCCAGAACCAGGAGCGCGCTGAGCGCCAGGACGGTGACACGGGCTTGTGATGACATGGGAGAATATCCTGGGAGAGGAAGTGACGCACCGGGGGAGAAGCCCGGACTTAGGGTGAGACGTCTCACACCGATCGGGACGCACACGCCCCCGGCTGGGTCAGGCACCGCCGACCGCCTCGAAGCGCCCGGAGGAGAGTGAACGATAGACGGCCATGACCACCTCCAGATCGCGCCGGGCGGCCGAGAGAGGCATGGCGGTTTCCCGGCCCTCACGCACAGCCGAGAGAAACTCCTTGAGCATCGCACGGTAGCCCATGAGATCGAGAAGTCCGGGGACTCGCAGCCGACGACGACGCCCGGCCACCAGGGCCCAGAGGCCATTGCTCTCGAAGAAGATGTTTCCCTCCGTCCCGTAGATCTTGGATACCTGGAGGCCGAAGGTCCGGTTGCGCGTGTTCCAGGAATGCAGGAGCCGTCCCACGGCCCCCCCGTCGAAGTGGATCAACACCTGCAGGTTGTCCTCGACCGGGGCCCGGGGAGCGGTGGACACATGCGGGGCAACCCCGATGACCCGGCGGGCATTTCCCCCGATCTCCATCATCAGATTGACCCAATGGACCCCTCCCTCAAGGAGCGCCCCGCCCCCCATCATTCCCGGGTCCATCCGCCATCCCTGAGCCCGGCTGGTCCCCGTCTTGTTGATCTCGATGAAGAGCGGCTCCCCGATGTCTCCCGACTCCAGATGGTCCCGCAGAACGCGCCGCAGCGGCTTGAACCGGTAGTTCTCCGCCACCATCGCCACCACCCCAGCCTTCTCGACACAGGCCTCGATCGCCGAGAGTTCCTCCAGCGACCGCGCCACCGGCTTTTCGATGAGCAGGGCCTTGCCCCCCGAGGCCGCCAGCCGGGCGTGCTCCGCGTGGAACGCGTGGGGGGTGCAGATGAGGACCGCATCGACCTCCGGAGACACGCAGGCATCCTTGTAGCTCCCGAAGGCACCCACCCCCCCGAACCGGCGGCGATACGACTCGGCCCGGTCCCGCGAGCGGCTCGCGAACGACAACCGGACCCGGGCCCCGAGGGTCCGCGCCACGCGGCTGTGCAACCGCGCGATCGCCCCACAACCCAGGATGCAGAGGCGGACGGTCACGGAGCCCGCTTCTGCAACACGGTGGACCACTCCCGGACAATGTGATCTCCCACCCGGAGCGCGTTCGCCGCGATCGTCAGGCTGGGATTCACCGCCCCGGACGTCGGCATGAAGCTGGCATCCACGACAAAGAGGTTGGCCAGGCCGAACATCCGGCACCAGGGATCGAGCACCGCCCGGGCCGGATCCGTCCCCGCCCGGCAGGTGCCGAGGGCATGGGACATGGTGTCCACGTCGTGTTTTCCGCGCGCCCACGATCCGGCGCGCCGCAGGATGCGTCGCGCCTCGCGATAGAGGCCATTCCGGCGCCGGAGGTCATCAGGGTGATGCCGGTAGTGCACATGGGCGATGGGATCCCCCGCCGCATCACGCACCGTCGGATGGAGGGTGACACGGTTGGAGGGTTGGGGGTTGTCCTCCGCGATGCACATCGCGAAGAGGTTGTAGGGGTTGGTGTAGTACCCGATGACGCTGACCGGAAACTTGGCCAGGGAACGGACGAACTCACGGGGAGGAACCTGCAGGCTCTGGATCATTCCCCACGGTTCGGGGGGCCCCGACCCGTTCCCATAATAGAAATCGGTGAACGCCACCTGTTTGTGGAACTCCTCGGCCGGATTGACGGGGGAGGAGAAGAATCCGATGATCGCGCCGTTGCAATGCCGCATGAGGTGCCGCCCGATCAGGGGCCCGTTCCGCTCCAGGTCGCCGAGCCCGGACGCCAGCAACAGCCGCGGCGAGGCGATGGCGCCGGCGCTCACGATCACCACATCGGCCTCCACCACCGAGCGCGTGTTGGTCCCCCGATCGAGGTACTCCACCCCCCGGATGCGCTCTCCATCCCGGAGCAACCGCGTGACTGAGGCGTTGTGCCGCACCTCGGCGCCCAGGCGCGTGGCCTCGGGCAGGACGGTCACCGCGAGATCGTTCTTTGCCTCGATGCGGCAGGGGAAGAGATCGCAGGTCCGGCAGCGGATGCACCGTTCGCCCGGCCCGTTCTCGCCCGAGAAGTTGATCGCCAGCGGAATGGGAAAGGGCCGAAGCCCAAGGGACTCGCCCGCGGCAGCAATTCGGGCCGACGGGATGGCAAAGGGTGCCGGGACCGACGGGTAGGGTCCGCAGCGGGGAGGTTCGGTCGGGTCGGCACCGGCCACACCCGCCACTCCCAGCAACCGCTCCACCTCCATGTACCACGGGGCGAGGTCGTCGTAGGAAAACGGCCAGTCGACAAAGGCGCTGTCGGCCGGGCCCGGGCCGAACCGGCTGACGATGCGAAAGTCGTCCTCCCGCAACCGGAAGGAGGCGGCCCCGTAGAACACCGACCCCCCCCCGACCACTTCGTCGGCCAGGACGAGCTTCGCCCCCTTTTCCGTGTCGGCGTGGTAGGGTGTGGGCCCCTGATACTTCCGGTCAATGTGGATGGCCTGGGTGTCCCACGCCGATTCGTCGCGGTCCACCGGGCGGCCTCGCTCCAACAGCAGGACCGACTTCCCCGCACGGGCCAGTTGGAGCGCCACCATGCTGCCGCCGAAACCGGTCCCGATGATCACGGCGTCGCGGTGCGTCACCGTCACCCGCGGTTCCCCCCCGCGTACCCCGCTGTGCAGGTTCCGTCAGGCATTGATCACGGAGAGACGATAGAGGAAGAAAACGATGACGGCCCCCTCGAGCAGCCAGGACATCGGCTGGCGATAATAGCCGGTCAACATTCCCCATCCCCAGTATCCCGTATCCTCGAACAGGCTCAATGTGTACTTCTTGCTCGTGAAGGGCAGGAGCAGGGGCTGGCCCACCGTGCTCCCGATGTCGGCGAGGTAATGGGTCAGCATCGCCACCATGGCAAAGGGGGCGTAATGGGGGTCGATGAGGTAGACCAGGCCGCTCACCACCGTCGCGAAGAGAATGGAATGGGTGACGGTGCAGTGGAACGACGGCTTGGCAAAGCCGGCTTTGACCACCAGCGAGTCGGCATTGGGAAGCATGTGCACCCCCATGCAGAACACCGCCATGCGGGGACTCCAATCGAAGGTGGCGATCGAAAGAGCAAGAGGAACATGACCGAATTGCATGGCGAGACCGGAATCGAGGTAAGTGGGCACGGAGCGCGAAGGGACGGCCCGTCGGCTTCGTGGAGGCGGCAAGCTGGGTCTCCGGACAGAACCGGGCGACACTCACCCGGTCAGGGGAAGGTCGCCCGATCCGGGCAAAAAGCTAAGACCGGTGGAGGCGGAGGACAAGCGGCGATCCGGATCAGAGGGCGGAGGGCCCGGACGAGCGCCGGGAGATCTGCCAGGCCATCACCGACCGGATCAGGTAGACCAGAGCCGTCACCCCGCCCCACCACAGGGACACCAGCAGGGCCTGATCCAGACGCCCCATCAGCCACCCGGCCACCAGGATCAGCACATAGATGTTCCGCCGTCCCGCCACGAGACGGAATCCCCGGTCGAACGCCCTGTGATCGTGGATCTGCCGCCCGCTGAATGCCTTGTACACACCGGACAGGGCCCGGGACGCCAGCATGACCCCGATCAGGCCCACCCCCGCAGCCAGCGGGTTTCCTGCGGTTGCCGTGGCCCGCAGTCCCCACCCGATGGCCAGGTACCAGGAGAACTCGAACGTCACGTCCAGGAAGTGGTCGAGGCGGTCCCCGAAGGGGCTCGCCTGCAGGCGGACCCGGGCCAGTTTCCCATCCACCCCATCCAGCACGTTGACCACCAGGGCGATGGCCAGGGCAGCCCCCACCGCACTGCGTTGGCCGGTGGCGAACAGGTACGTGGCGGTGAACCCGAGCACTCCCGTCAGAATGGTGACAGCATTGGGAGTCACCGGAGTCCCGGCGAGAAGGCGAACCAGGGCGTTCTCCGGAAGGGGGTGGAGATATCGGGCCGGGAAGTCGAGAACCCCCTTCTGGGCCGCATCGAACAGGTGGCGGGACGCCCGGTGCTGATCGGCCACGGAACGGATCGGAGTCCAGGCCAGGGGGAGATAACGCCGAAGGTCGGGGAGATACTCGGGAACGGTCCGGATATCGACGCGGCGGGCTTCCGTCGCCCCGGAATCGAGAGGGCTGGGATTGAAGGTCGACCGACGCGCCATCCCGACCGGAACACCCCTTTTCCCGCCCTTCCCTCCGGTCGGAGCCTCGCCTCCCCCATCCACCAATTCGGTGTCCCCTTCGGCACCGAGCAGGAGCGGATAGCAACGGGTGTCGTGGATTGTGTCGCCTTGGATCACCAGGCAATCCGCACCGCCCGTCAGTTCGGCCCACTCTCCGGGATCCGTGCCGACGGTCACTCGGATGTCGAGGTGGGTGCGCGCCGCCGAGGAAAGCTCCTCGATCTGCTCCCGGAGGGTGCGTTCGGTGGCGGACCTGTCGAGCGCTCCGTCGAGCAGGAGAATGGCCTTGGGGACGCCGAAGGCGCCGAGGTGGTGCAGATGACGCTGGACCGGGGAACGACCCAGCACGGGGGCCAACGCGGCCACCCGGGAGGTGCCCGCAAGGGGAGTGGCCGGGACGGTCACCACGGCCACCGGCAGCGCGGACCGAGGCCGGGACGGGACCGGGTCCAACGAAGGAGAGACGTTCAGCGGAACGGTGGGCCCTGTGGGAGGGATCACGATGCCACGCCCTCGACCGGCAACGCTTTTCGGCTCTCCATCGCCTGAATGAGGCTCGGCAGCAAGACCATCGCGGCCACGAAGGCCACCCCGATCCCGATCACCGCCACCAACCCCATCGACTGCAGGCCCTTATGGTGGGCGAAGACCAGCCCTGAATACCCCACGATGGTGGTGAGGGTCGTCATGAAGATGGCCCATCCGGTTCGCCGGATCACGAAGGGAAGGGATCCCCTTCCCTCCTCCAGATACCGGTGGAACAGATGCACGCCGTTGTCCACGCCGATTCCGACCATGCTCGGAAACACCACGAGATTGTAGAAGTTCAGTTTCATGCCGAAGAGGGCCATCAGCCCCCCAGTCCACACAAATGCCACTATCAGGGGCGTCATCACCAACGGTGGTGCCGGTACAGTTTTTCGCACTGATGGGGGATGCGGAGCATCATCAGCTCGGGAGTGTGCGAGCCGGGAGCCGACTACGACTCACCCGCGCGCATGACCAGCTTCTCGTACATGTCGTGATAGGACGTCCTGGCGATCTCCCGGTGGAAGGAGTCGCGGTAGTTCCGGACGGTCCTGGCCCCGTCGATGACGACATCATACGCCTTCCATTCGTTGCCGACCCTGTGCATGTGGTGGACGATGGTCACCGACTTGGTGCCTTGTGGGCGATCGTCGTCACCTTCGCGGTGGTCCCCGTCACGACGGCGGGAGGATAGTCCATCCGGTCCGCCTTGTACCCTTCCAGTTTCCGCACCGAATTCCTGCTTGAGGGAGGGTTCACGGCGTCATGCCCTCGACCGGCAACGCCTTCCGACTCTCCATCGCCTGAATGATGCTCGGCAGCAGAACAACGGCGGCCACGAAGGCCATCCCGATCCCGATCACCGCGAGAAATCCGATCGACTGCAGCCCCGGGTGCCGGGCGAGGATCAACCCGGAATACCCCACGATCGTCGTGATGGTGGTCATCGCGATGGCCCATCCGGTCCGCCGCACCACGAAGGGGAGAGAGCCCCGGCCCTCCTCCAGGTATCGATGAAACAAATGAACCCCGTTGTCCACCCCGATTCCGACGATGCTGGGAAAGACCACGACGTTGTAGAAGTTCATCTTCATGCCGATCAGGTACATCAGCCCGCCGGCCCAGACGAAGGAGATGAGCAGGGGCACCATGATGAGCAGCGTGCCGCGAAGACTCCGGAAGTCGAGCCACACCAGGAGGAACACGGCCACGATCGAGAGGGCCATGGCCCATTTGCCCTCCGCCAGCATCAGCACCAGCATCTCGGCGGAGATGATGTTGGAACTGGCGGCGTGGTACACCTGTCCCGTCTCGGTGGTGATGGTTCCCACGTCATTGCGGAAATCGATGGCGTTCCGGCCATCCCGCAAGGGCACGCTGGGATAGATGAAGACGAAATTGCCGATTTCCCCGCTCGTGTTGATGAACTGCCGCTTGTCCTCCGCGGGAAAGTCATCCCAGGTGAAGGTGTTCTCCACCTGGAGATAGCCCTCGAGCTTGTCGAGGCGAGCCTTGTCCTCACCCGTCACCGCCCCCTTCGCCTCGGTTTCCACCAGGGTCCGGATCTCCCGGATCTTCTCGATCCGGACCTCCTGGTCCTCCGGCACCAGCGAAAAGATGGATCGGACCCGGTCGATCGTCGGCGAGATCGTGTCGTTCTGCTTCACCCGGTTCACCGCCTGGACGATCCGGTCCACCTCCTCCCGCGAGTCGGCCAGGACCACCGCCGGCGACTCCGACAGGGTGAACACCCCCTCGGTCTTCTCTCCCACGAGTTGCCGCTCGGCACTGATGGCCCGGAGGTTGGTGAAGTCGTACTCGAACTCGACCCGCGTGGCCAGCACCCCGGCGATCACGGTAAGCACCACCCCGATCGCCAGCACGGACCGCACCCCGCGGAGCGCGCGCGGGGCGGGGCGCTCCGCGGGGCTCTTCGAGGCCACCGGGGGAAACCGGATGAGCCCGAAGCGTTCCGACACGATCAGCAGCGAGGGCAGCACCATCACCATCGCCATGAAGGAGAAGAGAACGCCCACACCCGCAATGAAGCCAAGATGGGCAAACCCCTTGAAATCCATGAACATGAGGAGGAAGAACGCCGCCGCGGTGGTCACCGCCGTGGTCGCGACGGCGGTGCCCGTCTGGCACACCATGTGGTCGATCGCCACCTCCGTGGAGTGTCCCGACTGCCGACTCTCGGCAAAGCGGGCGAAGGTATGGATCCCGTAGTCGATCCCGAGGCCGAAGAGGATCACGAACATGAACCCGGTGATGGTGTTGAGCTCCCCGATCACGAGATAGGTCATGCCGAAAGTCCAGGTCAGTGCCATCACCAGGCTGAGCGAGACGAGAAACGCCCCATAGGCCCGCCGGAAGAAGAGGGCGATCAGGAGAAACACCCCACCCACCCCGTAGAGCGCCGTGCCGAGAATGTCGTCCCGGATCACATCATACTCGTCGAGACGGTTCTTGAGACTTCCTCCGAAATACACCTGCATCGCCGGGTCGTAGCCCGCCGGACCCACGGAATCCACGATGGCCCGAACGTTCGCCAGCATCTCCCGCACGAAGGAGAGGTCCGATCGGGCCTGGAAGGGGAAGACCTCCATGACCAGCACGGTGCTGTCCGCATTGGTGTAGTAGGGCCGGGGTTCCTGGGTCTGGTACTTCTCCTCCCACGCCGCCAGGTCGTCGCTTCCCGACTCCGTCTCGCTCTCTCCGAACAGATCATCCACCATGAACGGGTTGAGTTCCTGCTTGCGGCTGTCGATGGCGTCCTGGATGGCCTGGCGGAGGGAGTCCAGCTCAGCGGGCTCCAGAAAGAGGAGGGCGTGGGTCCGATAGAACTCCACGTTGTTCCGGTAGTCCACGTACTGCACGAACGGGCTCGCGGTCAGTCGCGGCTCCAGATCGTGCGCCAGGCGGGTCATGGCCGCGAAGTGTGGCGCCTCCAGCACGAGTCGCAGGCGGCCGCTTCCCCCCACCTCCTGCCGCATCCGGTTCATGGCATGCACACTGGGATAGCTGTCGGGCAGGAGGTCGTCCAGGTCGCTGCGGAGCGGCAGCTTCAGGCTCAGCCAGGTGCCCACCACGCTCGCAATCAGGGCGACGACGAGGATCATCCGGTGATGCCGGTACAGCTTTTCACATTGGTGCGGAATGCGAAGCATGGTCAGCTCGGGAGTGTGCCCGCCGGCGTCCGGCGAGCAGAGGATGAGGGAAGGGCCCGCCGAGGCCGACCGACCGACCGACTACGATTCAGCCGCGCGCTTGACCAGCTTCCCGTACATGTCACGATAGGATGTCTTGGCGATCTCCCGAGAGAAGGAGTCGCGGTAGTTCCGCGCGGTACTGGCCCCGTCGATGACGACATCATACGCCTTCCATTCGTTGCCGACCTTGTGCATGTGGTAGACGATGGTCACCGACTTGGTGCCCTTGTGCGCGATCGTCGTCACCTTGGCGGTGGTTCCCGTCACGACGGCGGGAGGATAGTCCATCCGGTCCGCTTCGTACACTTCCAGTTTCCGCACCGAGGTGTTCCGCACCAGAGTGCGAAACACGTCCACGAATTCCTGCTGCTCGGCGGGTGTGCGCTCGTCCCAATGCTTCCCGAGGGACCGTTTGGAGAGCTCGGTAAAGTCGATGAACCCGTTGATCACATCCTTGAGCCGTTCCCGCGTCGCCTCGGTGACCGGGTCCCCCGCCGCGTCCAGGATCTTCTCGACGGCCACGTTCCGCGACCGGATCACCTCCGCCGGTCCCTGCTGGGCCATGACCGGTCCTGCGAGGCCCAGCAGCAGCCCCGCGACCATCGCGGCCGCGCCCACGCGGCGGCGGCCGGGGCGTCCCCGGGGATTCGATGTCCGATCCTGCATCCGTCCGTACATGGTCACACCTTACTGTGGATAAAGGTCCCGGCCGATCGCCTTGCCGAGCGCGGCCAAGGCCGTGTTGAACGCGGCGATATTCTCGGCGTGCTCGGCCCGCATCGTGCTGTTGGCCTGAAACGCGTCGATGAAGTCCTTCACCTCCCCGACTCCCAGGTCAAACACCTGGGCCTCGCTCCGGAGCCAGTTGTCCGTCGCCTTCAGTGCGTCGCTACTCTCGCGGACATTGTCCGCGGCCGTGCGCAGTTCCCGCCACGCCTTTTCCACTTCCAGCCGGATCCCCGCTTCCACCGCCGGCTGCTGGGCGGCGAGGGCCAGCCCCTCGAACTCGGCCACCCGGGTCCGGTCCCGGGTCTGCCAGAAGTTCAGGTTCCAGTTCAATCCCAATACGGCCCCGAGCCGGGAGAAGTTTGTCTGGTTGACCACGAAGGGGTTCCGGGGATCTGCCCGGTCCATCGCCCGGTTCCACCGGAACTGCCCCGCCACGAAGAGCTGGGGGTAGTAGTCACTGGACGCCGAACTGGTGAGGGACGACCGGGCCCGAATCCCCGCATCGAGCTGCCGGAGCTCCGGGCGGGAGCGCAACGCCATGGCGAGGTACGTCTCCAGGCTGTCCACGTCGAACGCAATCGATCCGTACGGATCGTCGGCGAGCACCAGGGGCGTGCCCGGGTCGAGGCCGATCGCGCTGATCAAAGCGCGGCGCGCCAGGGCGGTCTTCTGTACCGCCTCCCGATGCCGCTTCTCCACCTCATACCGAAAGACCTGGATCTTGAACAGGTCGGTCTGGGAGACCTCGTCCGACCCCTCATCGAGCTTCGTCTCCACCGTGACCTGCGCACTGTCCACCTGCCGCCGGGCATCCTCGATCACCCGGAGCAGTTCGTCCCCGAGCTTGAGGCCCCAGTACAGGCTCCTGACCTGGGTCCGCACCTCCGCTTCCTTGGCCAGCACCCCCGCCTCGCCGGCCTCCACCCCCGCCTTGGCGGCTGCCACCGCGCCTCCGATCTTGCCAAAGGTGTAGATCGGCTGCACAAAATTCACTTCCAGGTCGTTGAACGGTCGCAAGTCCGAGATTCCGGTCGACGTGTCGGGGGAGAAGAACACCCCGGTGGCCGTTTGCGCCAATCGAACCCGCGGCAACACCCCCGCGGTATTCCGCAGCGTGAAGGTGGGCAGCACCCCCGCATGACCCGCCTGAGTCTCCCGGGCCTCGGCCACCCGCAACCCGGCCCGGTTCTGCGCCAAAATGGGGCTTCGCTCCATCGCCTGCTCCTCCAGCTGCCGGAGGTTGAGCCGCACCGTATCCGACCTCTGCGCGCGCGCCGCGCCGGGGTGCGCAAGCGCCAATCCCGCTCCGAGGGTGGCCACCAAAGCCCAGCGGCTCACCATGCCATGACCAGAGGCATCAACGGGTGTGCTTCATGATCTGCATCACGCCTGACCCCGCCGGAGGATCGACCGATCGCAGCGCCTTGATGTCATCGTAATCCGCCCAGGCATGGGAGTTGGTGGAGTTGGCGTCGGACAGCACGCCAATTCCCGCGGTCTTGTCGGGGGGATTCTTCCCGAAGGTATCCCGATAGGCCTGCCGCAGATCGAAAACATAGGTTCGCCACTCTCCAAGTCCATCCGTTCCGCTTCCCACCACCACCTGCCAGGGCCGCCCCGTTCCCGGCCGGATCACCGCGGCTCCAACCGGAAGGGTGGAACTCCAGACATATTTGACCGACTCCGGGATCATGCCGAGCCGGCGACGATAGGTGAAATATAGCCCGGCGGCGCTGTCCACGGTCTTGTCGTTGCGCTCGTCGCCCCCGTCCGGGATCCGATGGACCCGCAGCCGGAAGGAGACGTAGGGGTACTTTTCCAGGTCCCACGGCAGGTCCTTTCCGAGGATCACCGACTGTCCCGAATCCCGCGCCTGGAGGAACCGATTTTCCCCTTCCTGCACGACGGTGTAGGGCTTCTCCTTCTTGTCATCCGATCCCTTCCAGCTCCATCCCTCGGGCAATCCTCCGACCGGGCCCCCCTCGAAGTCTTCGAGAACCACCTCATCGGCCTCCTGAAGATCGGCCAGCATGTAGGCGAAGGAGTAGTCCTTCAGGGCCTTCTCCGCCCGTTCCCGAAGCTCCTTGATCATCCCGCGCTTCTCCCGGACCAGATCGAGGATCCGCCACTCTCCCCGGTCTTCCCGCATCATTTCGACGGTCAGGGGTCGTCCGCTCTCCGGTCCGCTCCCCGCCCGATAGGAAAGCGTCACCCGTCCCTCGTCCGTCTCCCCGCTTCGCCAGGCCAGATCCTCCATCCTGAGCCCATCCTCCCCCAGGTGCGCACGCACCCACCCCCGGGCCGCTCCGGCCGAAGCCTCCCGGAGCTGGTTCTGCTGGTGGGGGGTCAGTTTCGACCACTCCCGGGGAAGGACGGACGCGGCCATCGAATCACGGGCAAACAGGGATTCGATCTCCCCCCAGGTCCTCGCCGATTCAAAGATCGACCGGGCGTCGGCGAGGTCCGTTTCCTGTCCGGTTCCCGAAAGCGATGGGGCAAGCAGGGCCGCCAGGGCCATCGCGCTGACCATGCCGGCCGCGGTGCGCTGCATACGGCTCCGGCGCCGGGTCCCGTCATGTTCCTGTTTCATGTGCAACACTCCCTTCGCTGCTGATCATTCTCATCGCCCTTCCTCCCCCAAACGTGCCCGCTGGTCTGCCAGTTCCCTGATTCCTCTTGTCCCGGCGCGGACTCCACCGGCGTCCCGGCCCCTTCAAGATAAGGAGAGACGAATTCCGGCCCCAAAGGCGCACAAGCCGCTCCGGAGGTGC
Organism: Gemmatimonadales bacterium; assembly: GCA_041741375.1. Lineage (GTDB taxonomy): Bacteria > Gemmatimonadota > Gemmatimonadetes > Gemmatimonadales > GWC2-71-9 > OFTM291. The sequence goes on along the minus strand of JBGSKF010000213.1, from coordinate 2,354 downwards.
GAAGAACCGGTTCTGATGCTACTATGGTGGCGATTATTGTCCAGACCGGCCCTTTCCCGTTGTGGGGGTCGTTCCGGGCACTCCCCCGACGCCCGCACACCGGGACCATCGTGACCCGCACCGCTGCCGAAACCGACGCCCGGGATCTCGCCCGCGGTGCCGGGGTGAACTACCTCGGATACGCCATCCGGCTCGGTGCCCGGGCGCCCTTCCTGCTGATCGCCGCGCTCCTCTACGGAGAGGCCCGGTTCGGGGAGTACGTTTTCGGACTGTCCATCGTGGAGACGGCCGCCGCTCTCGCCCTCTTCGGCATGAAGCGGTCGCTCTTCAAGTTCATGAGCGAGTCCGCCGCCCGTCAGGAAAGCGTGCACCGCGCCGTGGCCAACGGCATCGCCCTCGCCGCGGTGTCGGGCGCCCTCACCACGATCGTGGTCGCGGTCACCGCCTTCCCCCTGGCCAACCTTCTTCGTCTCCCGACGGCCGCCCCGACCCTCCTGCTCCTGACCCTGGCCATCCCCCTCATCGTCACGTCGGACATCCTTCTCGTGGCCATCCGATTCACCCGGCAGATGCGTTTCGAAGTCATCTCCCGGAGCATCGCCGAACCCCTGACTCTCAGTCTTGTCGCGGTGGGGGCCTGGCACCTCGGGGCACGGGAGCACGGGCTGGTCCTGGCCTACGTGGCCTCGCTCGCCGTCGCAGCCGTCACCACTCTCGTCTTCTTCGCCCGCGTCTTTCCCAGTGCCGACTGCCTGCGCGCCCCCCTGGCCTGGACGGACATGCGCCGCCTGGTCGCCTTCAGCGGGCCGACGGCGGTCTATGAGATGCTCATTCTGCTCAGCGATCAGGCCGACGTCTACCTTGTCTCCTACTTCTTTCCCGCCAGCACGGTCGGGATCTACGGCATGGCGCGGCAGTTTGCCACCTTCACCCGGAAGATCCGCCAGGGGTTTGACCGGATTCTCCCACCCGTCCTTTCGGATGCGATCCAGACCGGGGATCTCTCCCGCGTGGGGCACCAGCTCGCCCTCGTTTCCCGCTGGATCCTCTCGGTTCAGGTGTTGATCATTCTCGGCTTCGGGCTGTTCGGAGACAATCTCCTGGGTCTCCTGGGAGGGGGGTTCTCCGCCGGAGCCGTTGCCCTGACCCTGCTCCTGGTGGGCGACACCATCAACGGCAGCCTGGGCATCAATGAGTTGCCGATCGTCTACCTCCGGCCCGGCCTGAACCTGCCCATCGGAGCCGTGCGCCTGCTGCTCAGTGTCGGTCTCGGAATCGGGCTGACCCGCCTGTTCGGGCTCGAGGGAGTGGCCCTGTCGGTCGGGCTCACCTTCGTCGTCGTCAACGCCATCCGCATCGCGACGAACTGGCATCTGTTCCGGATCCGGTCGGTAAACCTGGGCGTCCTCAAGCCGGTTCTCGCGGCGCTCCCGGCCACGGCCATCGCGCTGCTGCTTCAGACACTCTTTCGAGGGTACGCGTTCCTGCAGGTGGGGCTCGGAATCCCCCTCATCCTCGGGGCCTATCTCGGCACCCTGTATGCCCTGGGACTCGATCCGGAGGAAGAGCGCTGGAGGTCGCGCTGGAAGAAGTAGGGAGTTAGGGAGTAGGGAGTAGGGAGCAGGGAACGGCCTGTGTTATACTCTCACAGTGATGGACGCAAAAATCGGCTGGTTTGGGGTCATGCCTCCCATCTGTGCAACTGCCTTGGGCGCCTGTAGAGGCGGCGTAGGCGGTTTACTCGCGCTTCCATAGCCCGCGCCGTTTACGCGTCGCGGGCTTTTCTCACAACGTGAAACACTGCACCTTCGGCCGCGCCCTTGGCGCGCCGCGCAGCGTTTCACGTTTTCGTTTGCCGACAAACAAGTTCAAGGTTCAAAGTTCAAAGGTTCAAAGTTCGCGTACTGCGCAAATTGCGCGCGAGCGGGCAATCGTTTTGAACAACCGCCGCGCCGCATGTTGCGCACGAACCCTTGAACTCCTAGACCCTTGAACCGCGATTGAGGAACCGCTGATGACGAAATACATTCCGCAGCAAATTGAGCCCAAATGGCAGCAGCAGTGGGCCGCACAGGGGCTCTACGCCACACATGAGGACCCGACGCGTCCCAAGTGGTACGCGCTGACCATGCTGCCCTACCCTTCGGGCGACCTGCACACTGGCCATTGGTACGCCTACACGCCCAGTGACGCCGCCGCGCGCTTCAAGCGCATGAATGGCTACAACGTCTTCTTCCCGATTGGCTTCGATGCCTTTGGCCTGCCCGCCGAGAACGCGGCCATCAAGAATGGCGTCCATCCCAAAATCTGGACCTACGCCAACATCGAGCGCATGATCGCACAGCTCAAGCGCA
>JBGSKF010000212.1:0-4324 GCA_041741375.1 Gemmatimonadales bacterium | reverse complement strand
AGCAGCAGAGCACCCCACGCCAGGCCGCCAGCCAGGGCCACCTGGAGCGCACCCCAGGGCTGCCGGTGCGTGGTGGCTCCGGCGATCATCCCCACGGCCGCCAACGCCCACCACCCCAGCAACCATGTCCCCACCGCCATTCCGAGCCCGACCCCCAGGGTACGCAGCATCGCGGAGCGCATCAGGGAACCCTCCCTTCCTTCGGACGGAAGGTGATTCGGGATTCGATCTGACCGGGTGCGAGCCCCTCGATATCCCTCGGAAAGAGAAGCGGGTCGAGCTTTCCGGCTTGCCAGAGGGGAACCCGGTCCGCATACCGAGGGCTCGCCGGATTCCCCGACTGGCCCCCGGGGTAGGTGCCCCAGGCCCGGATCTCCGGCCCCAACTCGACCACCATCCTCCAGCTCGGTCCGTGAGTGCCGCGGCCGAACGAGGGAGCCAGGGTGGACGGTCCGCTCGTCACCGGAAGATCCAACTCGGAGAGTGCGGGTAGTCCAAGAAGGTGATAGAGATTGGCGTGCTGTACCTCCCTCCACTCCCACCGGGGGCCGGGCGGCCCCCGTTCGTCCACGACGCGCTGCCACGCAGCCGTCAGGCTCGCCCCCACGACCGCCTCCCGGTCTTCCCGTTCCGGCGTGTCCCGGTCATCCCACCAGATGCTTCCGGGGTCCTCCAGCGCGGCGAGAAGGAGAGTACCGTCCGGGGTGGCCAGCCGGCGCCCTGCGCTCGCTCCCGGGGGAACCAGTTCGTCCCACAGGCGATCATTGACCGCATCCACAACCGCTTCGAACAGGACCGCCTCCCGGGTCATGAGGGTGTAGCGGCCATCCCATTCCCGCAGGCGATCGAGGACGATCCGCGCAATCGAGTCGGTGGAACCTGCCCGCTCACCGGCCGCCAGGATCCGGGGGAGCAGCTCCTCGACCCGCGCACTCCCCGGGTCGGTCTGGAAGAGCTGCATCGCTTCCGGAGTCAGGCTGCTGTCGCCGCGGAGAAGGGCGTTGATTCGCATCGCACGCCACGGAGCGGGCCAGAGGGCCCCACGGTAGGCGGAGTCCACCCGGGGGTCGATCGGCTCCTGATTGGCCGAGGCCAGGAATCCCTGGCGGGGGTCCCGGGCAAAGGGGACACGGTCCGCGGAGAGCACTCCGCTCCAGTCATGAGCCGAGGAGGTGCCATCCTGGATGGTGTCACCGCGGGCACCGTTGGGCCGGATCGGGTAGCGCCCGCTGGCCCGGATCGCGATGGTCCCTCTCCGGTCCGCCACGAGTCCATTCTGGATGGGGGCCACGAAGGAGTCCATCGCGTCCAGCCAATCGTCCACGGTGCGGGCGCTCTGAAGTCGGAGAAAGGTGCCGAGATCGTCGGCGGGATCGTGGACGGTCCAGCGGAGGGAGTACCAGGCACTGTCGACCTGGAGCATCGGCCCCCGGTGGGTGTACCGGAGAGTGTCGATCCGAAGGAGGGTGCCACCGGGCCCCCGATAGGTGGTGGGCTCGAGCTGGAGATCCCGCCACGCGCCATCGAGCCAGTAGCGCGTGGGGGACTCCTCCTGATCGACCCGTTCCCGGTACCAGTCGAGCACATCACTTCCACCGTTCGTGAAGGTCCAGGCCACGTCGCGGTTGAATCCGATCACGACACCCGGCGCCCCGGCGAAGGTGACCCCGGCCACGTCGAGGGAATCGGGGACCACCAGATGGACCTCGTACCAGATCGAGGGAAGCGTCAATTGAAGGTGAGGGTCCCCCGCGAGGAGCGCATGACCGTCCCGGGTCCTGTGGGGTGCCACGGCCCAGTTGTTGGATCCGATCCGATCGTCCCCCGACTCCGGGCCCCCGGGGAGGCCGGGGTCCGTCCCGGCGGCGAGGACCCGCGCGGGGGACGGAGGAGGAAGAACCGGCAGCGCCACGCGGGGCGTGGGCCACGGGGCCGGTTGCACCGGCTCCTGCACCGGAGCGTGTACCGGGAAGAGGACGTCGGTGGCTTCCGCCCCGATCAGGTCCACGATCCGGGGGCGCCGGAGTTCGGAGCTGCTGAAGGCCAGGGTGCGCCCCATTTCCGCCATGAAATGGAGGGTAAAGATCGGGTCCCACCGCATCGGCTGCGTGTCGAGCAGACGATACTCGAAGGGGAGGTCACGGGGCGTGAGGTGGTCTATCCATGTATTGACCCCCTCGGCGTAGGCCGTCACCGCCCGCCAGGTGGGTCCCCCCGTGTCGAGGGCGGCCCAATCCCGTTCGGCCGCCCAGGGAAGCCCCATCGCCCTCGTCCGGCGGTCACTCTCGACCGCGCGGGCTCCAGCCCATTCCGAGAGCCGGCCCGCCGCCGCCCTTACCTGGGCTTCCATCTGGAAGAGACGGTCCCGCGCCACCAGGTATCCCTGGACCCGGTAGGCGTCGGCGAGAGTGGTCGCGAAGATGTGGGGGACGCCGCGCACGTCCACCCGCACCTCCACCGGTGCCGTGAGCGTGGGAATCGATGCGACGGACACCGGAGGGAGAGTCACCGCGGACGTGGCCCACACTCCATGCACCGGATCGAGGAGCGGGCCGAGGGGAGGGAGATCCCCGGCGCCTCGAGACCCCAGGGCGATGAGTCCCGTGAGAAACAGAGCTGTTACACCGAGACGAAGAATGCGCATGGTCGCCGTGGGTGGGTGGGAAGTGGTGGCCAGGAGTTAAGGACGTAGGACATAGGACTCAGGACCTAGGACTTGGGGGACCCAGGAAGTTGAGGGCATTGAACTTGATCCCTGTCCTATGTCCTGTGTCCTGCTGTCCTACCCAGATGCAACAACCTGCGCTCTACTGTAACAGCTTCGGTCAGAGTGCCCCCTGGAAACCCGGTGGAAACTCCCCGAACTCCAATTGGTTCTTGCGGTTCACCGCTTTTCAACATATATTATCCCTGTTCGCACTTAATACTCTTCAAATTTGTTTTCTGGGTGACGAAAGCCCGGAGCCGCTACCCGGCGATCGAGGGAGTTTCCCCCGCTCAAGCCAGCCAGGTACCCTCCGCCAGTCGTCACCCCCGGATCCAGGGTCCGGGAGGATCGTTTCATGCGCCGTCGATCGCACAGCCCAGCCGACCAGATCGTCCAGCTCCGTCACGTTGCGTTGCGCGTTGCCATCCTGCTCGGGGCCTTGATTATGCTGGCGCGAGCCCTTCCTGCCCTAAGCCCCTCTGCAGAGTACTCACTCCCCGCCCCGGTCGCCACCGCCGCCACTCCCTGAGTCCAGGTTAACCGGTTTCATCCAAGCGATTCCAGCCGTCCAATGTCAGCAAGCAGTCACTTGCATGCATGACATGTCGTCGGTATCTTTTCCCGGATGGATCCCAAGCCACTGACCGATCACCGCGCCCGCATCCTCCGCGCTGCCGTGGAGGTCTACTCCGAGTGTGGTTTCCGGGGGGCCACCACCCGGCGCATCGCCCAGAAGGCCGATGTTAACGAGGTCACCCTCTTCCGGCATTTCGGCAGCAAGGCCTCCCTCCTCCGGGAGGCCATCGAGTGCCAGGGATTCGAGATTCACTTCCAGCACCTTCCGGACATCCCGGCTCATCCCCGGGAGGAGCTGCTCGACTGGTGTGGCCGTCACATGGAGGAGCTCCGGGCCCGCCGCTCCCTGATCCGGACCTGCATGGGCGAAATCGAGGAACATCCCGAGATCCTTCCCACCGGGAGTCCCACAATCCAGGCCGCTGCTGTGCTGACTGAGTACCTGAGGCGACTCCAGCACCGGGGACTCGCCCGGGCCGATTTCGACCCCGCCCTGGCGGCCCCGATGCTGATGGGCATCCTCTTTGCCGACGCCATGGGCCGGGACATCATGCCCGACCTCTACCCCGGCACTGCCGCAAACGCCCTGGACCAGTACGTCACCCTCTTCCTGCGTTCCATCGGCGCCGCAGGGGGTGACACCCCGTGAGCCGCTCACCTGCCCTGTTCCCCGTGGCTCTCCTCCTCGTCGGTTGTCGCGGGGCCGCCGGAACGCCGACCGGCGCCGATCTCCCTCCCGTCACGGTGGCGGCGGACCAGGTCATGGTAGCGGATCTCGTGGCCCTCGCCTCGGGGCCCGGCCTCTCCGGCACCCTGGTCCCGTCCCGCCAGGCCGCCCTCCGGGCGGAAGCGGCCGGCATGGTCATGGCCCTGGAGGTGGAGGAGGGAACCCGCGTGCGGGCAGGATCCCTCCTGCTGCGCATCGACGATGCAGTCCTGCAGGACCAGGTGAGGTCCGCCGAGTCGTCGCTGCGGGTGGCGGACGAATCGCTCGCGCTGGCCCGGCGGAACCTGGAGCGGACCGAGCGGCTGGCCGCCGCC
>JBGSKF010000211.1:0-58079 GCA_041741375.1 Gemmatimonadales bacterium | reverse complement strand
CCCGTCTCGGACGCCGGGTATCGGCATGATGGGGGCCCTTCCACCCCCACACAAAGGCTCCTGATCTTGGCGCGCCAGGCGTGGAGCGACGGGAATCATGCGGAGACCCTCCGTGTCCTCCGCGGCCTCTGTGGTGACCCCTCCCCGCACCAGAATGAACCGCAGAGAACACGGAGGACGCAGAGGGTTGTCGGTTCACGCGACACCCTCCCCGTCTCGGACGCCGGGCATCGGCATGATGGGGGCCCTTCCACCCCTCACACAAAGGCTCCTGATCTCCGCGTGCCTGTGTGGAGCGACGGGAATCACGCGGAGACCCTCTGCGTCCTCCGCGGCCTCTGTGGTGACCCCTCCCCGCACCAGAGTAAACCACGGAGAACACGGAGGACGCAGAGGGTTGACGGTTCACGCGACACCCTCCCCGTCTCGGACGCCGGGCATCGGCATGATGGGGGCCCATCCGCCCCCTGAGAACTGCACATGGATTCCGGCGTTCGCCGGAATGACGATTCCTTGTGGCCTCCGGATATCCTGCCCAGGAGCAAGGGCGGCTCACGAGCCGCCCCTGACGGGGTCCCCGAACCTTTCGCCCCGCCGGAAACCGCGTAGATTCCCTAGCAACCCTTCTTCTGTCCCGACCGACGGTTCCCGATGTCGATTCGCTCCACCCAACCGCTCGTTCGCTCCCTGGTGGCCCGTTTGATCGCCGGGGTCCCTCTGACCTTCTTCGGCACGATGAAGTTCCTGAACGAGGGCACCCAGACCAACTTCCAGGCCACCCTCGGTCTGGCCGGTTTTCCCCAACCCGATCTGTTGATCTTCGTGGCCGCCACGGTGGAGGTGGTGGGAGGAGTCCTCCTGCTCACGGGGTGGTACGCCCGGATCGGCGCGCTCCTGGCCGTGGCCGAGATGCTCGTGGCACTCTATGTTCACCTGACGGTGGATTTCTCACTCGCACCCGCCGGGGGGCCTCCCCATTGGCTTCCGGTCACCGTTCTCCTCTCCGCCCTTCTCGTGCTGTGGGAGGGTGGGGGCCGAGGCAGCCTCGATTGCCACCTGACAAGGAGTGCTCCATGAGCCGTGCGCGCGCCGCACTCGCGGTGTTGTTTTTCTCCGCCATTGTCTTCCCGCTGACAGCCCAGCAGATGGATCCGCCCGGCGGGTCGCTCGTGATCGTGGGCGGCGCGATGCGGGACACCGCGATCGTCCGGCGCTTCCTCGATCTGGCCGGGGGGCCCGATGCACCGATCGTCCTGATACCCACCGCCGGTGGCGCCGAGAGCTATGACCAGGCCTGGGAGGGGGGACAGCTCTTCCGCGCCCTGGGGGCCACCCGCCTCACCGTCCTGCACACGTATGACCGGGGCGAGGCGGACACCGAGGCGTTCGCCGCTCCCCTTCGCGAGGCCCGTGGCGTCTGGTTCGGCGGCGGGCGTCAGTGGCGCCTGGCGGACTCCTATCTCGGAACCCGGACCCACCAGGAGCTGCGAGCGGTGCTGGCACGCGGCGGCGTGGTCGGCGGATCCTCGGCGGGGGCCACGATCCTCGGGTCGTACCTGGCCCGCGGCCACACTCGCGACAACACCACGATGATGGGAGATCACACCGAGGGGCTCGGCTTCCTGACCTCGGTGGCGATCGACCAGCACCTCCTCCGGCGGAACCGCCAGTTTGACATGCTGGAGATCGTCGAGGCTCACCCGGAGCTGCTCGGCATCGGGATCGACGAGAACACCGCGATCGTGGTCCAGGGCGAGGAGTTCGAGGTGATGGGCGAGAGCTACGCGGTGATCTACGATGCCCAACGCCGGATCGGGGAGCGCGGGGGGTTCGCCTTTCTCGCCCCCGGTGACCGATTTCACCTCCGGACCCGGACGGCCTCCCGCCCCCGATCCCAGGGGGACCCCCTGCAACGATACCAACGGATTGAGGACAAGCCATGATGATGCGTCGCGGACTGCTCGCCCTGCTGCTCTCCCTTGCGGCTCCCCTCTCCGTGCGGGCGCAAGCTCCCGATCCCGCGATCAGCGCCCTGGTGGAGGGAATCAGCGCCGAGCGACTCGACACCATCATCCGGGCCCTGGCGGGGTTCGGAACCCGGCACACCCTGTCGAGCACCGACTCGCCGACCCGTGGAATCGGCGCCGCGCGGCAGTGGATCCTCGACCGGTTCCAGGCCTCGAGCCCCCGGCTGGAAGTGTCGTTCGACACCTACCAGGTGGCCCAGCAGGGACGGATCACGCGCGACGTGGAATTGCGGAACGTGATGGCGATCCTTCCGGGTCGCAGCTCCCGCCGCATCTACGTCAGCGGCCACTACGACACGGTGGCCCGGCCCGAGGAGGGGAGCACCTTCGACTGGGCTCAGGGCGATCTCCCGGCTCCGGGAGCCAACGATGATGGCAGCGGGACGGCGCTCGTGCTCGAACTCGCCCGGGTTTTTGCCAACAGCGGATTGACCTTCGATGCCACGCTGGTGTTCATCGCCTTCGCCGGCGAGGAGCAGGGGCTGGTGGGGGCGGGTCTGCACGCGGCCCGGATGGCAACCGACAGCATGGTGATCGATGCCGTCTTCAACAACGACATCGTGGGAGGGAAGGGAGCGGGAGACGGCCGCACCGACACCCGCGCGGTCCGGGTCTTCTCCGATGGTCCGGAGGACGGGGTCTCCCGTCAGCTCGCCCGGGCGATCCGGGAGATCGCCGGCCGCTACGTCCCGGGGCACGAGGTGCGGCTCGTGGCGCGGCTCGACCGCTTCGGGCGCGGGGGCGACCACACCCCCTTTGCGCAGCGGGGCTACCCCGCGATCCGGTTCACCGAGACCCATGAGAACTACTCCCGCCAGCACACCGTGGCGGACACCCCGGACGGGGTGGATCCCGAGTACCTGAGGCGGAATGCGATGGTCAATGCCGCGGCCGTGGCCGAGCTGGCCCTCGCCCCGGCGGCGCCGGTGGTGTCCGCTCCCCGGCGGGGCCCGATGCTCGGACGGGGTCAGACGGGATACGACGCGGCCCTGCGCTGGATGCCGGTGGATGGAGCGGCGGGATACCGTGTCGTGTGGCGCCGGGCCTGGAACCGGGATTGGGAGTTTTCGCGGGAGGTGCGTGGCGCGACGGAGCTCCTCCTGCCCAACGTCTCCATCGACGACTACGTGTTCGGCGTCGCGGCGATCGGCGTGAACGGGCATCAGAGCATCGTGTCGGCGTACGTGACCCCCGGGCGAGGACTCGTGAACCCTCGGACCCGCTGACGCCCTCGATTCGTTCATGACTGATCTGGAGGTGGTTCGGGCGGAGGCGATTCAACGGCTCTGCGCAGCCCACGCAGGGGACCACATTCCCCTGGTGGTGTTCGAGGACCGGCTGGAACGCCTCCGCGCCGCCGACAGTGAAGGCACCGTGGCGGCTCTCGTGGCGGACATCGATCCGTCCGGCGAGTGGACGCTGCCGGGAACTCTTCCGGCGCGACTGGGGGCGCTGTCGTCGCTCCGCATCGCCAGCTACTTCTCGTCCACCGCGCGGGCCGGTTTCTGGAGGGTTCCCGATCACCTTGAACTCCAGATCCTCTTTGGCTCCATTCGGCTCGATCTGAGGGACGCCGAGCTCGCGTCGGACCTGGTGGAGATCGAGGTCTCCTCGACCCTGGGGTCCTTCGAACTGGTCGTACCCCCGGGCACCGCGATCGAGAACGAGATCCACGAGACGCTCTCGTCCTCGAGTCACAAGCGGAAGAGGTCCTCGCGACGAGATCCCGTCTCATGTGATCTGCTGGTTCGTCTCACGGGGCATCTCCTGCTGAGCGAGCTGGTGATCAAGGAACGGCCCCCCACTCCGGCCGTGGACGAGGGAGGTGCTCAGGGGAAATGGTGGCGCCGCCTGATGCCGGGTGCGTGACGGCGCACCGATGTCAGAACTGGTGAGGATGCCTCGGGGTCACGCCGTCATAGCAGGCCCGAATCCGGATCATGTCGGCCTCCAGGTCGCCGGTGGGCAGGATGGGATCGCGGAAGCCGACGATCCTGCGCCGGTAATCGAACCAGGCCGGCACGATCGGCACTCCGGCACCCAGGGCGATGCGGTAGAATCCGGTGCGCCAGGTCGCGACCTTCTTCCGGGTGCCCTCCGGGGCGATGGTGAGGATGAGCTTCTCGCGCTCGCGGAAGGCGGCAATCGCGCGGTCCACATGACCCTGTCCCTGGCCCCGTTCCACGGGAATTCCCCCGAGCCATCGCAGAATTCCGCGGACCGGCCAGCGAAAGAGCGTGTGCTTGCCGAGCCAGGAAACCCGGAACCCGATGGCGAAGAGGGTGCAGACCCCTATCAGGAAGTCCCAGTTGGACGTGTGGGGTGCGGCGATGATCAGGAACCGGGGACAGTTCGGAATGGCCCCGTCCAGGCGCCACCCGGAGAGCCGGAAGGCGAGGCGCCCGAGGGCTCGGGACAGGCGATTGCCCCGGGTGGGGACCTGATCGCCCAGGGGAAGGGTCAGCGCTCTCTGCACCGGCCAATCATCTCCGGACCGGGGCGTGGGGTCAAGTCGCGGTCACCGGACTCCGGAGTCGCGCGCGGATGAGCACCCGGATCGCCAACGGCCCCACGGCGGCTCAGGCCCGCGCGATCACCGCGCCCCCGGGTCCCCTGCTGGTCGTGGCGGGTCCCGGAGCCGGAAAGACCTTCTGCCTGATCGAACGCATCCGTCACCTGATCCTCGAGCAGGGAATCCCGGCGGATCGCATTTGTGCCGTGACCTACACCAACAAGGCCGCCGGCGAGATAGCCCTGCGACTCGACGAGACGATGCCGGGGGTCTCGGCCCAGGTGCGTCGCGGGACGGTCCATTCGGTGGCGGTCGAGATTCTGCGGGCCTGGCCTGTGGAGGCGGGTCTCGACGCCGGGTTCGGGATCGCGGATGACGCGGCCCAGATGGCCATTCTCGACCGAATGGGGTACCACGGGAGACGGGGTCGGGCCCTCCTCGGTGCCTTCGGACGGCATCGGCTCCGCGGCGACGACCTCGATCCCGAGGATGTTCCGGTGCTCCAGGGATATCTGTCGAGACTGGTGCGGGGGAACCTGGTGGATTTCGACGGCATCCTGGTGCGGATAGCGGCCCTGCTCGACGAGCATCCCGGATTGGCGGAGCGGATCGCCGCCCGGTGGGACGCGATCCTGGTCGATGAGTTCCAGGATGTGAACCGTCTCCAGTACCGCATCCTGAAGCACCTGGCTCCGCACCGGCATCTCTTCGCGGTGGGTGACGATGATCAATCGATCTTTTCCTGGACCGGGGCCGATCCCGATGTGCTGACCCGCTTCCAGCGGGACTTCGGCGTGGCCGAGCCGATCATCCTCGATCGGAACCATCGGTCGAGCGTCGCGATCTTCGATCGGGCGCGCGCTCTGGTGCAGCGCAATCCCTCCCTTTTCGACAAGGACCTGGAGGCCACGCGCGAGTCGCCTCACCCCGTGGTGGCGCTTCGTTTCCCCACCGAAAGGGACGAGGCGGCGTGGATCCTGGGGGACCTTGCCGCGGCCCGAACCCGGAATCCGTCGCTTCGCTGGGGCGACTCCGCCATTCTGTACCGGATGCACACCATCGGTGCCTTCCTCGAACGGGAACTCCTCGGGGCCGGCATCCCCTGCCGCATAGCGCGGGGCCAGGCCCTGGGGGACGACCCGATCATCGCGGTGATCCTCCGATCCCTGCGGGTCATGGCGGCCCCCGGGGACCCCGGCGCTCTCGAGGCGCTGGCTCACGCGATGTTGCCTCACGATCTCATTCAGGAGGCGGGCCTCGCCGAGTCATCGGACCTGGTGGCCGCGCTTCGGGCGCATGCGGCGAGCCTGCCCCGGGAGGCGCCTCACCGGAGACCTGCCTGGCGCTTTGTCTATTTCGTGGAGAATCTGCGCGGCCTCCTGCGCACGGCCGGATCGATCCGCGACGTGGTGCGGGATCTCCTCGGGCAGAACCTGGGAAAGGTGCAGGGACCGCTCGACCGTCATGCCCCCGAACTCTCCGATCCCGCCGAGTATCCCGGCGCGTCCGCCCTGGCGATCCGCCTGCGGGAGGCGAGTCTCCGGGGGAGGACCATCTGGATCGAGCCCGACCGGGGGATCGAGGCGGGTCTCCGCGCCATGCTCCACGCCCCCGACTCCGGTTACCGGCCGATGACCCTCACGCCGGGGAGCCAGCCGGATCCTGAGGACGTGGTCCTCGCCCGCGACGATGTGGCCGACGGCGGGTGGCCGGTCCTTTTGTTCAAGGCGCTCCAGCTCGCGAGCACCTCAGAGGAGGAGGGGTTGGGAGAGGGTGGGTACGTCACCTTCGATCTGGAAACCACCGATCTCGACATTGCGACCTGCGAAACGATCGAGATCGGGGCTGCGCGGGTGCGGCACGGACACGTGCTGGACCGGTTTCACACGCTGGTTCGCCCCGTGGGACCGGTTTCCGAGGGGGCCACCCGGGTGCACGGGTATCGGGAGGAGCACCTGCGCGATGCCCCGCCCTTTGCCGAGGCGTGGGAGCGGTTCCGCGCGTTTGTCGGTGACGATCTGGTGGTGGCCCACAACGGGCAGGACTTCGACATTCCGGTCCTGAAGCGCCAGGCGGCACCGCATGGCGGTACCGGCACCATGGCCTTTCTCGACACCCTGCCGCTGGCCCGCGCGGTGGTGCAGGGGAGTGCGAAGCTGGAGCACCTGGCCCGCCGGTACGGGGTCGACACCGGCACGAGCCACCACGCCCTCGACGATGCGGTCTGCCTCGCCGGCGTGTACGAGGGGCTCACGCGCGACCGGGCACGCCGTAATCGCACCGTGGCCCTTCCCCAACTCCTCGGGCCTCTCGGGCTCGCGCTCGCCCTGGCCAGCGCCGGCCCCGCCGACCCGGAGAAGGTGCTGCTTCGCCGGATCACCCGGGCCGCAGCTCTCGGGCCCTGGAGCCAGATGCTGGAACATTACGCGTCCTGGCGGGACCGGGAGGGGACTCCCGAGTCTCCGACCCTCCAGGTCGTGATCGAGAGGTTGGGAGGGCATCGGCTCCTGGAGAGGATCCGGGCGGAGAAGCGGCCGGAGGATCGCCATCCCGCCGCCCTGGCCCGTCTGGAGAGCCTGATGGCACTGGTGGAGCACTTGCCCCTTGCCGAGGCCATTCCCGAGTTGCTGGATCGCGCCGCCCTGTCCACGTCGGACAGCATCGACGCCGACCCCGATCGGGTCAACCTGCTCACCCTGCACGCGACGAAGGGACTGGAGTTCTCCACGGTCTACATCGCGGGGGTCGAGGATCTGACCATCCCCGGCGCCCGTACCCTGCGGGACGCACGGGCCGCGGAGCTGCCCGAGGCGCGGAGGCTCCTCTATGTCGGCATGACCCGGGCCCGGGATCGGCTCATCCTGACCCGCACCGAAACGCGCAACGGGGAGCCGGGAGGGGGGAACCTCTTTCTGGACGAGATGGGTCTCGACCCTCAGTGGGTCATGCCGTAGATGAGCAGGTTGATGCCAAGCTTGTAGGCGAAGTTGGAGAAGGGCAGGGGATACTCGGGGTGGTCGGCCCACTCCCAGGCGTCGCCCAGGTCGGTGTTCCAGTTGATGGCCACGAGGAGGCGGCCCTCGTCGTCGAAGATGCCACGGAGCGCGGGGACGAAACCATCCCGCTCCCAGGTCCGTCCTTGTCCGTAGAGTCCGTTCTGGATGTTGGGGACTTGGAGGATCTCGTCGATGTCGTACATGGTGTGGAGAAGGGGGTGATCGAGAGGGATGTCCACGATGGGGTATTCGGGCAGCACCTGGCGGATCTCCTCCGCAAAGTTGGCCCACTCCCAGGAGCCCCAGAAGTCATCGACGATGAGCATGCCGCCGGCGTCCAGGAAACTGCGGAGGCCGGCGCGCTCGGCGGGGGTCAAGGCCATGCGTCCCACCTCCACGGCGTAGATGACAGGGAAGCGCCGCAGGTTGGGGTCGGTCAGGGCAATGGGGTTTTCCTCCTCGAAGGCATCGGTCAGGGTCAGGCGGCGGAACCCGATCAGAAACTGGCGATCGGCCTTGGGGTAGTCGGTGGACCAGCTTCCGCGGCCCCGGCGGAATCCGTCGCTGTAAATGGCTCGGGTGAAGGAGAAGGCGTGCTCCGCTCCCGGGGGTACGTCGTCCTGGAGAGGGGAGCCGACCGGAGGCGGGACGGGAGAGGTGCCGGTGGTTGCCAGGAGGGCCACGAGGACCACACGGGGGATCACAGGTTGTTCTCCACACGAGGAGAGTGCATGAGGCACCGGGGCAGATCGGGATGGACCGTGACACGCCGGGCACGCACCATCGCCCTTCTTCTCCTCCTGACCACCGGAGCCGGGTGTGCCGGGACGCCGCCCCTCGAGGTGCGCACCACTCCCTTCGCGGCGATGGTGAAGCAGCTCTCGGAACCGGGCGGGTTCTTCGACACCGACAATCTGATCTCCAATGAAACCTCCTACCTGCATGTGGTCGGCGCCTTCGCCCCGCTTGGCGTGCGTGGGGGAGCCTATGCCGGGGTCGGCCCGGACCAGAACTTCTCGTACATCGCCGCGATCCGTCCCGAGATCGCCTACCTGATAGACGTCCGTCGGGACAATCTCCTGCACCACCTTCTGTTCAAGGCCCTTTTCTCGGCGGCGGAAACCCGCACGGAATATCTGGCCCTGCTGTTCGGGCGCGCCACCCCGGCACCCGATTCCGCGCGTGAGTCCTGGGCGGTACCGCGGATCGTGGCCTTTGTCGATTCGCTTCCACTGGGTCCGGACACCGGCGCCGCGGCCCGTCGTCTGGTTCGCACCCGGGTCCAGGGTTTCGGACTGGACCTGTCGGAGGGTGATCTCGCCACCATCGACCGGTTCCATCGCACCTTCATTCTGGCGGGTCTCGATCTTCGGTTCACCACCTTCGGCCGACGGCCCCAGCCGTATTATCCCACGTATCGCGATCTTCTGCTGGAGCGCGACCTGACCGGTGCGTACCGGAGCTTCCTCGCCGAGGAGGACTCCTATCACTTTCTCCGGAGCCTGCAGGAAACGGATCGCATCATCCCGGTGGTGGGTGATCTGGCCGGTCCTCACGCCCTGCGCGCCATCGGGGCCGACATCGGTTCCCGGGGGCTCATGACCTCGGCCCTGTACACCTCGAACGTGGAGTTC
Organism: Gemmatimonadales bacterium; assembly: GCA_041741375.1. Classification (GTDB taxonomy): domain Bacteria; phylum Gemmatimonadota; class Gemmatimonadetes; order Gemmatimonadales; family GWC2-71-9; genus OFTM291. The sequence goes on along the minus strand of JBGSKF010000211.1, from coordinate 48,910 downwards.
TACCTGATGGGCGACGGGCTCTTCGGAACCTTCGCGGAGAATCTCGCGACACTCCCGCACGACTCCACGGCGGTGATCATCCGGAGCTACTTCGGGACCGGATTCCGGGGCCGGCATCCGCAGGCCGTGCCCGGCTACTACATGACCCAGTTGCTGCAGCGGATGGACCGGATGCTGGAGGAGTGGAGGACCGGATCGATCCGGTCCTATGGCGACCTGGTGGTCCGCGGCGCCCTTCCGCTGGCCCCCTGATCCCCGGGAGGGCTCAACCGGTCTTGCGCTGCTCGGTGGTGTCGTCCGGGGGGGAGGGGGACTGGCCAAGACTGGCCCGGAGCGCCTCCATGAGGTCGAGAATCCGGGCCCCCGACGCCTCCTCGGTGGGCTGGGTGGTGATCTCCTCCCCGTCGACCTTGCGCTGTATCGCCGCCATGACCCGTTCGCGGACCTCGTCCCGGAAGCGCTCCGGATGGAACTCCTCGGTGGCGGTCTGCTGGATCAGCTGGCGGGCCAGCTCGAGCTCGGCCGGCTTGACCGGGGTGTCCCCCACGGGAACCTCGCTGGGGGGACGGAGTTCATCGGCATAGTGAAGCTGTTCCATCACCAGCAGGTGATCCAGGGGGCGGATGAGCGCCAGGTACTGGTTGCCCCGGGCGGCATATTGCCCGAGGGCCGCGCGGCCGGTGTCCCGAAGGGCCTCGGCGAGGAGGCGATAGGCGCGCTCCCCCCCCTTGTCGGGGCCGAGGTAGAAGGTCTTGTTCACATAGGACCGCTCGACCGAGTCCAGCGGGACGAACTCGGCGATGTCGATGCTGTTGGTGGCGGTTTCGTCGAGCGTCTTGAGTTCCTCGGGGGTAAACTGTACATACTTCCCCTTGGCGAACTCATACCCCTTGACCATCTCGTCCCGGGGGACGGTGGCCCCGTCGGCCGGGCAGATGTACTGCTGCTTGAGGCGGGATCCGCACGCCTTGTGGAGCAGGTTGAAGGAGATGGACGCGGCCGACTCGCTCGAGGAGAAGAGCTTGACCGGGACCGACACCAGTCCAAAGGAGATCGTGGCAGAGCCGATGACGCGCGCACCCATGTGGCAAAACTATAGGGTTTCCTGAGCATGGGCGCAACCAGCCCGGGCGAGGGACCGGACCGCGGGAGCGGGAGCCCGGGGAGCGAGCGCCTCGGACCGTATCGCGCCAAGCGATCGCTCGACCGGACCCCGGAGCCGGGAGGCGCCCCCCCGCGCCCCGGGGGTAGCCGGTACGTCTTTCACAAGCACGCCGCCCGGAATCTCCACTGGGATCTGCGCCTGGAATTCGAGGGGGTGCTGCTTTCCTGGGCCGTCCCCAAGGGCCCCTCCTACGATACCGCGGAGAAACGTCTCGCGGTCCACGTGGAGGACCACCCGGTGGAATACGGGGACTTCGAGGGTCGCATCCCCGAGGGGAACTACGGTGCGGGGGCGGTCATCATCTGGGACGCCGGCACCTGGGTTCCGATCGGGGATCCTTCCGAGGGACTCGTCTCCGGGAAACTCCTCTTCGAACTGCGGGGGCACAAGCTCCGGGGCCTCTGGACCCTCGTCAAGATCCGGAAAACCGAACGGGAATGGCTGCTGATCAAGGAGCGGGACGACTGGGCGGCCTCCGCGGAGTCTCCCCGAGTGGTCCCCGAACAGTCGGTGAGGAGTGGCCTGCTGGTCGAGGAGCTGAAGGCGGGCGTCGATCCCGTCTCCCGTCTCCGGGATCTCCTCGCCGACCTCGGGGCCCCTCTTCTCACTCCCGCCGCCCCGCCGCCCCGTCCGATGCTGGCCGAACGCGCCGAGAGGCCCTTCACCCGCGACGGCTGGGTGTTCGAGCCCAAGCTCGACGGATACCGGATCCTCGCCCTGCGCGAGGGAGCGGTCACCCGTCTTCTCACCCGCAACGGCCGCGATGCGACGGCGGCCTTTCCGGAAGTTGCGCGCGCGGTCGAGGCGCTGCCCTATCCTGACCTTGTGCTCGATGGAGAGGTGGTCGCACTGGATGAGGCGGGTCGGCCGAGCTTTCAACATCTGCAGCGGAGAGCGCAGTATCTGCGACCACACGACGGGACGCGGGCCGCCTCGCTGTCCCCGGTCCGGTACTATGTCTTCGATCTCCTGACCCTGGCGGACCGGGACCTGCGACCGCTCCCCCTCCTCGCCCGCAAGGAGATCCTGCGCCGGGTGCTCCCTCCGGTGGGCCCCCTCGTGAGGGTGGACCATTTCGACCGGGAGGGGGAACGGGTGTTCCGCGAGGTGGAACGTCTCGGGCTCGAGGGGCTTGTGGCGAAGCGCGCCGATGCGCCGTATCGGGAGGGGAGGTCCCCGGCGTGGCTCAAGATCCGGAGCGAGCGCACTGGAGATTTCGTGGTGGTCGGGTACACCGAGCCCAAAGGCTCCCGGGTCGGCTTCGGCGGGCTCCATCTGGCCACGCACGAGGGAGAGGGAGGGGCATTGGTGTACTGCGGGAGCGTGGGCACTGGTTTCGCGGAGGAGGATCTCACCGCCATACGCGCCCAGCTCGAGACCCTGCGACAGGAGACCACACCCTGTCGCGAGCCCCTCCCCGACGGAGTGGCGGGGACCTGGACCCGCCCGGTTCTGGTTTGTGAGGTCCGCTTCGCGGAATGGACCGATCAGGGGCAGCTGCGCCAGCCGGTGTTCCTCCGGTGGCGGGACGACAAGGGACCGGAGGAGTGCGTTCGTCACGCCCCGGAACCGGCGGCCGAAGATCCACCGATCCCGGAGAGCGCCCCCCTCCCCCTCCCCTCCGCTCCCCAGGAGGTCCATCTCACCAACCTCGACAAGGTTTTCTGGCCCGAGGAGGGGCTTACCAAGCGGGATCTCATCGAGTACTACGAGGCGATCGCCCCCTGGATGCTGGTGTATCTCCGGGATCGTCCCGTCGTGCTGACCCGGTACCCCGACGGCATCACCGGACCCTCCTTTTTCCAGAAGGATGCTCCGGAGTATGCCCCGGAGTGGCTCCGGCGGGAGACGATGTGGAGCGAACAGGCCGGGCGCGAGATCCGGTACTTCATCGCCGACGACGTTCCCTCTCTGAGGTACATCGCCAACATGGCGGCCATCCCGCTCCACATCTGGGCCAGCCGCGCGGCTCAGCTGGAGCGCCCCGACTGGTGCGTTCTCGACCTGGACCCGAAGGAGGCGCCGTTCTCCTCGGTTGTCACGGTGGCGCTGGCGGTCCACACCCTGTGCGAGGACGTGGGCCTCCCCTCGTTCGTCAAGACGACCGGGTCGACGGGTCTGCACATCCTCCTTCCCCTGGGCCGGATGCTGACCCACGAGCAATCCAGGCATCTGGGAGAGCTGCTGGCGCGTGTGGTGGTGGGAACCTGTCCCGAACTGGCCACCGTGACCCGTGTCATCGATCGCCGGGAGGGGAAGGTGTATGTGGATTACCTTCAGAACGGGCACGGCAAGCTCATGGTGTCGCCCTTCAGCGTGCGACCGGTGCCTGGGGCGCTGGTGTCAATGCCCCTCCGTTGGGAGGAGGTGGGGCCGGACCTCGATCTGCGGGACCACACGCTCCGGAACGCCGTCGAACGGATGGAGACGTGGGGAGAGGATCCGATGGCGGGGGTTCTGACCGCCGTGCCCGATCTGCCGAATGTCCTGGCGCGGCTCGCCACCCGCCGCTGAACCGCCCGGTCCCCCGGGCACAACACCATGGAGTGGTCCGTGCCTCAGCGCACCCGCAACCGCGTCGCGATCCTGCTCACTCTCGTGTCCCTCGTCATGCTCATCCCGGGCCTGTTGGCGCCGCTCATCACCATCACCGCCTCAATGGACCTGCTGGGCGTGTCGCGCGAGCTCTTCCGGGAAACCCGCAGCATTCTCGGTGCCATCCAGAGCCTGCACGAATCGGGGAATGATTTCGTGGCGGGCCTCATCCTTCTCTTCAGCATCCTGGTGCCGGCCCTCAAGGCCCTGCTTCTGTTCGTGATCCTTCTCCTGCGGAAACCGGAATCGCGCCACCGGCTCTACCTCTTCGTGCGCTCCATCAGCAAGTGGTCCATGGCGGACGTGTTCGTGGTCGGCGTGTTCATCGCCCTCCTGGCGGCCAAGGCCACCGACAACCTCGATGGGGTGATCGGGAGCGGGTTCTACTGGTTCACGGGGTACGCCATTGTCTCCAACCTGGCGTTTCAGTTTCTGGTGGTGCCGGGAGTAGGGAGTAGGGAGTAGGGAGTAGGGAATAGGCGGTAGGCGGTAGGCGGTAGGCGGTAGGGGCGACGCGCCATCGTCGCCCGTACCGATGTCCTCTGTCCTCTGTCCTCTGTCCTCTGTCTCCTGTCCTCTGTCCTCTGTCCTCTGTCTCCTGTCCTCTGTCCTCTGTCCTCTGTCCTCTGTCCTCTGTCTCCTGTCCTCTGTCCTCTGTCCTCTGTCCTCTGTCCTCTGTCCTCTGTCCTCTGTCCTCTGTCCTCTGTCCTCTGTCCTCTGTCCTCTGTCCTGACGAGATCCCCCTACGACACCCGGGTCAGCGAGAACCGTCCGATCGGAACTCCTTCCAGTGTGACGGTACCTTCCAGGGTTTCCCCTCCTCCGAGGGTGCCCTGATGGAGGAAGGCGCCTAGGCCGGGGAGGATCACCGTCCAGGAGACGCTCGTTCCATTCTGCTTGATTTCGGTGACGTCGGTGGAACCCTGCTCCGGGGAAGAGGCGGTTCCGGTCAGTCCCGTGGAGCCCCGGGTAAAGGCGTAGACCGCCTGCAGGGACTGACCGTCGTTGAGTTGCACCGTACCGCTCCACCGTCCCTCGAGGGAAGGAGCGGAGTGCGGAGGCGTGGGAACCTGGGCGTGGGCCCGGGGCATGGGGGCAACGAGAACGAGGGCCGCCACGACCCCGAGCAGATGTGAATGCGGCATGGTGATCCTCATCAGAAGAGTGGCCCTCTAGAAAAACGTTTCAGACTGGCGTCGGGATCTCCGACTGTTCGCTCGCCTGCGGTGACGCGGAGGAGCGGGAGGCCAGAAGTCGTTCCGCAAAATCGAGCCGCTCCTGCATCTGGTCAAGCTGCTCCTGCAGGGACTCGGTGACTGCCCCCAGGTCCGCCTCGAGATCCCGGATGGCGGATTCGAGCTGCTCCTGCCCAGGGTTGCGCAGCCGGTCCCTGCTCCGGTAGTGCAGGTGCAGCCAGAATCCTGCCAGCCCTGCGAGCGAAACCGCCATCCAGCTGTAGGCAACCCACATGTCATTCATGTCGCGAGCCTCCCTCTCGGCCTTTCCACAGGTGTGGAGGATGTGGAACGCCCCGGTGTGGACCGTGTGGGGTGAGGGGAAAAATCACCCGAAGATCCGGGCCAGCCACTTCCAGAGCCGTTCCGCGAGAAACATGAAGATGAACTTTGCCACCGTTGGACTCCCGTCATGGTGGAGTCAGGACGAGCGTTTCTCAGTACTTGTTTCAGAATGTTACACAGGTTTCGGGTCAGGGGGAACTCCAACCTCCCGAGACACCCAGCCTCTGCAGCAAACGGTCCACGAGGAGGAACGGGTCTGCGGCAGGAGCGTATTCCCTGATCACCATGGCCTGGCCTCCCGCCTGGAGGACGTTGAGCGTCACCGTGATTCCCGGTCCCTCGGCCCGGAGGACTCCAATGATGGCGGCGGTGGAGTGCTGCTCCCGGGCGATGAGCATCAACTCGCGGAGGCTCCGGGCGGAGTCGGCGGTGCGTACGTCGGCGTGAGCACCGAGGCGAACCACCAGAGTGTCGTGGAGGGCCTGGGCGAGAGACTCCAGCTCGGGTGTCCGAGCGCCTATGCGGCCGATGGTGATCCGAGGAGTGTTCGGCGGTGCGTAGGCCGACTGCGGGGGACGGGGCGGACGGGACTCCAGCCGGTCCGATCGGCGGCGTTCACCCGCGGATTCCGACAGTCGTTCCGCGAGGCGCACCGCACGCTGGACCTGGGAGCGAATGGAGTCGGCCAGCTGTCCCCGCAGGAAACTGAGGGCGGAATCGAGCTCGTGGGGCGACACCTCCTCGATGCCGAGGGAGCGATTGCGAGCTTCCACCGCGGCGGCAATCCGGAGCGAATCTTCTTCGGTGAGGGTCGGTGCGGGTGCGGTTTCCCGCACGACGACGGTGTCGGTCCTTCGGGAGAGCAGCTCCGCCTCGGAGGTGACGGCGGAATCCGCGGGGGTGGCCGGAAAAGTGACCACCCTGCGCGACATGGGCTCCCGGTTTCCGGTCTCCCGGCCCAGCGCCATTCCCACACCGACCAGGGCGATCGCGGCGGCAATTCCTCCTCCGACCCAGAGGATCCGGTCTCGGCGGGTGAAGGTTGTGCGCGTGGAGGTGGTGTACCCGGGGGTGGCCATGCGGTCCAGCTCCCGGAGGAGGTCTCCCGCCGTCCGGGGGCGGTCGGCGGGGTCCTTCTGGAGGCAATGGGTGACCAGAGCGGCCAGGGGAGCCGGGACGTCGGGAAAGGTCCGGTCGAGGCGCTCGGGGACGGTGGTGAGCTGGGCCGCCATGGTGGCCTGGGGCGAGGCCCCCTGAAAGGGGGAGGATCCGGCCAGGAGTTCATGGGCCAGGAGGCCGAGGGCGTAGATATCCACCCGGTGATCGGCGGCGGGATCTCCGGCCAGCTGCTCCGGGGCCATGTAGGCCGGGGTACCGATGGCGAACCCGCTCGACGTGGAGGACTCCCCGGTGGGGAGGGCGGCACGGAGGGCCTTGGCGACCCCGAAGTCGGTGACCAGGGCGTGACTGCCGAGGGTGAGGATGTTGCCCGGCTTGATGTCCCGGTGGACCACTCCGCGGTCATGCGCATAGGCGAGGGCGTCGGCCACGTCGGCCAGGATCCGCTGGACTTCCCGGGGCGACAGGCGTCCCCGCCGCTCCAGGATGGTGCGCAGAGATTCGCCCTCGATGAAGGGCATGGTGTAGTACAGGAATCCGGGCTGATCTCCCGCCGAGAGGAGAGGGACGATGTGAGGGTGGTTGAGTTGGGCGGCGACCTGGATCTCGCGGCGGAAGCGCTCCACGTTGATGCCCGCCGCCAGGTGGGGCGGCAGCACCTTCACCACGACCTGGCGATCGAGGGCCCTTTCCCGCGCCACGAAGACGCGACTCATCCCGCCCCCGAAGAGTTCCCGTTCGAGGTGGTAGGCGTTTCCCAGGGTCTGCTGCAATTCCTGCTGAAAAACGTCGGTCATTCCGGTCCCTGTTGTCCCGGCCTCTGCGGGTCGGGATCGAGTGCGACATTGAGGAGATGCGCCAGGCGGACCCCGCCGCGGATCAGCACCTCTTCCAACAAGGACGTTCGGCTGGTCGCATATGTTGCAGGGAGGACACGATCGGCGGGGAGGTCGTAGGCCGACTGGCGGGCCCGGGTATGACTCTCCGAGGTCCACTCCTCCACGGTGCCCGCCCGGATCGAGTCGAGCGGCATGAACTCCCGCCGGGCCCGGAGCAGGGCAATCCACTCGGACTCACGGAGTCCCCGGCTCTCGAGCAGGGCGCGGTCCCAGAGGGAATGGAGGTTCATCCGGCGCCCGAGAAAGGTGACCCGCACGTCGTTGCCACCGCGGTCATGGTTGTCTCCCGCGTGGAGGGGTTGGTGCAGATCCCCCACGAAGTGGACGAGGTAGCGGAGAGCCACGGCGCGTTCGGCCCGGGGGGCGCGGGCATCGGAGAGCACCGAGGAGAAATGGCCGATGGCCCAGGTGACGCATCCCGGTGGAGCGGGACAGTGTCGGGCGGCGTCGTAGCCGGGATCCCCGATCGGGACGTTGACGTAGTGCCAGGGAGCGGTGGTGGGATGGGTCGGGCGGATGGAGTCGGCCCAGACCGCGACGTCGTCGAGCGAGAGTCCTCCGAGGAGATCCCGGGCTCGCTCCGCCGTCCGGGCGGTGAGCTGATCCTCGGCGAGGGTGGCGATGAGGCGGTGTCCCAGGGGAGACCACCGGGTGGCATCACCGGGCGCGGTCCTTCCGCCTGAAGGGATGCTCAGGAGGAGAGGGAAGAGGAGCAGGGCGCGACGCATGTCTTTCCGGGGTGGCCTGAGCAATGGAGAGTTCGACACTGTCGTGTTCAATGTACCGGGAGCGTGGTCGTATGGGAACGCGGGTGGTGACCGGACCGGGAGCAACAGGCATGCCATCCTCCGACCCCGAGGACGGAGGCGGGAGGGGGTGGAAATCCGGGGAGACTCCGGCTTTTCTCCACCGGGTTCGGGGAGAAAGTTCCTCACGGTCGCGCCCGGAGACGAGGGGAACTGCGCCACCGCCGGACCTGATGCCGGTATGGCATCCCACCCTGTCACGCAAGGACACGCTCGATGAACGCCACCAGCGCGACAACCTCCTCCTGGCCCCAGTGGGCTGCGGGCCCGTGCCACCCCGACGTGGAGAGCTTCCTGGGCGGGCCCCGGTCTCGATTGTCGGAGGCCCTGCGGGTGGCCCGGATCGCCGGAGAGTTCGTGCGCGGATTTCGCCGTCTCCACTTCGTGGGTCCGTGCGTGACCGTGTTCGGTTCCGCACGATTCGGGGACGAGAATCCGTACTACGGTCTGGGGCGCGAGGTGGGGCGGGGCATCAGTGCCAGCGGGTTGACAGTGATGACCGGGGGAGGTCCCGGAATCATGGAGGCGGCCAACCGGGGGGCGCGGGATCACGGGGGGATGTCCATCGGGTGCAACATCGAGCTGCCGATGGAGCAGGAACCCAACCCGTATCTCGACCGGTGGGTCACCTTCCGGTATTTCTTCGTGCGGAAGGTGATGCTGGTGAAGTACAGTGTCGCCTTCGTCATTCTTCCCGGTGGCTTCGGGACGATGGATGAACTGTTCGAGGCATTGACCCTGGTGCAGACCGGGAAGATCCACGCCTTCCCCGTGATCCTCATGGGCCGGGACTACTGGAGCCCGCTTCTCGCGTTCTTTCGACACACCTTCGTGGAAGCCGGCACCATCGCCCCGGGGGATCTCGATCTCATCACCCTCACCGATTCTCCCCGCGAGGCGGTGGGGGCGATCCTGGCCGGCCGGGAAGCTCTTGTCCGCGAGTGGCGACGCACCGTGCCGCGCCGAAGCAAACTTCTGAGGGAAAGGTAAGGCGCCGGTCGTCCTCGTTCAGCCACTTGACACCGGCGTTCCGCGCGCCAACTTGGAGTCACCGGCTGTTTCGACAGTCGGCCACCGATGGTCAGCGACCTCCTCCTCCCCTGAGGCACTTCCATGCAACTGCGAGTGCTGTATGGCACCGTGATCCTGGCCTTGGCCTGGGCCATGCCGGTGACCGCTCAAACGGGTACCCTCACCGGGCGTGTGCTCCATGCCCAAACCTCCACCCCCCTGCAGCTCGCCCTGGTTCTCGTGGTGGATGCGAACGGTGGGGAGGTCACCCGCGGGACGACCCGGGAATCCGGCCTCTATCGCCTGACCGGAATCCCATCGGGGACCTATTCCGTCAGGATTACCAGCATCGGGTTCAGCCGGTTTGAACAGACCGGGGTGGTGGTGAGTGCCGGGGCCACGGTGACGGTGGATGCCACCCTCACCCCCGAAGCGTACATCATCCCGGAAGTCACCACCACGGCGTCCCGGACGGCGGAAAAGGTTCTGGATGCCCCGGCGTCGGTGTCGGTGGTCAGCGGCCCCCGCATCGCGGAGACCCCGGCGCTGACCATCACCGATTACCTGAAGGAGGTGCCCGGCGTCAACATTTCCCAGGGCGGGTTGCTGCAATCAAACGTGGTGGCCCGGGGGTTCAACAACGTCTTCAGCGGGGCGATGCTGATGCTGGTGGACAACCGATACGCGTCGGTCCCCTCCCTCCGCGTCAACATTCCCGCCTTCTTCCCCGTCACCAACGAGGACGTGGAACGGATCGAGGTGGTGCTCGGCCCGGGTGCGGCCCTGTACGGCCCCAACGCCGCCAATGGGGTTCTCAACATCATCACGAAATCGCCCTTTGCCTCCCAGGGAACCACCGTGTCCGTCGAAACCGGCGAGCGCGACCTCGTGCGGACCGGGTTCCGCCACGCCTATGCGCCGAGCGACAAGTTCGCCTACAAGATCAGCGGCGAATGGATGACCGGGGATGACTGGCGTTTCAAGGACAACGCCGAACCGGAGACCCCGGGGCGGGACTTTCGGATCAAGCGCTTCGGCGGTGAGGCGCGCGTGGACGTCCGCCCCGATGCCAACACCCTGATCACCGGTACCTACGGCCTCTCGAAGGCGGTCAACCTCATCGATCTGACCGGTCTCGGTGCGGGGCAGGTGAAGGGGTGGAAGTACCAGAACTTCCACACCCGACTCACCCACAAGCGGCTGTTCGTGCAGGCCTTCCTGAACACGAGTGACGCGGGGGACACCCGTCTCCTCCGCACCGGCGAGCGGATCGTCGACGAGTCCCGGCTCTGGACCGCGCAGTTCCAGCACGGGTTCGACATCGGGAGGCACCAGACATTTCTCTATGGCGCCGACTACATCTTCACCGATGCCCGCACCGGCGGGACGATCAACGGACGGAACGAGGAGGACGATGACATCAAGGAAATCGGGGGGTACCTGCACTCGGTGACCCGCTTCAGTCCCCAGTGGGAGCTGGTCAGTGCGCTGCGCGTGGACAAGCACAGCCGCCTGAGCGACGCCGTCTTCTCCCCCCGGGCGGCGATCGTCTTCAAGCCCTCGGAAGAGCAGAACATCCGGTTCACCTACAACCGCGCCTTCTCGACGCCGTCCAACAACAATCTCTTCCTCGACATCGTGGGGGGCCAGGCCGGCCCGTTCACCGTGCGTGCCCTGGGGGTCCCGCGGGATGGATTCTCCTTCCGCGGTTTCTGCGGAGCGGGCGGCGTGGACAACCTCTGCATGCGCACCCCGTTCGTCCCGAATCTCGGGGTGCTGCCGGCCAATGCCGCCTCACTCTGGGCCGTGGCTGTGGGCGCGGTGTGTCCCGCGATCGGACCCGCCTGTACCCCCCTCATGAACATCCCGGCCCCCACGTCCGCCCAGGTGGGAACTCAACTCCGGGTCCTGAATCCCTCGGCGGGGACCTTCGCGGATGTGGCCCCGGGGGATGTGGTGGATGTGAGCCGTCTGGAGCCCACGATCACGAACACCCTCGAGCTGGGGTACAAGGCCATCGTCGGGGGGCGGGCCAGCATCACGGTCGATGCCTGGTACGAGAAGAAGGAGAACTTCGTCGGTCCTCTGATCGTGGAAACGCCGAACGTGTTCCTGAACACCCAGCAGACCATCGCCTACCTCACGCCCTTCTTCGGCCCGACCGGCGCCGCCCAGATCGGCACCGCCATGGCCGGACTTCCCGGAGGCACCTCGGCGGCCGGCACCACCGGAGTGCCGCTTGGAACCGTGGTGCCCGATGGCCCGTTCGGGAACAGCCCCGACATCGTGCTGACCTATCGGAATTTTGGTGACGTCGATCTCTATGGGCTCGACTTCGCGGGGGAGGTGGCGCTCGATCGTCGCTTCACCCTGGCGGGAACCTGGAGCTGGGTCAGTGACGACTTCTTTCCCCGGTCCGAAGTGGGTGGGGTGTCGGACATCGCACTCAATTCGGCCCAGAACAAGGGGTCCTTCAGCGCCCGGTTCCGCGATGACCAGAGCGGGTGGAGCGCCGAGGCGAGGGTGCGGGGGGTCGAGAGCTTTCCAGTGAACTCGGGTGTCTTCGTGGGTGAATCGGACGGGTACGTCCTGTTCGACGCGCAGGTGGCGTATCGATTCGCCCGGAAGAAGGCGATGATTTCCGTGAACGCCCAGAACCTCTTCGATCGCGACCACGCCACCTTCGTGGGCGTTCCGAAGATCGGACGGCTGGTGTCGAGCAAGGTGCAGTACACGTTCTGATCACCACGGACCGGCAGGGGTGCTTGTGAAAGTTTTCACAAGCACCCATCCGGGACGGGCTCTCGCTTTCCCACGACGACCGCCAGTGCCGCCCTGCGGCGTGGCGTGCCGGGCTCCTCCCGTGTACACTCTCACCTCCCCTCCAGGAGTACCCGATGCGCCGCATGCTCTGGTCCGCCGTCGCCATGGTGACGGCCCTGTTCACCCCCCTCGCCGCCCAGCAGCCGATGACGCCGGACGATGTCCTGGCGCTCCGGCAGGTCAGCGATGCCCAGGTCTCTCCCGATGGACGCTGGGTTGCCTATGTCGTGAGCGTGGCCGACCTCGAACAGAACGCGGCCAACACCGATCTCTGGCTCGTGGCGACGGCCGGGGGCGAGCCGATCCAGCTCACCCGCAGCCCCAAGTCGGATGCCCAACCGCGGTGGTCGCCGAACGGAAAATGGATCGGGTTCGTGTCGTCCCGCGACGGCCGATCGCAGATCTGGCGGATCCGCCCCACGGGTGGGGAAGCGGAACTCCTCACGGAGTCGAAAACCGGAGTGCAGTCGTTTTCCTGGGCGCCCGACGGGGCTTCGATAGCCTATCTGGCGTTGCGGGCACCCACGGCGGAGGAGGAAAAGAAGGAAAAGGAGAAGGATGATGCGATCGTGGTGGACCGGAACTTCCGGTACAACCGGCTCTGGATCTTCGACCTGGCCACGCGGAAGGGCACGGAGCTGGTGGCGGCTGAGCTGCACCTGAGCGATCTCCAATGGTCCCCCGGCGGTGACCGGATCGCGTTCAGCGCCAGACCGACGCCCAAAGCGGACGATGGAAGCCGGTCCGATCTCTGGGTCGTGACCGTGGCCGGGGGAGAGCGGATGAAGTTGCTCGAGAACCCGGGCCCCGACGCATCCCCGCGGTGGTCTCCGGACGGGACGACGATCGCCTACCTGTCGAGAGACGACCGGTTCGGTCAGACCGAGCTTCGGACCATTCCGGCACGGGGCGGACCCCCGGCGCGGATCGCACCGGAGTTCCGGTGGCAACCGGGCCCCGTCACCTGGAGCCCGGACGGCAGGACGCTCTTCTTCTCCTCGACCGTCGGGACCACGTCCCAGCTCTTCTCGGTGTCCGCGTCCGGCGGTTCTCCCCGGCAACTCTCGCGGGCGGACGGTGTGATGTCGGCCCCGAGCTTCTCCTCGGATGGGCAGGTGGCGGCCTTCACCTTTGCCGACGTGCGAAACCCGTCCGATGTCCACGTGGTCCGGGAGCTCGACCGGTTCACACCGGTACGGATCTCCGACCACAATCCGGGCGTCCGCTCCATGGCTCTGGGCCGGGGTGAGGTGGTCCGCTGGAAGAGCCGCGACGGAATGGAGATCGAGGGCATCGTGGTCTACCCGGTCGGGTACCAGCCGGGGCAGCGCTACCCCACCATGACGTTCATTCACGGTGGCCCCTCCGGAGTTTGGACCCAGTCCTTCCCGGGGTCGTGGGGCAACTACGGCCATGTCTACGCGGGCCGTGGCTGGGTCAGCTTCTACCCGAATGTGCGGGGCTCGAGTGGCTATGGGGAGGCGTTCCTCAAGGCCAATGTCCGCGACTGGGGCGGCGGCGACTACCAGGACATCCAGACGGGCCTCGACGAGCTGGTCCGCCGGGGGATCGCCGACCCGGACCGCCTGGGGCAGGCGGGTTGGAGCTACGGGGGCTACATGACGGCGTGGACCCTCACCCAGACGGACCGGTTCAAGGGTGTGATGGTCGGTGCCGGCCTCACCAACATGTACTCGATGTACTCGACCAACGACCTCCAGACGGTGCTGGAGGACTATTTCGGCGCCGAGCCCTGGGACGATGAGGAGGCGTACCGTCGCGCGTCGGCCATGATGTTCATCAGGCAGGCGAAGACACCCACGCTGATCCTTCATGGACAGCAGGATCAGCGGGTGCCGATCGGTCAGGCTCAGGAACTGTACATGGGGCTCCGGAAGAACGACGTCCCCGTCACCCTGGTGTTCTACCCGCGGGCGGGGCATGGTCTGAGCGAACCCCGCCACCAGCTCGACAAGATGAAACGGGAATACGCGTTCTTCTCGAAGATGGTGCTGGGAGTCGAGGTCCAGGACCCGCTGGCGCTGGTGCCGTGAGCTCCCCCGGACCGGGCGGAGTCAGTTCCCCTTCGGATCCAGTGCGCGCAACTGGCGGGGAGTCAGGAACCAGTCCAGGGTCGAGTGCCCGGGCGGCAGGGTGGGGTCGAGCTCCAGACTGGCCACCGCGCCCTTCTTGAAGCAGGTGAGTTCCCGCGACGCGCTTCCCGTCAGCACCCACCCCAGGAGGTGGCTCACGTGGGGTTCATGCCCCACCAGCGCCACCACTTTCGCGCCCGGTTCGGAGGCGAGCCACCGGCGCAACGCGTCGTACTCCGCCCCCGGGACGAGCAGGTCGGTCACCACCGGCGTCGAAATGCGGGGCCGACAGGCGCGACCGACAATCTCTGCCGTTTCGCGGGCGCGGAGCCAGGGGCTGGTGGCCAGGAGATCGATCCGGGGAACGAGGCTGATGAGACCGCGGGCGGCGGCGCGCATGCGGCGGCGACCCCGGTCGGTGAGGGGCCGGTCCTCGTCCGGCGCACCGGTGGCGGCGAAGGCCTCGCGGTCCTCCGCCGCCGCGTGCCGGATGAGGAGCAGATTCACCTAGTCTTCCACGAGAATGAGAAAGCGCGAGACCGCCCAGAATGCCCGGGGGTCGAGGATCCGGAGTATGCCCTGAATTTTCCCCTTGCTCACGGTGGCGGGATCGAGGTGGGCCGAGTCGTGGGCGCTGACCAGGCGGTAGCGCCGGTCGGGACGCGGAAGGGGGATCTCGGTGACCACCGTCCAGTCGATGGTGGTGAAGTCCGCCGGGTCGAGCGACTCGGCGGGTCGCAGCGTCTCTCCGGTTCGGGTGAAGAGCAGGAATCTGGTGCCTCCCTCCTGCACGATGATACCACGCCGGAGCAGCTCCTTCTTCGACCCGGCCACGAAATGAGCGGTTCTCTCCCGGCGACCCATTTCGGTCAGGGTGTCGGCGAGCTCGAGGTTGGCCTCCGCGAGCCGGATGTTTTCGGACTGGAGGGAGTCGATGCGGGCTTCCAGGGCGAGAACGGTCTCCTTCTGGGAGGAGACGATGGCGGTGAGGTCGGCCAGGCTCTGCTCATAGGCCCCGAGGGTGAAGCTGAGGCTGTCGGACCGGGAAATGAGGGCATCGAGCCGGCGTCGGGTGGCGCTCAGGCGGGCTTCACTGCGCCGCACCCGGGTGGTGAGGTCGCGGACCTGACCGAGGAGGGCCACGCGGTCATCCGACGCGGTGCCCTCGGCTCCTGCCAGCCGGGGGCCCACGGCGTCTCCGGGCGCCTGGACGCTGGCGATCTCGGTCCCGATTGCCACGATCAGGCTGGTGGCCTCCGAGAGCTCCCGGACCAGGCTATCCTTCTCGGCGGACACCGCTTCCACCTGGGCCAGCCGGGCCCGGACAATCTCCAGGGAATCCCGGGGAATCCCCGCGGCTCCACCCATGCCGCCCTCGCACCCTCCCAGCGCAAACGTGGCGAGGATCAGAGGGATACCCATGGCAGGCCGCATGTGCTCTCCGGACGCGGGACCCCTGAATAATGCCTGCGTGTTTCCGTGGCGCAACTCTGATGTGTGAACGAGGGAGGAATTACCGCATGACCGATCCGCGGGGCCTGGTGCTGCTGGCCGTGACAATGATGGTTGGTCTTCCGCTCTCCCTCTCCGCCCAACGCGCGGAGACCATGGTGGTGAGGCCGGCTCTGGTCTTTGATGGCGAGTCCGACGCGTTCCACCGCGACTGGGTCGTGGTGATCCGGGGGAATCGCATTGCCGCCGCCGGTCCCGCCGGGTCGGTGGCGGTGCCGGCGGAGGCCCGCCGGATCGACCTCCCGGGCGCCACGCTGATGCCGGGACTGATCGAGAATCACGCTCACCTTTTCCTGCATCCCTACAACGAGACCTCGTGGGAGGACCAGGTCCTGAGGGAGTCCGAAGCGTTCCGGGTGGCCCGGGCAACGGCACATGCCCGAGCCACGCTCCACTCCGGATTCACCACGGTCCGTGATCTGGGGACCGAGGGGGCCGGCTACGCCGACGCGGGACTCCGGCGGGCCATCGCCGAGGGGGTCGTGCCCGGTCCACGGGTGTTCATCTCCTCGAAGGCGATCGTGGCGACAGGCTCCTACGGGCCGACGGGCCTGGTGGATGCCGTTCCCGCGCCCCTGGGAGCGGAGGCGGCCGACGGAGCCTCGCTGGTGCGCGTGGTCCGGGACCAGATCGGTCACGGAGCCGACTGGGTCAAGGTTTATGCGGACTACCGGTGGGGTCCCGCGGGGGAGGCGCAGCCCACCTTCAGCCTGGAGGAGTTGACGACGATCGTCGAAACCGCCCGCTCCTCCGGTCGCCCCACGGTGGCCCATGCGGCCACGGCGGAAGGCATGCGTCGTGCAGTGCTTGCGGGGGTGGAAACGATCGAGCATGGGGACGGAGGGACCGACGACGTCTTCCGTTTGATGGCCGAACGCGGGGTCGCATTCTGCCCCACGATTGCCGCGGGGGACGCCATCACCCGATACCAGGGGTGGCGCGCCGGTGCGGAGCCGGAACCGGCGCGGCTGGTGGCGAAGCGGGCGTCGGTGCAGCGGGCCCGGGCTGCGGGGGTCACGTTCTGCCTCGGCAGCGATGTGGGAGTGTTTCCCCATGGGGACAGCATGCGGGAGGTGGAGCTCATGGTGGACTACGGCATTCCCCTTATCGACGTGCTGCGGTCGGCAACCTCGGTGAATGCCCGGATTCTGCACCAGGAGGGGGTGCTGGGTGTGGTCCGGAGCGGAGCGCTGGCCGATCTGATCGCGATGGACGGCGATCCCCGTGCCGATCCGGGGGCGTTGCGCCGGGTCCGCTGGGTCATGAAGGATGGAGTGGTGGTGCGCCCGCGGGGAGAACAGTAAAACCCATGCCTTCCATCGGACATGCCATCGTGGGCCTGGCCGCGGGCCGCGCCGCCGGGGTTTCCACCGCGCCACGTCAATGGCTCACGACGGCTCTCCTGGTGGGAGTGTCTCTCGCACCCGACCTCGATGTCATCGGGCTCCTCCTCGGCGCGCCGAACGGATCGGCCTGGGGACACCGCGGGGCGAGTCATTCCCTGGCGGCCGTGCTGGTGATCATCGTCCTGGCTCAGAGGGTGGCCCGGCGATGGGAGTTGCCGACAGGACAGGTGACGGTCCTGGCCGGTCTGGTGGCGCTCAGTCATCCGATTCTGGACAGCATGAACGTCGGGTCGCGCGGGGTCCCCTGGTTCTGGCCCCTGAGCAGCACAGTGACCGGATTTTCCTGGCAGCCGATCCCGGCAGTGGTCGAGGTGGGGGACTTTCTGACGCGGGCTGGTGTGCGAGTCGTTCTCGCGGAACTGCTCCTCTTCTCCCCCGCACTCATCTACGCGTTGTGGCCCCGGCGGCGGAACGTCGCCGCCGAGGGATGGAATCAGCCGGTCGAGGAGACCTGATTGATGAGTGCCACGGCCGAGCCGGTTCCGGGAGGTTCGGGGAAGGGAACGGTGAGGCAGGCCATTCCCTGGGCCGTGCCGTTTGTGACGTTTCTGCTGGTGTTCGTGGTTCGACCTCCCGTGGGTCTGGCGGAGCCCGCCGACACGATCGTACGTCTGGCGGTGGTGACGCTGGTGGTGGCCCTGGTCTCCCGGCCGGTGTTGCCGCGGCGGATCAGATCGCCCGGAGCGAGCGTGGGCGTCGGGATCGCCGTGTTTGCGTTGTGGGTCGCTCCGGATCTGCTGGTCCCCGGCTACCGGGACATCGCCCTCTTCCAGAACGAGGTGGTGGGGCGAGTGGCCTCCTCGATGCCCGAGGCGCACCGGACCGATCCTCTCCTGCTCTCCCTCCGGTTCCTTCGGGCCGCCGTACTCGTTCCGGTGGTCGAGGAACTGTTCTGGAGAGGGTGGCTTCCGCGCTATGTCATCAACCCGGCGGTCGACCGGGTGCCGCTTGGGACTTTCACCCCGATGGCCTTCGGGGCCACGGCAGTCCTGTTCGCTCTGGAGCACGGTTCCTTCTGGGACGTGGGGCTCGTTGCCGGGCTGGTGTACAATGCCTGGATGTGGCGCACGCGATCCCTGGGGGATCTCATCCTCTGCCATGCGGTCACCAACGCCTGCCTGGTCGGGTACGTGCTGCTCACCGATCGGTGGCAATACCTCTGAGGGGCCGTCCGTCGCCTCGCCGAAACGGAGGCGGCGGCGGAGCCGTAGGGTAGGGACCGCTCCACGTTCCGTGACATTTCACCCAGGGAGTCAAAATGCGTGCGTGTTCAGTCGCCGGATTGATCGTCGTGTTGGTCGTGGCCGGGCGACCGGGTCCCGTTGCCGCGCAGGACCAGGCCGCGGTGGTTCAGGTGGTGGAGGAGTTCTTCGAGGGAATGCGCGCCAAGGACTCCCTGGTGATGCAGCGCACCCTGGCACCAATGGCCCGCCTGATCGCGGTCACTCCGGCGGGTGAAGCCCGTTCGATTCCCATGGCCGACTTCATCCGCAACGTGGTGGGACGGCCGCAGGTCCTGGATGAACGCGTCTTCGATCCCGAGGTTCGCATCTCCGACCGGCTTGCCTCCGTGTGGGTGGCGTACGACCTCACGATCGACGGGGCCTTCAGCCACTGCGGGTTTGACGCGTTCCAACTGTCTCGTCTGTCCGACGGGTGGCGGATCACCCAGATTGCCGATTCACGCCAGACGACGGGGTGTACGACACCGCGCGCACCGCGCTGAGGCGCGTCAGGCGATCAGCAGGGGGGATGAGTCGGCGAGAGGGGGCCACGGGGCGGGCATTGCGTGCGGGATCCCGCGAGCGTCACCCGGAACGCGAAGCCGGGTGGCGACGTTCCGGGACCGCACCCCCTCCAGCGCGTGGAGAAAGGCGCGCGCATCGGGGTACCGGTCACCGGGACGGGCTGCGGTGGCACGCGCAATCACCTCATCCAGCCAGCGCGGGACCGACGATCCCGCCGCCGCCTGGCTGGGGTGGAACCCCGAGGGGCCCGGGACTGCCGGGACACCCGGAGCGATCCCCGGCGGCACTTCGTTGACCAGGGCGACATACAGAGTGAGGCCCAGACCATAGATGTCCTCCCGGGCGTCCCCCGGGCGGCCCGCCTTCCTGTCCCGGACGGCATCGGGGGACAACGGATGATCGGGGACGGAGACAGGACTCGCGTGGCGAGCGGCCGGAGAGGTGCTGCTGAAGTCGGTCAGGCGCGGTCCTGCCAGTTGCCCCAGCATGACGTTTTCCGGCTTGATGTCCCGGTGAACGATGCCCGCGTCGTGGGCCACGGCGAGCGTGCCGGCCAAGGCGATGCCAAGGGTCACCACCTCATCCACGGACAAGGCTCCACGCTGCCGGAGGCGGTCGGCGAGACTCTGACCCGGAGCGAATTCGGTGATGATGATTCCATCCTCCCCCTCCACCAGAAACTCGTGGATGGGTACGATTCCCGGGTGACGAATGTCCTGGATCCTCCGGATTTCCCGGTGCACCCGCTCGAGGATCAGTGGAGTGAGGCGGAAGCCTGAGGCGATCCGTTTGAGGGCAACCACGCGGTTGGTGCCATGCTCTCGCGCGGCGTAGACCACCGAAGATGCTCCCCGTCCCACTCCCCGAAGCAGCTCGTACTTGCCGTGAACTGTGGACCCGGAGACCCAGGCACACTGGCGTCGCCTGGAGGGCATCATGCTGCCTGACCGGAAAGGTGGATCCGCCCCGATCCGGAGTGTGCCCAGACGGAATGCTGCCCCGCCACGGGGTGTCCCCGTCCCGGGCGGGGACAGACGGCCATCCTCTGACCGGGGATCCACGCCCTGGAGCAAACGGAGTAATCAGACAGGAACACGGCACACCTCCTTGGGGTCTGGAGGGTTCAAAAGCAAGAGGCATACCAAACAATTGCGAGCGGGTTCTGCAAGTGTATAGTATTGATGGTCAATGGCTTACGCCGATTCGTTCGCGTGGGACTCCGATGTCCTGTCCGGCAAATCTTCGATAGACAATGGTCAGAATTGCCGCCAGAGCACCGAGGAAGAGGGTGCGTCCCTGGCCCAGGAGCACGTGCCCCACGAGGAAGAGCGTCGAGACGAGAAGAGTCAGCAGGGTCATGGGGACGCTGTACCGGAGAAAGGCCCCGAAGCCGATCCGGACTCCCGCCCGCTCCGCGAGTCCGAGAACGGTGACGTTGGCGGAGGCCCCGATGGGAGACCCGTTCCCGCCGAGGCAGGCTCCGAGGGAGAGGGCCCACCAGAGGGCCACGGTGTCACCCTGGAGCCGGGTGGTCAGCAGGGCCACGATGGGAATGGTGACGGCGACAAAGGGGATGTTGTCGATCAGGGCCGACACGACGGCCGAGACCCAGAGGATCAAGAGGCCCGCCAGGAGCAGCGTTCCCTGGTCGGTGAGGGAAAAGGTGACCCGACCCCACTCGATGATTCCCACCAATCCATTGGCCAGGGTGGCGATCAGGCCGGTCTGGGTCGCCGCACCCACGGCGATGAAGAGGAAGGCGAAGAAACTGAGCGTCGGCCATTCGATCTCTCGTTCGATGACCCGGAGCATCCCATGGACCCTTTCCGTGGTCGAGGGGCCCGACCGCCGCAGGTAGAGGATATCCTGGACGACCAGGATGGCCGCGGCTCCCACGACGGCCGGAACGGCCGCGGGCATCCCGGTGATGCTGTGAGTGAGAAATCCGAGCATGACCCCTCCGGAGATGACCAGGGAGGCCCGGAGCATCACGGGGTCGGAGATGGTCGTCTGCGAGGCGGTCCCGTCTCCCTCCACAACATCGGGAAGGATCTTGCCGAAGGTCCGGCGGCTGTACCAGTCGAGCAGCAACAACATCAGCACCACCGGGACGGCCAGGTTGGTGAGGAAAGCGAGAAAGCTGAGGCCCGCGGCTGACCCGATCAGGATGTTGGGGGGATCGCCGATCAGCGTGGCCGTGCCCCCGATGTTGGAGGCGAGGATCATGGGAAGGAGCAGGACCTCCGGCCGGAGGCCGACCCGCCGGGCCATGACCAGGGCCATCGGCGTCATGAAAATGACGGTGGTCACGTTGTCCGCCACCGCCGAGACCGCCGCCGTGAACCAGAGGATCAGGGCCTGGAGAAGGTGAAGGTTGCCTCCGGCCCGGGCCACGAGACGGGCGACGGACCAGCCGAACACGCCCGTGGACTTGAGGACGCCGACGATGGCCATCATCGAGGCGAGCAGGAAGAGCACGTTGAGGTCCAGCGCCGCCTGGGCCTCCTCGAAGGTGATGAGGTGCCACGGGGTCAGGTAGGTGATGACCCAGAGGAGAGCCACGGCACTGAACACGACGAGCACGCGGTGGGCCGCCTCCACCGCGAGGAGGGCGAAGACACCCACGAGGATGATCCCGACCAGGGCCTGGGAGATGGGGTCGGTCGTGGCCGAGAGGGAGGTCTCGGCGACGCGGGCCGAGGCGAGAGCGAAGGAGATCGACAGGGGGCCGGACATGGCTGCTCCACGGAGGGGACACTCGCGCCGACCGAGTGCGCGGGAATGCTGCCGGTGTTGCGGGGCAAAATCAACCTGCTCTTGCCGGAAGAATCGATCGGTGGCATTGTACGCGGTGGCCGGGACGTGTCCCCCGGCGGTCACCCGTATTCTCATCGCCACCCTGAGGCTGTCTCATGCGCCACCCCCTCGCCCTGGTGGGCTTGCTGGCCATCCTGGCCACCCCCTGCGATGCCCAGTCCCGTCCCTTCGGCACGGTTCGGCAGCAGGCCGAGCGTCAGCAGGCGTGGCTTGCCGAGCGCCTCGACTCGGTCCTGCCCGGGCTGATGCGCCGGGAGGGGGTGGACATGTGGATCCTCCCGATGCGGGAGTACAACGAGGATCCCGCCTTCACCTCGCTGGTGAGCCCCACCACGTTCGCCGCCCGGCGCCGGACGATCTATGTGTTCCACGACCGGGGGCCCACGGGGGGCGTGGAGCGTCTCGCCCTGGGCGGGACCAGCCAGGGAGGGGTCTATGAGGCGGTGCGGAGCTCCCGGCGAGCCGACTCGAGAGATGGCCGGCAGGCGGAGCTCTGGGGGGAGGAACAATGGGCCCTGCTTCGCGAGGTCATCGAGGCCCGCAATCCCCGGGTGATCGCCATCAACTCGTCGCGCACCTTCGCCTTTGCGGATGGATTGACGGCAGGGGAGCAGGAGGGAATGCGAGACGCGCTGGGTCCCGAGATCGTGTCCCGGTTCCGGCCCGCCGAGGCGCTCGCGGTCGACTTCATCGCCGCCCGGCTTCCGGACGAGGCCCGATTCTACCGCGAGCTCATGCTGCTCGTCCACCAGATGATCGGCGAGATGTTCTCCGAGCGAGTGATCGTCCCCGGGGTGACGCGCACCAGCGACCTGGTGTGGTGGTGGCGACAGCGGACCACCGACCTGGGATTGAACACCTGGTTCCAGCCCTCTGTCAGCGTGCAGCGGCAGGGGGTGACTGGGGACCTGGGAGAGGACTCGGTCATCCAGCGAGGGGATGTTCTCCACTGCGACGTGGGTCTCACCGCGCTTCGCCTGAACACCGACACGCAACACCAGGCCTATGTGCTCCTTCCGGGCGAAACCGACGCGCCGCTCGGTCTCCGGGTGGCGTTGACCCGGGCCAACCGGCTGCAGGACCTGCTGCTGGAGGAGATTCGGCCGGGCCGAACCGGCAACGAGGTTCTGGCGGCGACCCGGGCGCGGATGGAAGGGGAGGGCCTCGACGGGACGGTATACACCCATCCGATCGGGATGCACGGCCACGGCGCGGGGCCGTTGATCGGTCTCTGGGATCGCCAGGACGGGGTGCCCGGCCGGGGGGATCACCGGGTCATGGCGGGCAGCTGGTTTTCGAGTGAACTGCAGGTGACCAGCGCGGTCCCCGAATGGAAGGGGCAGCGGGTCCGGATGGCTCTGGAGGAGGATTTTCTTCTGGATGCCGAGGGTCGCCGGCACTGGGTGCTCGGTCGTCAGGATCGTCTCCACCTGGTGCGCTGATCCGATGGGGCTCCTGTCGGCGCTTGGCCTCACCGCTTTCGGGCTGGTTCTTCTGGGTGGAGGAGGAGAGCTGCTGGTTCGGGGAACGGTCACGCTCTCCCGGCGAGCAGGTATCACTCCCGCCGTCGTGGGCCTCACCGTGGTGGCGCTTGGCACGTCGCTGCCCGAGATGGTGGTGAGCCTCATCGCCGCACTCGACGGCCGCCCCGACATCGCCGTGGGCAACGTGGTCGGGTCGAACATCGTGAATGTGGCTTTCGTCCTGGGCCTGGCGGCGTTGTTGTTTCCCCTGCCGGTCACCGGATCCCTGGTCAAGTTCGAATGGCCCTTCATGTTCCTCGCCAGCGCCGTGTTCGTTCTCCTGGTCCGGGATGGACTGCTGGACCGGCTCGAAGGGGGGTTCTTCCTCATCGCCCTGGTGCTGTTTACCGGCTACATGGTGATGGTGTCCCGCACCGAGGTCGCCGCGCAGGAGAGGGAGAGCATCGCGAGCGGAGTTTCCGATCGAGGAGGGGCTCTGGACCGGGCCCGGGGATTGCTGCCCTCGGTGCTCGCCGTGTCGGCGGGCATCGGGTTGCTGGTGGGGGGGGGAAAGGCGCTGGTCGAGGGAGCCGTTGCCCTGGCCCAACTGGCGGGGATGACCGAACGGGTCATCGGGCTCACCGTCGTGGCGATCGGGACCAGCATGCCGGAGGTCGTGACGTCGGTGGTGGCCGCCTACCGGCATCACACCGAAGTGGCCGTGGCCAACGTGATCGGCTCCAACATCTTCAACCTGCTCGGCATTCTCGGAACCACCTCGGTGATCGTCCCGGTTGCCATCTCCCCCTCGATCATCGCCAGCGACGTGTGGTGGATGTTGGGGACGTCGTTCCTTCTCCTCCCGCTCATGCACATCCGGCGAAACCTGAACCGCGTCGAGGGCGGATTCCTCCTCGCGGCCTATGGCGTGTACATGGTGATGCTGCTTTCCTGACGCGTTCGCTTGTTTGTCACGCGTGGGGCGGGTATCCTACGGTACGAAGATCGTGTCGAACCATCCGGGAGGACGCCCATGGCGGATGAACCTGCCTACCTGAAAATGTTGCGCCAGAGCAGCAAGGACCGCCGTCACAAGGGAGGCGCCCCTGCCGCCGGAGCCCCGGCCGTGGCCGCGTTGACTGTACAGGAAAAGGAAGCCACCAAGTGGGCCCGGGAAATGGCCGGGACCGACCTGCGCTCCGTCACCGACCTGTCGGGAGCGCGCTTTGCGGTGCTGCTCAAGATCACCAGTGTCACCGGAACGGCCCACCATTCGCTGCAGGGACTGGCCTCGCGGGAGCTGCTGCTCGCCCGGCTGCAGCGAAGGTCGGGAATGGGGGAGGAGGTTCTCGGTGCCTACGAGATACGGGGGGGGCGGCCCATCACCATCGGTTCGGTGGAAGGGGAGACGACGCTGACGCTCGGGACTCCGCGGCCCGGCGCCAACCCCCTCCCTCCGGAAAAAATGATCCGGAAGGCCGCCTTGGAAGCCGAGAAGAGGGAAAAGACGCGGGGGACGCGCAAGGAGGGGGGACGGGGCGGGCGCTAGGCCGCGCACCCACGTCCCTCCCGGTTTGTCAGCGGATTTCGAGGAGTTCCACGTCAAACACCAAAGTGGCGTTCGACGGAATCGGGCCGATCCCCTCCGGCCCGTAGCCCAGATGGCTCGGAATCACCAGCTTCCGCTTTCCGCCCGCCCGCATTCCAATCAGCCCTTCATCCCACCCTTGGATCACGTTGCCTCCTCCGACCCGGAAAGAGAAGGGTGAGCCCCCGACGCTGGAATCGAATTGGGTACCGTCCGGGAGCCATCCTGTGTAGTGAACCGTCACCGTCCGGCCTGTGACGACCGAATCTCCCGTTCCGGGAACGAGATCCTGAAAGTAGAGCCCGGTGGGCGTCTGGGTCATCTGGGTGAGGTCGACCTGGAGGTCGGCTGCGTAGCTCAACGTTTCCGGGGTGTCGGTGGCCAGGATGGCGGTGGCCACGGGATCGAGCCCAGCGTGAGGGGCGGAGTCGGTGGACCCGCAGGCCAGGACCGCCAGGGCGAGGGCGGGAAGGGCAGAGTGTGCTCTCATGCTCGGAACCTACTCATCAATCGGGGGGTTCACTAGGGGGTGGAGGAGGAAGTCGGGGTATCTCACCACGGGGCCGTGCCGTTACATTCCATCCCGTCATCCGGTCTCCTGACCATCCTGTATACCTGATTTTGCTGGAGGGACATCCCCATGAGTCATCGGTCATCACCACCCCTGGTTCGGCTGTTTGCGGCGGCCACGCTCCTTCTGTTGCAGGGGTGTCTCTTCGCCGCCGCAGGGGCAGCGGGGGCGGCGAGTGGCATTTATCTGACGACTCGCGGGGCTGAAGTCGTGGCGGAGCGAACGGTGGCGGACCTGTCCCAGCGCACCGAGGCGGAGTTTCAGGCCCGGAACATCACGGTCGAGTCGTCCGCGGTGAAGGAGGAGGGTGATGAGCGCGAGTACAAGGGGAAGACCGGCGACCTCGACGTGACGGTGAAGATCACCCGGCAGAGCCCCAGCACCTCGAAGATCGAGGTGACGGCCCGCCGCAACCTGGCGACGTGGGACAAGGAGTATGCCCAGGGGCTGCTCGCGCGGATCGTGGGATCGTAGGAGAGGACACGGGACGGAGCTTAATAGGACGTAGGACGTAGGACGTAGAAGAGCCCGTCATCCCCGCGAAGCTTGTCCCCGGAATGACGGGCAGTGGTCCATTTTCTATCATTGCGAGGGCCCGCAGGGCCCGTGGCAATCCCGTGAGGTGATACCGACCCCACGAGACGCGAGGTCGGCCTTCCTGCCGGCCCCCCCCCCCTGGGCTCAGGCGTGAAGGCCGGGCATCCTCTTCCATGCATCCGATGGCGCGCGAGATCGCCACGGCGGCATTCGCCGCCTCGCGATGACGGGGCCGGTTGCGCCCGCTGTCGTCCTACATTCTACGTCCTAGGTCCCAAGTCCTCCCCTCACCCCACCCCGTGCCGGATCGCATGCAGGATGCGGTCGGCGAAGAGGTCCACCTCGTCAATCGTTGTGTAGACGTTCGGGGTGACCCGGAGTCCTCCGAACTGGGCATGGCTGATCGTTGTCGTTACGATCCGGTGCTGATGGAGCAGCCACCCGTGCAGTTTCCCGGTGTCCACACCCTCGACACCCACCAGCGCGATGGCTCCCGAGTTCTCCCCCTCGAGCGGCGTCGGAATGCGAACCCGGTCACTCTCGGCCAGGAGCCGGCGGGCCCAGCGGTTCCGGAGATAGCGGAGCCGGGCGATCTTGCGGTCCGACCCGATGGCGCGGTGAAAGGCGAGTGCGGCGGCGATCGCGTTGTGGTTGGCGGCGGGGTGGGTGCCGATCTCCTCGTACTTCCGGATGTTCTCGTCCATGCTGGCGGGGGCCGCCATGAGGGGCCACAGATCCTTCTGCCGCTCCTTCCGGACATACAGGAACCCGGTGCCGATCGGGGCGAGCAGCCACTTGTGGAGACTGGTGCCGTAATAGTCGCAGTCGAGCGCCTCGCGCCTGAAGGGGAAATGGGCATAGGCGTGGGCCCCATCCACGAAGACCCGGATATCATGCCTGCGGGCCAGGGCGACGATCTCCCGGATGGGAAGAATCTGCCCGGTCAGATTGGTGATGTGGGGGATTTCGATCACCCGGGTGCGGGGCGTGATTGCCGCCGCGATCTGATCCACGACATGGGTCGGAGTCGGCGGAGGCACCTCGAAGCGTAAGGTGCGCAGGACGAGACCTTCGCGCCGGACCCGCTGGTCCCAGCTGGTGAGCATCCGTGGGTAGTTCTGATCCGTGACGATCACCTCGTCACCGCGGCGCAGGTCCACCCCGAGGATCATCGTCTCCAACGACTCGGAGGCGTTGCGCGTGATGGCCATCTCCTCGGGATCGCAGCCGAAGTCGGCGGCGAGGTCCCGCCGCACGCTCTCGACCCGGGGCTCGAGCACCCGCCACATGTGCTCCACCGGAAGCTCGTTGGTGAACCGAAGGTCGCGGATCATCGCCTCGAGAACATGGCTCGGGGTGGGACAGACCCCTCCGTTGTTGAGGTTCACCATGGTGCGGTCGGTGTCGAAGGCACGCTGGATCTCACCCCAGTACGCCTCGTCGCCGGCGAGGGAGCCGGGCGGGACGGAACCGGTGTCTCGGCGCAGCGTCCAGGCCCGGGCGAGGGCATCGGAACGGAACGCCGGCAGGGCAGCCAGCCCGGCGACGGAGGCCACAAAGAGACGACGCGATGTCATACCGCGCTCCAGAAGGGGATCCCGGAGTATCGGGGAAGGACCCGGGGAGGGCAAGGTGGAGCGGGAGGCGTGACGGGGAGCCGGTGTTGCTTCCCGGAGGATGCTGCTATTGTTCCTGATGTCATGTCGCCGAGATGGTCCTGCCGTGCTCCGCTTCCCGTTGCCATCGATCCTCGCGAGTCTTGCCCTCGGTGCCGCCGTGCCCGTGCAGGCCCAGCAAGCTTCCCCTCCGACCGCCATTGTGCGCGGCTACGTGTGGGACAGTCTTCTCACCGGAGCTGTTCTCCCGAACGCGCGCGTCACGGTGAGCGGGCCCGCGGCCCGGACGCTGATCACCGATGGCCGAGGCCGTTTCGTGTTCGACAGCCTCGAACCCGGAGCCTACACGGTCTCCTTTTTCCACCCCGCCCTGGATCAACTCGGATACACGCCACCTGAGATGTCGCTGCAGGTGGAACCGGGAGGGGTCTACCCAATCTTTCTCAGCACGGTGTCAGGTGTGGCGGTTCACGGTGCGCTCTGTCGCGGACCCCAGGCGGCCCAGACCGGCGTCGTCTTCGGCCGGCTGGCCAATGTCCGCACCGGTGCCCCCATCATCGGCGGTGAGGTTCGGGTGGAGTGGAGGGAGACGCGGGTGTCCACAGCTCTGGGCGTGACGAGCGGAACCCGCGCTGCGGCAGCCACAGCCGATTCGGTGGGCCGGTACCAGATCTGCGGTGTGCCGAACGACACTCCGGTTCTCCTGCGCGCCCAGGCGGACGGGGTGGTGGGTCCCCCCCTGGAACTCGACCTGGCGGGTCGCCCGGTGGCGTTTCGTGGTCTGGCGCTCGACCTGGATGCTCCCGGCGCGATCGCGGGCGACAGCGCCACCGGAAGCGCGGTCCTGCGCGGCACGGTCCGCGGGCCCGATGGTTCTCCGGTTCCCGAAGCGCAGGTGTTCGTCCTGGGACTCCCTCACGGCACGCGCACCAACGCCGCGGGCCGGTTTCACCTCGAGGGGCTCCCCGCCGGCACCTACTCGGTGGAATCCCGGGCCATCGGGTTTTCCCGGCGCCGCGACATGGTGCAGTTGCGCCCGGATGAGCAGACGGAACTCGACATCCGGCTGGCAGGCAGGGTGCTGGAACTGCCGGAGATCGTGGTCGAGGAGCGGGTCTTCCGCAATGAATTCGAGGAGCGCCGGAGCCAGGGCCGGGGGCACTTCATCACCCGGGAGGAGATCGAGAGGCGTTCCCCGATCCGGGCCGAGGAACTGTTCCGGGTCGTGCCGGGGTTCACCGTGGTGTCGTCCGGGATGGACTTCGCGGTGGTGTCGTCGCGGGCGCCCCAGGCGTCGGGGTACTGCCAGCCCGATTTCTACGTGGACGGAACCAAGGTAACGGTGGATCCCCAGATGGGAAATGGTCTCCCGGTGGGTCCCGATGAGATCTATGGTATCGAAACGTATCCGGGGTCGGCCTCGGGCGCCCCGCTGCAATACCGTTCCACGAGTGGGTGCGGGCTGATCCTGATCTGGACCATGCGGGGGCGATTGCGGGGACAATGAACAATGAACAATGAACAATGAACAATGACCAATGACCAATGACCAATGATCATTGTTCAACGGGATCTGCAGGGTTTTCGTGCAGGTAGATGCATGCCCCGAAGCCCTGCCGACCTCGGCGATTCGGCTTTCGTGCCTTTCGTTGTTCCTGTGAGTTCTAAGGCGGGTCGCCATTCGCGGGACCAACGGGGATATCGTGCAGCGTCAACGGATCAAGGTCCCTTGGCCTTTTGTCACTGTTCACTGACCACAGGTTACTGATCCCTGTTCACTGATCATTGGTCATTGGTCATTGCAGCGCTACCAGGCGCCCGCGGGGTGGGATGCCGGGCTCCAGTTCCAGGATCCCCGCCGAGGGGGGGAGCCCGTGTCGCGGGTCGCCGGCGGAGCCGGGATTCATGACGGTCACCACCTGATCCACCAGGGCCAGCACGGGACGGTGGGTGTGTCCGAACACGATGATTTCCGCCCCGGGGTTGGCCAGCGCCACGCTCTCGGGATCGGGACGCCCGTACTGATGCCCGTGGAGGACGAGCAGGTCGAACCCGTCGATCCGGACCTCGACCCGCTCGGTGGTGACGCGGCGCACGTCGAACCCATCGCAGTTTCCCCAGACCGCGTGGACCGGAGCGATGGCCTGGAGCGTGGTGAGGATACCGGGATCGCCGACGTCTCCGGCGTGAAGGATCAGGTCCACCTCGGCGAAGAGGTCGAGCACCTCGGCCGGGAGAACCCCGTGGGTGTCGGACAGGACGCCGAGGCGCACGGGGTTAGGCCGATTCCCCGGTCCAGCGGGGGCTGATCTCGATGGCGAGGTCGAGGTGGTCGAGGAGGCGCTGCACGATGAAGTCCACGAGATCCGCGAGGTTGGCCGGCCGGTGGTAGAATCCCGGGGCCGCGGGAAGCACCGTGACACCCAACTCCGCGAGCGTGGCGAGGTTGCGGAGGTGAATCGCCGACATCGGTGTTTCCCGCGGAACCACGATCAGACGGCGCCCTTCCTTGAGGGTCACGTCGGCGGCGCGTTCCACGAGGGACCGGCTCGATCCCTGGGCGATGGCCGACACGGTTCCCATGGAGCAGGGGCAGATGACCATCCCGCCGGTGCGCTGCGACCCGGAGGCGGGCATGGCGCCGCGGTCCCCATCGGCAAAGTGGGTGACGGTGCTCCAGTCGCCCCCGGTGGCCTGTTGCAGGGCAGCAAGATCGGAGAGATCGCACTCTTCGGCGAGGAGCCGCCATCCGTGGCTCGTCACCGTGAGCCAGACCGGCACCCGGTGGCGTGCGAGCACCTCGAGCAACCGGACGGCATAGGGGGCGCCGGACGCTCCGGTGATTCCCAGCACAATCGGATGGCGGCTCATCGGCCCCTGCGGTTCGGGGTGGGCACCCGGACCGGGTGCTTCTGGGGCGTGGGCGGACGCACCGGTTGGCGGACCGGTCCTTGAGGGTTCGGTGCCCGGCCGGGCTTCTCCGGCCGCGGTTCGGGCAGGGGTGGCTTCTTCATCCGAACAGCCGATCGCCGAGCGCAAAGGTGAACACCGTCACTGAAATCACTCCGTTCATGGTGAAGAACGCCGCATCGAGTCGCGACAGATCCCCCGGGCGGACGAGCTGGTGCTCGTACACGAGGAGCAGCGCCGCGATCCCGACTCCCGCAACATACACCGTTCCGAATCCGGCGCCCCAGCCAAAGAGGAGGAGCGCGGGAACCGTGATTCCATGGAGGATCTTGGCCAGGAGGATGCTGCGGGTTTCCCCGAAGCGGACCACGGCGCTGTGGAGACCTTCGGCTCGGTCGAAGGCGGCATCGGGGAGGGCGTAGAAGATGTCGAACCCCGCCACCCAGGTGGCCACCCCGATGGTGACGGCCACGAGCACCCACCAGGGCTCGCTCCAGGCTCCCGCCACCGCGATGTATCCTCCGACGGGGGCGATGGCGAGACTCATGCCGAGCCAAAGGTGCGGCCACCAGGTGAAGCGCTTGGCGAACGAATAGGCGCAGATCCAGGCGAGCGCCACCGGGGAGAGGACGAAGCAGACCGGGTTGAGTCGCGAGGAGGTCCAGATGAAGATCCCTCCCGCCGCCAGGACCGAGCCCCATGCCTGGGTCATGGTCAGCGCGCCCCGCGGGAGTTCCCGGGCTGCCGTCCGCGGGTTACGGGCGTCGTACTCCCGGTCCACGATCCGGTTCACGCCCATGGCCACCCAGCGGGCCGCGGTGAAGGCGAGCACCACGTAGCCGACCGTGGCGGGCGTCAACGGGGCGAGCGGGGCCGCGGCGAGGACGCCGAGGAGGGCGAAGGGGAGGGCGAAGAGAGTGTGAGGGAGCTTGACAAAGTTGGCGTACCGGACCGCCAGGGACCGGCCCGCCAGGGTCTGGCCCTCCCGGGGGGTGGCGGTCACCGGCGCTCCGGGCGGGCGTCGGGTACTCCCGGAAGGGAGATGCCCAGGTCGGCCCACCTCGCGTCCACCCGTTGCTTCGTGGCGTCGTCCATGCGGACGAGATCCGGCCACTCACGGGTGAACCCTTCCTCCGGCCATTTGCGGGTGGCGTCGATGCCCATCTTGCTGCCGTAGGTGAAGGCCCGGGACGCATGGTCGAGCACGTCCACCGGGCCCATGGTGAACCGTACGTCGCGTTCCGGATCGATGTTGTTGAGCGCGATCCACCAGGCCTCGTCGGGATTGCGGACGTTCACCTCCTTGTCCACCACCACCAGGACCTTGGCGAGCGACATGAGGCCCTGTCCCCAGAGTGCGTTCATCACCTTGCAGGCCTGGCCGGGATACTGCTTGTCGATGGAGACGAACACCAGGTTGTGGAAGATCCCGGGGGCCGGCATGTGATAGTCCACGACCTCCGGGATGGTGAGCCGGAGGAGGGGGAGGAAGATCCGTTCCGTGGCGTGACCCAGGTAGAAGTCCTCCATGGGGGGAGGACCGACGAGGGTGGCCTGATAGACCGGGTTCCGCCGCAGGGTGACGGCGGTGACCTGCACCCGGGGATAGTCATCGGCGAGAGAGTAGAACCCGGTGTGGTCCCCGAAGGGGCCCTCCACCACCAGCGGTTCCGCGGGGTCGATGTATCCCTCGATCACGATGTCCGCCTCGGCCGGGACATCGAGTTCACAGGTGACGGCCCGGGCGAGCGCCACCGGGGCGCGGCGGAGAAAGCCGGCAAAGAGGAACTCATCGATCGTGGGAGGGAGCGGGGCCGACGCCGAGTAGACGCTGGCCGGGTCCCCTCCGATGGCAATCACCACCGGCATCTTCTCGCCCCGGGAGGCCATCTCCCGCCAATGGGCGGCTCCCACCTTGTGACGCTGCCAGTGCATGGCCAGGGAGTCCCGACCCAGCACCTGGACCCGGTACATCCCCACGTTGCGGATTCCCCGGGCGGGGTCGGTCGTGATCACCATGGGGAGGGTGATGTACCGGCCGCCATCGCCGGGCCAGGTCTGGAGGAAGGGGATCCGGTCGAGGTTGATCTCCGTCCCTGTCAGGACCACCTCCTGGCAGGGCGGACGCCCACTCTTCGAACGCGGGGGGAACTTGGTGAGTTCGGCGAGGCGGGGCAGGAGCGAGAGCTTGCCGAAGAGTCCCTCGGGCACCTTCAGGTCGAGCATTCCGGTGATGCGGTCCCCGATGGCATCGAGAGTGTCGGTGCCGAGGGAAAGGCACATCCGGCGCATCGAGCCGTAGAGGTTGATGGCGACGGGGATGTCACTCCTCGATCCGTCGGGCAGGATCGGGTTCTCGAAGAGGAGCGCGGGCCCCCCGCCGGGGCTCTTCATCACCCGGTCGGCGATCTCGGCCATTTCCAAATGGGTCCGGACCGGGGCGGCGACGCGGACGAGCTCTCCCGCGGCCTCGATGGCGGCCAGGAAGTCCCGGCTTGTTTCCAGCGTCATGGCGATCCGCCTCCCCCTCCCGGCACGGGCCGGGTTCCGACGTGAATGGCGCAGATTCCCCCCGTCTTTCGAACATGCCGGACCTCGGTGAACCCGGCACTGAGCATACGCTCCGCGAGCGCGTCCGGTTCAGGGAAGGCGAGCACCGACGCTGGCAGGTAGTCGTAGGCCGTCGTATGTTTCGACAAGAGACGTCCGATGAGAGGCAGTACTCGGCGGAAGTAGAGCAGATAGAGGCTTCGCAGGGGCTGCCACCGGGGGACGGTGAACTCCAGGATAACCAGCCGGCCGGCGGGCTTGAGGATTCGGGCTGCCTCCCGGAGGCCGGCGTCGAGGTCGGCCACGTTGCGGATTCCGAATCCGATGGTGGCGCCATCAAACATCGCATCCCGGAAAGGAAGGAGGAGCGCATCCGCATTCAGTGGTTCGACCCGGTCACTCTTCCCCCGTCCCCGTTGCAACATGGGGAGGACAAAGTCCGCACCCACGACACGCCCCCGGAAACCTGGCTCCCGGGCCAGGGTGGCGGCCAGGTCAAGGGTGCCGGCGCAGAGATCGAGGTAGGTGCCTTCCGGCCGGGCTTCCCATCCGAGTCTTCGTACCGTCTCCCGTCGCCACCACCGGTCCACGTTCAGGCTCAGGAGGTGGTTGAGCAGGTCGTACCTGGGGGCGATTCGCGTGAACATGTCCCGGACCTGTTCCCGCTTCAGGGTCGGGTCGGTGACCGGTAACTTGCTGTCGGTAGCGAACATGGGCCGCGAATGTAGCCCCCTGCGGGGCTGGACCGCAACCCGGAAGGGCTCCGCGTGAGCGCCGATGGCAATGCCTTGGCTCACGCCACCGATCAGGAGGTGGTCCTCGAGGCGCGGCTCGGGAGGGAGCGGGCCTACCGTGAACTGATCCGCCGGTACGAGCGACCGGTGTTCGCGCTCATCTACCGCATGGTCCGCAACCGGGAACAGGCGGAGGATCTTTCCCAGGAGACCTTCGTCAAGGTGCTGAACGCGATCGACTCGTATCGTCCGGAGTACAAGTTCTCGTCCTGGGTCTTCAAGATCGCCAACAACGCTGCGATCGACCACCTCCGTCGCCGTGAACTCAACACACTGTCCCTCGACGGGTCGCCCCATGCGGCGACCCCGGAAGCCATCGAGGCGACCGCCCTTCAGATCAGCGACCACAACGAGAGCCCGCTGGACGAAGTTGAAGCCAAGGAGTTGGGCGGTGAGATCGAGGAGGTGATCGCCCGGCTTCGGCCCGAGTACCGCACCTGCATTCTCCTCCGGCACGTCGACGGGCGTTCCTATGAGGAGATCGCGGAGATTCTCGACCTCCCTCTCGGGACCATCAAGACCTACATCCACCGGGCCCGGAATGAGCTTCGGATCGCCCTGGCCCACCTCCGCCAATGAGTGAAACCTTCGCCGGGACCCCCCCGTATGGGAGGCAGTTATGACGACGCCTCGACCGCACCTGACCGCCGACGACCTCGACGCATTCCACGAGAATGGGCTTTCCGCCGAGGCACGTTCCCATCTGGGACAATGTCCCGTTTGTTTCGAAATGGTACGTGCGGACGCGAGTCTGCTCGCAGCGTTTCGGACCCTGGTTGAGCTCGCCCCGGCGGATGGGTTTGCGGACCGGGTGATGGCCGGGGTGACCCTGCCTCGGACTGTCCCCGTGGAGGCCGCCCGGTGGTCTCGGCGCCTCCTCGCCTCGCGGCGATCGCTGGCGGGGGCGGCCGCATGGGTGCTGGTCATCGGCGGGGCCATGATGGCGAGCGTGCTCTGGTCCCTGGCCAACCGGGAGCTGCTCACGGTCTGGGGCGATCAGGTGGTCGTGGCCCTGTCGGATCTGCTCTGGTCGGGCGTTCGGTCCGGCGCGGGCGCTCTGGCGGGTCAACCCTGGTATCATGGGCTGCAGGACCTGATCACCTCCCCGGGACGACTGGCTGCCGTTCTGGCCGGACTGTCGGCTGCCTTCGGTGGCGGTGTCCTGGCCTTTCGCCACCTGATGGCCCTTCCGGCGCGTGAGGTGGGCGATGGGCACTGGTAGCCGGCTGGTCCTCGGGTTGCTGATGCTGGCGCCCGGACCCGCGCCCGCAGCTCTCACTCCGTCTCCCGCTCCCTCTCTCGCCGACGTCCTCGGGCAGCTCGCGGCCCGGGCCGGTTCATTCCTGGTGCAGGCCCAGGAGGGGCGTCCGGCACCGGGGCCCATCCCGGCCGGTGGTCCATCCATCGACCTGGAGCATCTGGTGGATCCCCAGGGGCTGGAGTCCACCCTGCGGGCCGCGATGGCCGACGCATCCTCCGACCGTCTCCGGATCACGGTGCGGGGGGGATCCGCGCATCAGGGGGACTATGCGATCGGGTCGGGAGACGTGGTGGCGGGCCACCTGCTGGTGCTCCGTGGCGACGCCCTCGTGTATGGCCGAGTGGAGGGAACGGTGGTGACCCTCGACGGGGACATCGTCCTCGGGCCGGCCGGAGAGGTGACGGGAGAGGTTCTGGCCCTCGGGGGGAACGTGCGGGAGCTGGGGGGCCGTGTGGGGGGAGAGATTCGCGCCCTGCGGCTCACGGCTCCTCCCGTGTCCGCGGCCCCGGTGTCGCCGGTGGGGGCGTTTCTGCGCAGCGGATCCGGATTGCTTGGTATGTTTCTCACGTTGACAACGCTGGGATTTGCGCTGGTACTCTTCGGCAAGGGGCACCTCGACGTCGTCTCCGACACCGTCTCCCATTCCTTCGGTCGTTCCTTTCTCGTGGGCCTGCTGGGGCAGATCCTTCTGTTGCCGACCTTCGGCATGCTGGTCGTGGGGCTTGCCCTGACGGTCGTGGGCGTGCTGCTGATCCCCTTCGCGGTGATCGTGTACGGGCTGCTCGTGGTGATCGGTGTGGTCGGGGGCTTCCTGGCGGTGGCGCATGCGATGGGGGAAACCCACGCCCGGCGTCGCATGGCGCGGGGGATCCTGGTCGACTATCCGAACAGCTACCGCTACATGCTGGTCGGGCTTGCCGGCATTCTGTCGATCTGGATGGTCTGGGTAGTGTTCGGATGGGTTCCGGTGGCGGGCGGCCTCATGATGGGGGCGGCGGTGCTCGCCACCTGGATCCTGGCCACCACGGGGTTTGGAGCGGCGCTGTTGAGCCGGGCGGGCATCCGGAGCAACTTCACCGGCCGGATCACTCCTCCCGAGGCGATGACCGACGAGTACCTCTGGGCCACGCCCCAATTCGGGGTTCCCGCGGTGACCCGTCCCACGAGCACCCGCACGCCGCCGTCCGGATCATGAGGTCTCGCGGCGGCCTGGTCGCGGCACTGCTCGCCGGCGTGACAGGGAGCGGGGTTGCGGCTCAGGGAGTGCCCTTGCGGGACGTGACGGTGGCCCGTCATCAGGACGGGCAGGTGGCGCTCATCGCCAATCTGACCTTCACCCGGACCCACCTGGAACTCCGGACCGCCGGGGGACACACCCTCTACCGGTATCAGGCCCGCTACGACGCGGGAGCGATGTCTTCGGTGGGGCGGTATGACGAGACCACGGGCACCGCGACCTTCGGTCTCGATCCGATCCAGCGGGGAGGAGGGGTCCTCGTCTCCGCCGGCCGTCCGCCGGCGTCCGAGGCGGTCATCGAGCTGACTCCCGCGGTGCCGGTTTCCCTGGAAGGGACCCTCACCTCCGGGTCGAGCGACATCGATCTCGGCGGCCTCGCCCTCCGGCGGGTGGATCTCACGCTCCGGGCCACGAAGGCCACCCTGCGGTTCTCCCGCGGCACGACAGGATCGTGTGACGGGATGAGCATCCGGGCCAATGCCTCCGAGGTGACTCTGCGCCAGCTGGGCAACAGCCGGTGTGACTTTCTCCGTCTCACCTCCGACGCCGGTCCCGCGACGCTCGATTTCAGCGGTGACTTCCCCGACCTCCTGCGCGTCAGCGTGGAGGCCACTCTGGGCACGGTGCTTCTGCGGCTTCCGAGGGATGTCGGGGTCCGTCTGGTGGTGGATCGGTGGCTAGCCAACGTGGGGGACACCGGATTCACCCGGGACGGCAACACCTGGGTGTCCCAGGGCTATGCCAGCGCCACCCGGAAACTCGAGATGGCCCTCACCGCGGCGGCGGGAGGGGTGCGGGTGGAGTGGATCGAGTGAGCTGACGCGTATTTGTTACCGTCTCGCGGGGATTCCGTCCGGTCGACTGTACGGCCGATTGATTGAGGCCGTTGGGGATTCGGGTGACTGGCCGCGATCGTGGGGGTTGGTCCATCGATCCGTCGGTGCCATCGTGGGTTGCTTCAAGTCTGCGGCCACTCGACTGATCAACCGTCGCTGCGGGACGCCTGGTGCGGTCGTGTGGCAGCGGAATTACTATGAGCATGTGGTTCGCGGCGACGCCTCGCTGCAGAGGATCGAGGACTATATCCTCAGCAACCCTTTGCTCTGGGCGGAAGATCCGGAGAATCCCGATCGTGTGGCTCGGCACGGGGCGACGCATGCGTCGCCCCTACAGGCCGGGGGCGTCGATCCACGTTGACAGGGGGGTGGTTCGGCGGAGGGCCTGCGGATGTTTCCGGAACCAGGCCATGATCAGCAGCATCTCATCCACATCCTCCGGAGGGAGGGGCCCGGTGGCAGGCTCCGGCTGGGACATCTCGGACGCCACCACGCCACGGAAGGCTTCGATCTCGATCGGAGTGGAGGGCCAGGGGAAGGTGGCACGGACCCGTCCGCGGCGTATCAGGTAGGCCCTTTCGTCCCCATGGTCGCCCGGCTCCCGGTACACGAAGGAGAGGAGTTCCAGGGCGCTCCGGGCCCGATTGAGCACGGTGAAGAGCCACTCGAGGTGCTCGAACTTTTCGCGCCATCGAATGGCGCCCTCGAAGTCCCCCGCGTCGGCGCACGCGGTCATGGGGCCGACCACTCGATCGATCGGGTGGATGGAGCGACCCTCCAGGAAGTTGACCGCCCTCTCCATCCGTTCCCCATACTCCGACTCCTCGATGAAGGCGGCACAGGGCCCGGTACACAGCCCGAACCCATGTCGGTGACAGGCGGCCTGACGAGGCGTGCCGAAGAGGTCCCCCTGACCGGGGAAGACCATCGGCATCCGCTCCGCACAATCCCGGAGGCCGAGGAGGTCATTCAGGGTCCGGAGTGCCTCGGCCAGGCGGCCGGCGGAACGGAGCGGGCCATAGCAACGGAGCCCCCCCCGGTCCGCCCGGGTGCTGGTTCCCAGCCGGGGGGCGGTCCCGCCGGATACCGTGACGAAGATGGCCCGGCGGGTGCGGTTGTACTGGACGTTCAGCGGCGGCCGGTGCTGGCGGATCTGCCGGAGTTCGGTGAGGAAGGCGGCAAACTCGCTGGGGACGTAGTCCCACTGCACGTCCTGGCTCGCGTGGAGGATTCGGGCCGCCTTGTCCTCCGGGTACACGGCCCGGAAATACCCCAGGAGCCGGGCCCGGAGTCGCCTGGCCTTGCCCACGTAGAGCACCCGTCCGGCGGGATCGATCATCCGGTACACGCCGGGCCGGTTCTCCGCCAGGCGGCGAACCCGGTCCCGCAGGATCCGGAGGTCGCCCGCGGGGGGAAGGAGGGTCGCGGCGGCCGGGGGAGGCATCCCCACAATCTACCCCACCCCCCGGGAGTAGGGAGTAGGGAGTGGGGGTCACCCAACACCCAATCCCTATTCCCTCTAATGTCCCATTCCCTCCCGCCACCGTCTGTCGTGTCCATCTGGGGCCCGGGCGATGCGTCGCCCCTACCCCCTACACCCTACTCCCTATTCCCCACTCCCTATTCCCTACTCCCTGCCCTGGCAGCGCCAACAGAACACGGTGATGCGGGCGTCGATCGCGTGAGTGCCGACCAGGGGTGTCCCGCAGCGGCGGCACGGTTCCCCTTCGCGCCCGTACGCCTGCAGCTCCATCTGGAAGTCTCCGGTTTCGCCGGTGCCGCGCCGGTAGTCGCGAAGGGTGGTCCCGTGGGCCGCGACGGCCTGGCGGAGGATCCTGACGGTTTCCTGATGCACCCGACGCACCTCGTCGGAGGTCAGGGACGACGCGGGCCGGGAAGGATCGATGCCCGCCAGGAAGAGGGCCTCGTTCGCGTAGATGTTCCCCACTCCGGCCACGAGCCGCTGGTCCATCAGGGCCTTCTTGATCGCCTGGCGGGTTCGGGCCAGGGCCCGTCCGAGCACCTCGGGGGTGAAGGCGGGATCGAGCGGTTCGGGGCCGAGGGCGGCGTCGTACCGGTCCCATTCCGCATCGTCGAGAAGGAGGAGCGTGCCGAGCCGGCGGATGTCGCGGTAGACGAGGGTGGAACCATCGTCGAGGGTCGCTCGGAGCACCTCGTATTTGTCGGGAGTGGCGGAGGCCGTGGGGTGCCGGAGGAGGACCCCGGTCATGCCGGGCTGGATCACGAGCCGATGGCGATCGAGGAGGAGCACCGCGTGCTTGGCCCTGCGGTCCACGCGGTGAATGGTCTGATTCCGGAGTCCCCGGAGCAGGGACGGGCGAGTGATGCCCCGGAGGAGGTCGTCGAATCGAAGCGAGACGCTTCGGATGGTGCGTCCCACGAGCCCCGGTCGCAGGTCGCGGACGATGGTTTCCACCTCGGGGAGTTCGGGCATGGGGGTATTGATCTTCGGTTGGGCACGGATTCAGGTGGGCACGGCGGCGCCGTGCCCGTACGGTCCTGGTGCTGCTCTTTCCGTTCGGGAGGCCCCGGGTGAACGGAGCGTGCGATCAGGTGCCCGCGGGAGTGCCTTGTCCCCGTCGTTGACGCTCCGCCTCACGCCACCCGATATCACGCCGAAAGTGCTTCCCCTCGAACTCGATGCTGTCGGCCAGCAGGAGGCTGTTGGTCCGGGCTTCCTCGAAGGTGTCGCCCAGTCCGGTGCAGGCCGCCACCCGGCCGCCGGCGGTCTGGAACCCGCCCTTGGGGTCGCGGGTCGTGCCGGCGTGGTAGAAGATGGCGTCCCGGTGGTGATGGGGTGGGAGCGTGATGTGATCGCCCAGGACGGGGGCCTCGGGATATCCCCGCGCGGCCAGTACCGTGGTGACGGCGAAGCGCCCGGTGGCGGGCAGCTCCGGGATGCGCCCGCCGGAAGCCGCAGCCTGGCAGGCGAGGAGGAAGTCGCCTTCGAGCGTGGGGAGGACGGTCTGGGCTTCGGGATCCCCGAGGCGGCAGTTGAACTCGATGACCGAGGGTGATCCGTCCGGTGCGATCATGAGCCCGGCATAGAGGATTCCCCGGAAGCGGGCGTCGCGTGCCTCGAGCTCGGCGAGCGTGGGGCGAAGGATTTCCTGCTCCACCCGCGCCATCAGGTCCGGGGTCGCGAAGGACACGGGGGAACAGGCACCCATCCCGCCGGTGTTCGGACCGGTGTCGCCCTCGCCGACCCGCTTGTAATCCTGCGCGGCGGGGAGGAGACTCATCTCGCGCCCGTTGGTGACCGCGAAGACGGAGAGTTCCTCGCCGGGAAGAAACGATTCGATGACGATCTCGTCTCCCGCCTCGCCGAAGGCGCGCTCACCCAGCATCCGGGTGACCGCCGCGCGCGCCTCGGATCGGGTGGCACAGACCACGGCACCCTTCCCGGCCGCGAGTCCCGAGGCCTTGACCACCAATGGCTCCGCCTGGCCGTCCACGTGGGCCAGGGCCTCGTCCAGGTCGCGGAAGACCGCCCACTCGGCGGTGGGTACACCCGCGGCCCGCATGACATCCTTGGCAAAGGCCTTCGAACTTTCGATCCGCGCGGCAGCGGCCCCGGGGCCGAGGACGGGGTGCCCATGAGCGCGGAGGTGATCCGCCAGGCCGAGCGCCAGGGGGAGCTCGGGGCCCACGACCACGAGTTCGATGCCGTGCCGATCGGCCGCCTCGACCAGGTGATCCACGTCGTCCACGGCAATGGGGAGGTTCGAGGCGAGAGAGGCCAGGCCCGGACCGCCCGGGGCGCAGTAGATGTCGAGGCCCGCCTGCTCCCGCCGGAAGGTCCGGATGATGGCGTGCTCCCGTCCGCCGCCACCCACCACCAGAATTCTCACTCTTTCTGTGCCTTTCTGAAGGCGTCGGCCGCGGCAGTGGCCGCGCGCTTCGCCGCACCCGCCATCTTCTGGGCCACGTCCCGCGCCTCCCCGGCATAGTAGTCGCGCGCGGCGCCGAACTCCTCCCGCAGGGGCCGATCCCGGTCGGGTCCCCGCCGGACATACTCACCCCGGAGAATGCGTTCGTAGTCTCCCGCCGCCACCCATTGCTGGAGTTCCGCGGCGCGAATGGTGTTCATCGGGTGCGTCAGGGCCAGGGTGTTGAGGATCTTGTACACGATGTCGATTCCGTCGCTCGCCTGCAGGTACTCATTGGCCTGGGTCATGAAGGCCTCCAGGTTCATCTCCCCCGCCTTCAGGGCGCCGCGGCTTCCCCCGGCCATCTTCATGAACAACTGCTGGGACACCATCACATCCTGGGAGCCGAGGAGCCCCGCGCGGTCGGCCGAGAGTTCCGACTTGCGGGACCATTCGAGAACCGCGAGTCGCACCGGGAGGAGCGCGATGCCCGCCAGGATCGGGAGCGCTGCGAAGCTGACGTTGAGGAGTATCTCGGCGATGGTGCGGTAGAGGGCATGCCCGCTGACGATGTGTCCCATCTCGTGGGCGATGAGCACCCGCAGCTCGTTCTCGTCGAGAATCTCGAGCGCGGCGGAATGGAGCACGATGAAGGGGTGATCCATCCCGTAGGCCCCGGCGTTGAACACCGGCGTCTGGGTGACGAAAAGCTCGGGCACCTCATGCCAGTCGAAGGTGGTGGCCACCTCCACCAGCATGGCGTGCGCGCGGGCAAACTGGGTCGGTCCACACCGGACCGCGTTGCCCTGAAAGAGGAGACGGATCCCCCGCTCCCCGCCCAGAATGCCCACGATCTTGCGGACAATCTCGTCGAACCCGGGGACGCCGCGGAGTGTCTGGAGAGCGGCCCGGTCGGCCGGATGCTCCCAGGAGACGCCGGCAATGCCGGGGAAGGCGATCCGGGGACGGGGAGCGGGCATGGAGGTCATCGGGCGATTCCTCGGTCAGAAGTCCGATACCATACGAAACGAAGCGATCTCTGTTTCATCATGATACGCCGGTTGGCACGGAAGAGCCACCCTCACCCGGGCCCCATGGCCCGGTCCAGATCGGCAATGAGGTCGTCGGCGTCCTCGATTCCGCAGGAGAGGCGGAGCAGGCTGTCGGTGAGCCCCATGCTGTCCCGCATGCGCTTCGGGACCGAGGCATGGGTCATGGACGCGGGGTGTCCGATGAGGCTCTCCACTCCACCCAGCGATTCTGCGAGGGCGAAGAGCTCGGTGCGCTCGGCGATGCGGTGAGCGAGGAGGGGATCACCCACGTCGAAGGACACCATGCCTCCGAAGTACCCCCCCATCTGCCGGACGGCGAGGTCGTGTTGGGGATGGTCGGGGAGCCCGGGATAGTAGACCCGCTTGACCCTGGGATGGTCCACGAGCCAGGCGGCGATCTTCCGTCCATTCCGGTCGTGCTCCCGCATCCGGACGACGAGTGTCTTGATTCCGCGCAGGGCGAGCCAACAATCCCAGGGTCCCGGAACGGCCCCGGCGGCGTTCTGGAGGAACCCGATGCGCTCGGCCAGGTCGTCGCGGGTGGTCACCAGGAGACCCCCGACCATGTCACTGTGCCCGTTGAGATATTTGGTGGTGCTGTGCAGAACGATGTCGGCACCACGTGTCAGGGGGCGCTGGTAGATCGGGGTGGCGAAGGTGTTGTCCACGGCCAGAAGGAGGCCCCGGCTCTGGGCCAGATCTCCCAGGGCGGCGAGGTCGGCGAGGAACATCATGGGATTGGTGGGGGTTTCCCCGTAGATCATCCGGGTGGCGGGGGTGATTGCCCGGTCCACCTGATCCGCGTCCCGCATGTCCACGAACGAGAAGGCCAGCCCGAAGGGCCGGAACACCTGTTCCATCAACCGGTGCGTTCCTCCGTAGACGTTCTCCCCGCAAATGATGTGGTCCCCGGGCCTGAAGAGCTTGAGGAGGGCATCGAGGGCGGCGAGCCCCGATCCGAAGGCGAATCCGTGGGTTCCCTCTTCGAGCGCCGCGACGTTGCGTTCGAGGGCCTCCCGGGTGGGATTCTGGGTGCGGGCGTACTCGTAGCCCTTGTGGCGGCCGATGCCGTCCTGCCGGTAGGTGGAGGTCTGGTAGACCGGTGGCATGATCGCGCCGGCGAGCAGGTCCTCCACGGCGCCGGCGTGAATGGCCCGGGTGGCGTGGGCATGGGAACGGTCGGAAGGCCTGATCTGGGTCATAACGCTCCGGGTGAGGGCTGCGGGAAACGTATCGGGGAAGTTGAATCCACGGCAAGCGGATTGAAGATTGCTCGACGGTGCCGTTACCTTTGCCCCGTGTTCCAGTCGCCCGAATCCTCCCGTCCGCCCGGTGGTGACGCCGCTCCCCGATGCCTCATCGTCGGGGGAGACGCGGAGACGCGCGGGGCGATTCGGCACGTGATCCAGACCCAGGGGCTGTCGGTTGTCGAGGCGTCCTCGGGGATGGAGGCCGAGGCAGCGCTCGCCGCGATGGGTCCGGTGCCGCTGCTGGTGGTTGACTACGACCTTCCCGATGTCGAGGGCACCGCCTTTCTGCATCGGATGCTCGACCGGTCCCCCGACACGCTGGTGCTGATGATCGGCGAGGCCGGCCTGGGCGTGAGGACGGTGGTGGGGTGTCTCCGCGAGGGGGCAGCGGACTTTCTGGTGAAGCCGGTGTCGCGGGAGGAGGTCCGGGCCCGGGTCGACCGCGCGCTGGACCAGCGGCGGCGGAGGCTGGAGAATCAGCACCTGCAGCGCAGCTACCGAGACCGGCTGGAAGAGAACGTGAGGGCCCTGGCGGCCCGGAACCGGGAGATGTTCCTGGGCCAGGTGCAGATGGCGGTTCGCATGCTGGAAAAGAAGGATGAGTTCACCCGAGGGCATTCGGAACGGGTGAGCCGGTATGCCGAAAAGACCGCTGTCCTGCTGGGGTTCACCGGGGACACCCTCGACCAGATCCGTCTGGGCGGCGACCTGCACGACATCGGGAAGATCGGCACCCGCGACGCCATCCTCCTGAAGCCCGGGCCGCTGACTTCCGAGGAGTTCCAGGAGGTGCAGCGTCACGTCGTGGAGGGCGAGGAGATCCTCGAACCGCTCCGGCGCGACAGTCCGCTCGTCCTGCAGATCGTCCGTCATCACCACGAACGGTTCGACGGGACCGGATTTCCCGACGGCCTGGCCGGCCCGGCGATCCCGGCTGCCGCCCGCATCGTGGCCGTGGTGGATGCGTTCGATGCCATGACGACCAACCGAGCCTACCGGCCCGTCCGGGCCCCTCTCGATGCCATGGAGGAACTCACCCGATGTGCCGGAGCCCAGTTCGATCCCGAGGTGGTGGCCGCCTTTCGCCGCGCCTTTCCCGATCCGGCCCGGTTGCTGGGCTCGGTGTGAGACCGCCGCCGAACTGGGAAGCCGATGCTCGCTTTTCCATGTCCTATGTCCTATGTCGCATGCTCCTCAGGACTTGGAACGTAGGACGCAGGACCTAGGTCCTCCCTCCCTCCCCCACCGC
Organism: Gemmatimonadales bacterium; assembly: GCA_041741375.1. Taxonomy (GTDB): domain Bacteria; phylum Gemmatimonadota; class Gemmatimonadetes; order Gemmatimonadales; family GWC2-71-9; genus OFTM291. Next base: position 4,592 of record JBGSKF010000211.1, on the reverse strand, counting down.
CCTCCAAGGCTCGCTTCATGACCGACACCCTGATGTTCAGCGTTTCCGGGCTCCGTGGCCTGGTGGGCGTGGACCTCACCCCCGAGCTGGTGGCCCGGTACGCCGCCGCGTTCGGAGCCTGGGCGCTGGCCTCTCCTCCGGGTGACAGAACGGTGGTCCTTGGGCGGGATGCCCGGACCAGCGGTGAGATGTTTTCCCGCGCGGCGACGGCAGGATTCCAGTCGGTGGGGGCCAATGTCGTCGACCTCGGGATGGTCCCGACTCCCACGGCTCAGCTCGCCGTGGAGCACCATGGCGCGGCTGCGGGACTCATTCTGACAGCGAGTCACAACCCCGTGGAGTGGAACGCCCTCAAGTTCGTGGGGCCCGGTGGAACCTTTCTTTCCTGGGATGCGTTGGCGGAAGTCAAGGCTCGTGCGGACTCCGGAACGCCCCGGAGCGGGTGGGATGGTCTCGGCGGCGTGACAACTGATGGGGAGGCCATCGAGCGCCATCTCGCCTCCGTGCTGGCCCTCCCCGAGGTGGATGTCGGCGTCATTCGCAACCGGCGGTTCCATGTGGCTCTCGACTGCGTCCGCGGAGCCGGCGGCGCGATCATTCCCGAGTTGCTTGCCCGGCTGGGGTGCCGGGTCGATGCCATCCACACCGAAACCGACGGGAGGTTTCCCCACGAGCCGGAACCGATTCCCGCCAACCTGTCCGATCTGGGTGAGCTGGTGCGCGCGACGGGTGCGGAGATCGGCCTGGCGGTGGATCCGGACGTGGATCGCCTGGCCCTGGTGGATGAGACGGGGGTCCCGATCGGAGAGGATTACACTCTGGCCTTCGCGGTGCGGGCGGTGCTGCCTCGCCATCCTGCGCCGGCCACCGTGGTCGCGAATCTCTCCACGAGCCGCGTCGTGGAGGATGCCGCCCTGGCCGGAGGAGCGCGGTTTGTCCGCGCTCCGGTGGGGGAGGCCAATGTGGTGCGGATGATCCGGGAGGACGGGGCCCTGATTGGGGGAGAGGGGAATGGGGGGGTGATCCTGCCGGCCCTGCACTCGGGACGGGATGCACCCCTCGGTGTGGCGCTGGTTTTGCAGTATCTTGCGGGCCCGGGCGGGACGGTGACGGACCGGGTGCGATCCGCCCCGGTCTACCGCATCGTGAAGACGAAGATCCCTCGGGGGGTGGATCTGGACACGGCCGGCCGGAGTCTGCAGGATCGGTTTCCCGAGGCTCATGCGGACCACCGGGACGGATTGCGGCTCGCCTGGCCCGACCGGTGGGTGCATCTGAGACCCTCGGGAACGGAGCCGGTGGTGCGGATCATCGCCGAGGCGCCCACGGTCACCGAGGCCACTGAGTTGACGACGACCTGCCGCGACCTGCTGCGCCCGAAGGGGAGTGGAGGGGTGGCCTGAATCTTTTGCGAGGACCGAAACACGCATGTGTGGCATTGTTGGGTATCTGGGCCCGCGGGAGGCTACGGGCATTCTGATTGACGGCCTTCGTCGCATGGAATACCGGGGCTACGATTCCGCGGGAATCGCGGTCGTCAATGGCAGCGGCCTGGAGGTCCGGAAGGCGGCGGGGAAGCTCTCGGCCCTGGTTGAGGTCCTCCAGACCGACCGCCCCACCGGCACGGTGGGCATCGGCCATACCCGGTGGGCCACCCACGGAGCGCCGACCACCTCCAATGCCCACCCGCATACGAGCGATGACGGGAGGATCGCCGTCATCCACAACGGCATCATCGAAAACTCCACGTCGATTCGCAAGGCGCTGGCCCGGCGCGGACACACTTTCACCAGCGAAACGGACACCGAGGTGCTCGCCCATCTCATTGGGGAGTACTACCAGGGATCGCTCGAGGAAGCGGTGGCCTCGGCGCTCCGGGACGTGGACGGGGCCTACGGGATCGCGGTGGTCAGCGCCGACGAGCCCGACCTGCTGGTCGCCGCTCGCAAGGGATCTCCCCTTCTCGTGGGTGTCGGAGACGATGAGTGGTTCGTGGCCTCCGACGCCTCCGCCATTCTCGATCACACCCGTTCCGTGGTTTATCTCGATGACGGAGAGATGGTTGTGCTGACCCGGGTGGGGTATCGCGTGCGGACCCTCGAGGTGAGCCGGATCGACAAGCCGGTCAATCAGATTGAATGGGACCTCGCCACCATCGAGCGGGGCGGGTTTTCCCACTTCATGCTGAAGGAAATCTTCGAGCAGCCCGAGAGTCTCTGCAACACCCTCCGCGGTCACCTGCTGGAGGAGGAGGGGAGTGCCCGGCTGCACGGTCTCAATCTGTCGGACGAGGAACTGGGACAGTTCAACCGGATCATCATCACCGCCTGCGGCACGTCGTGGCACGCGGCGCTGATCGGCGAGTACATGCTGGAAGAGATGGCCCGGATTCCGGTGGAGGTGGAGTATGCCTCCGAATTCCGGTACCGGAATCCGATCGTGGACCAGCGCACGCTGGTGGTGGCCATTTCCCAGTCGGGGGAGACCGCCGACACCCTGGCCGCCATCAAGGAGGCCAAGCGGCGGGGGGCCCGGACCCTCGGGCTCGTCAACGTGGTCGGATCGACGATCGCCCGGGAGGTGGATGGTGGGCTCTATCTCCGAGCCGGCCCCGAGGTGGGCGTCGCCAGTACCAAGGCCTTCACCTCCCAGGTCGGAGCCCTGGCCCTGCTCACCCTCCGGCTGGCCCGATTGCGGCACCTCTCCGTGCTGGAGGGGAGGGAGTTCATCCACGCCCTGCAGCGAATTCCGGTGCAGATCCAGTCCATCCTCGATCGGGCCGACGCGGTGGAGACGCTGGCGAAGCAGTTTCACACCGCGACCAACGCCCTCTACCTGGGGCGGGGAGTGAACTTCCCCGTCGCCCTGGAGGGTGCGCTCAAACTCAAGGAGATCAGCTACATCCATGCCGAGGGATACCCGGCGGCCGAGATGAAGCATGGACCGATCGCCCTGATCGACGAGAACATGCCGGTGATCTTCATCGCGCCGAAGGACGCGGTGCACTCGAAGATCGTGTCCAACATCGAAGAGGTGAAGGCGCGGGGAGGGAAGGTCATCGCCCTGATCACGGAAGGCGACACCGAGATCCAGCGGCTCGCCGATGCCACCTTCCCCATTCCCGAGACCATCGACCTTCTGAGCCCGCTCCTCACCGGGATCCCCCTCCAGCTCTTCTCCTATTACGTTGCCGTGCTTCGCGGCTGCAACGTGGACCAGCCGCGCAATCTTGCCAAGTCGGTGACGGTGGAGTAGCGCCGGCGACCGGTGGCCTCCGCGCCCCGGGGCTGGCCGTGGCCGTCCCGGGGCGTCTTCGCTGCGTGGAGGCATGGTGCGCATCATTCTCCAACGGGTCTCCTCCGCCACCGTGACCGTGGAGGGGCGCACGGTGGGCCGGATCGGACAGGGGGTCTGCCTCCTGGCCGGGTTCACGCATGCCGACACCCCCGCCGACGTGACGTGGATGGCCTCCCGAGTGGCGACGCTCCGGATCTTTGGCGACGCGGAGGGCAAGATGAACCTGGGGCTGGAGGAGGTCGGGGGAGCGGTGCTGGTGGTGAGCCAGTTCACCCTGTACGGGGATGCCACCCGCGGGCGTCGTCCCTCCTTCGTTGATGCCGCCCGGCCCGAGGTGGCCATCCCGCTCTATGAACAGTTTCTCGCGGACCTCCGGGCCCTCGGGCTCACCGTGGAGACCGGAGAGTTCGGAGCCATGATGGAGGTGTTTCTGGTGAACGATGGTCCGGTCACCCTCATCCTGGAGCGACCATGAACTCCCCGGTGCTGGTGCTGGCCTCCCGTTCCCCCCGGCGCCGGGATCTGCTGGCGATGCTGGGCATCCCCGTTCTGGTCCAGGTGCCCGACGTGCTGGAACGGCGCCTCCCCCGCGAGGAACCGGAGGCGTATGCCCGGCGTCTCGCCCGCGAAAAGGCCCGTGCCGTGCCGGGGCATCTGGTCCTGGGCGCCGACACGATCGTGGTGTTCGATGGAGAGGTCTTGGAGAAGCCGTCCGATGCCGCGGACGCGGTGTCGATGCTGCGGCGGCTCCGGGGACGGCGCCATGACGTGATCACCGCCGTGGCGCTGCAGGCCGGGGGAACCCTGCGCGAGGCCGCCGATCGCACGCGGGTGACATTTCGGCCGGTGTCCGACGCCTGGATCGAGGCTTACGTCCGCACGGGAGAGCCGATGGACAAGGCGGGTTCCTATGGGATCCAGGGGTACGGGGCGGGATTGGTGGAGGGGATCGAGGGGGACTTCTTCAGCGTGATGGGACTCCCGTTGCGCCTGGTGATCGACCTCCTGGGGGAAGCGGGATGCCCCTATTTCCCGCCCTCCGCCGACTCCGAATCAGCGGGAACAACACGATAGACTGCCACCGGGTCATCCCGGCCCCGGATCACCACGGATTCCCGGGTGATGCCACCGAGGAGGGAGCTGCCGGAGGGGAGGTCCCCGGCCACGGCGGCCTCCAGCAGGATCTGGCCCGGGCCCGCCGCGGTGGCGAGTCGGCTCGCCAGGTTGACCGCCTCCCAGATGACGGTGTAGTCCAGGCGTCGCGGTCCGCCCAGGGTGCCGGCGAAGACGCGCCC
>JBGSKF010000210.1:0-3827 GCA_041741375.1 Gemmatimonadales bacterium | reverse complement strand
ATTTCCACGCTCATTGAAGCGTGGCCCCATTGAAGCATCCCCCTTCGTACCCGGTGGTTTGCCGCGTTCTGCAAATTTCCACGCTCATTGAAGCGTGGCCCCATTGAAGCTTCCGCGACGATAGGGAGACTGTCCTTTTTTCCGGATTTCCACGCTCATTGAAGCGTGGCCCCATTGAAGCACGGCGAGCGGGACGGCTGCCTCAGCGGCCTCGGTATTTCCACGCTCATTGAAGCGTGGCCCCATTGAAGCGATGTGCGATAAGGCGGGATGATAGACGCGGTATCGATTTCCACGCTCGTTGAAGCGTGGCCCCATTGAAGCACCCGTACCCGGAGCGTCATTTCAGCACCCGCGCGGCGTTTCCGTGCGCATTGAAGCTTGCTCTCCCCATGGGAGGCTGCCGGGTCGGGGGGGTGGGGGGGGTAGGGATATCGCTTTGAAACTTCCCACTTGGCCGTGGGTTCCCTGAGCCAGCAGAGCCGGGACCAAAGAGGCGCGTCGGGGTCGCGTGGTTTCCCCGGGGCTTTCGCCCCTGGCTCGGCGGCGAGAGGCCGTTCACACGGCCGGGTGGTCGCCCGAGGTACTCGGTGGCGCGTAGGGGCGGTTCGTGAACCGCCCTTCCCACCTCCCCTGGCCGAGCAAGGGGCGTCAGCCCCGGGAAACACCAATCGCCTGGTCACGGTGCGCTCCGCGACGCGAAGGCACCCAAGTTGGATACATTCCCAACGGCCGTCAAACACTTTGCTGACAAGGGTTTCCGGGCGTCGCCCAAAATATTGTTGCCATTTTGTGTTCAACTTTGTCTGTAAGGGAAGGGACTACTGACCGGCGATGCGCCGGCACTGCCGGCTGACAACCCTCTCGGTCCGTTGGAGATCCGGATGCGCTCCAAAACGAGCCTCGAACGCTTCCCGCGCCTGGCCAAGCTGTTCCCCCAAGGCGGCTGCCGTCTCCCGCACCAGACCAAGCAGAAACGATGGGCGAACGTCGCATTCCCGTCCCAGTGCGCCCGCGTGAGCAGGCTGGGATTGCGTTCCCCCCCCACGTCGAATCCGATGTGCTCCGCGACGCGCTCGAGGGCACGGGTGCACACCAGGTCATAGAACGGCGCCAGACGGGTCGTCCCATCAGAGCGGTGCACGAAGGAGAGATTCTTGGCGTGACCGTCCGAGTGGCCCGCCAGAACATTGAAGATCTGCCATCAAAGCAGATGCCACGAGTCGAGGGAGGGCTCGCTGGAGGCCTCCCTCACGGATGATGGCATTGGGCAAAGGACGCCGCCGGATCTTGACGAGAAAAGCGATACCCTACGTGATAAATCGTGAGGTTCAACAAAGCAGAATCACGGGAACTATCACGTACGGGAAAGCGCCATGGTCAGGGTCAGCTTTGCGACCAGGACCTGCGGAGGCCAACGAGACCCGCAGGAAGTGACCACGGGGGCCATAACGGTGGACTGGAGCGCCGCCTCGCCGACGAACTGGTGCCCGCGTTGCTACTGCGGTTTATCCTGATAAAGTGAAGTCATGCATCGTGAGCTCACGGCCAATCGCGAGTATCGCGACCGGCGATGGGATCTGGCGTACTGGAGGCTCGCCGGCGGCGTCGAGGTGGATTTCGTGCTGGCGGCACCCGAGATGCACGCCGCGATCGAGGTGAAGTCCTCATCGCGGATAGCGGATCATCATCTGGGAGGACTCCGCGCACTCGCGCTCGACCACCACAGGGTTCGGCGTCGGATCGTTGTGAGTCTTGAGCCCAAACGGCGCGTCACCGCCGACGGAATCGAGATCCTTCCCGTGGCGGCCTTCCTGGACCGGCTGTGGAAGGGGGAATTCGACTGAAAAAAAGCGACCGAGCGCTCCGCGTGACACTCGCACAGTCAGAGGTCGGGGGCGCGACGCCCCTTACCCCTCCCCAGCCGCTGCCCGCAACCGCGCATCCGCGGTCAGCAGCCGCACCTCGCCCAGGCGCCTCCGCGCCAGCAGCCACGTCGCGAGATGCAGCGCGTCCAGAGTGCGGAGCGCGCGATGAGGCACCACCACCTGTGCCAGATCGCACACCGCCGGAGTGAGTTCCCAGATCTCGCACCGGGCCCACAGCGCATCCAGCTCCCGGGCGGCGGTGGCCAGGGCCCGTTCCTCGCACTCCCCCGTCACCCGGAGACGCACCAAGACCCGCGCGGCCTCAACAAGACTGAGGCGCGACGTGAGGAGAAGGTCCGCGTCCGCTATCCGGCGCCCGATATCCGGCGCAATTCCCGATTCGAGCACCGCCCGGAGCACGGCCGAGGTGTCGAGGTAGAGTATTCCGCTCACGGGGGGATCAATCGCGGCCAGCCCCCCGGTCGGACCGGCCTTCCTCGATCAGGCGAGCCGCCGTTCCCGGGGGGAGTCCGAGACCCCGCGGGGACCAGGTCCATCCACCCTTGGAGAGTGTGGCGCGGGTGACCTCGCCCGCTTCCTCCAGCCCGGCCATCACATCCTCCGTACCCCCTCTCGGCGCCGGCCGGGGAGTGACGGGACGCAACTCCGCCACCACCCGGTTGCGGTCGGTGACGAACACCGTCTCGCCCGTCCGCACCCGGCGGAGCCAGGCCGAGAGGTGGGCCTTCAGGTCCTTGACGCCGACGACATGCATGGAGCAAAGGTAGTCACCGGTGGTCACTTCTGACAAGCCGGAACGGAGCTCTCCGGGCGGCTACCCAGGAGGAGTGAGTGGAGAGGAGTGAGGAGAGAGAGACACCACGAGCCCGGGGATGTCCGCGAAGTCCTCCACGTTCAGCGTCCAGAGCGTGGCCTCCCGGGTGAGGGCACACGCCGCGATCGCCAGGTCGATCTCCCGACCCCGGCCCCGGGGCACCTCTCGGTAGAGCTTCGCGGCGAGGCCCGCTTCCTCGGGCCCGAACTCAAGCGCAGTCTCCCTCGGAAAGAGGGCCTCCTGCGGCTGCAGCTCCTCCCGGCCAAGGCCTGAGCCAAGGGACCTTGGCATGAAGGCCGACCTGTCGTCGCCGGCCCGCGCATCGGCTCACGAGATCGCCGCGGCGGCGTTGCCGCCTCGCGATGACGACGGACCCGACACCCGACACCCGACACCCGACACCCGACCCCCAACACCCAACACCCGACACCCAACACCCAACACCCAACCCCTACCGCTTGACCTGCTTTACGATGCCCGACCGAAGCGCCCGCCAGAGCGTCCCCCAGAAGGTGTCATCAGGGAGCATCTCGTATGCGATCTCCGCCGAGGACAACACCCCCTCCTTGTTCGGGGTGTTGGATCCGCGAACCATCAGGCCGGCGACGAGGGTCTTGATTCGGGCGCCGACGTTCTGGTTTCCGGTCACGGGGTCGACCACCGAGAGATCGAGGTCGGAATAGTGGGCCGTGAAGGTTCCGGAGGCGAGGCCCCGGCGCACCCGGAAGGCGAAGTCAGCCCGCTCCACCGCTCCGCTGGTGATGTCGATCCCCTCTCCGGGCGTGAGAAAGCGGTTGAGGGGGGCCAGAGGCATCGCGCCGAGGTGGCCGTTCACGCGGACGGCCATGGGGCCGGGCTGGACCGACACCGCGATCACCGTCTCCAGCCGCCCTCGTCCGTACACGAGCGCACTCGCGTGGATCACCAGGGGAGCGCGGGGTCCGGCACGGGCCGTGTCGTTGGTGGCGTTGGTGAGGGTCGCCCGCACCTGGTCGAACACCATTTCCGCCGCCCGCGACTGGCCGGGAGGGAGCTCGGCGTAGCGAATCGAACCGCCCTCGAGGGTCAGCGTGTCGGCCCCGAAGGTCCAGTCCAGCGAGGCAGCCCGGGCCGGCCACGGCACT
>JBGSKF010000209.1:0-31866 GCA_041741375.1 Gemmatimonadales bacterium | reverse complement strand
GGTCCGCGAGCCGGGCGTCCAGAAGGACGAGCGCGGAATCGAAGGCGGCGCGCGCGGCGGGCTCGTCGCCCGCCAGCCGGTGGGCCCAACCACCAAACAGTGCGACGGGCTGGAACGAAAGTTCCGTTTCCAGCACCGGGCCGGGCGCGGTCCGAAGCACCTGGAGCAGCTGGCCGGGATTCCGCCGCCAGAGGGACAGGGTCGCTCGATGCAGAGCGATGTCTCCATGGCGTCCGATGGACAGGGCATCCGGAAGCCGGGAGAGTACCGCGTCAAGCGTGTCCAGCCGTCCCGTCCACCGGGCATGGATCCAGCCCCTGGTGATGGCGGCATCATGGAGATCCGGCGCCAGGCGCTGCGCCTGAACCAGGTTCTCCGCAGCATCCGCATACCGGCGGGCGAGGCCCTGGGTGATGCCGAGCGAGAGGAAGAGATCGGCGTCGGCCGGGTCGAGTTCCGTGGCTTTGGTGAACGCGGCAATGGCCTGGTCCCACTGCCCCAGGCCACGGTGGCTGAACCCGAGGTACTGCCGGATGCGGGCATCGCCCGGCAGCCCCTGCGCCGCGCGCAGCAGCGCGTCGTGCCCCCGCTTGAAATCGCCCCTTCCGAGCGCGTATGCCAGGCGTACGGCCAGATGCGCCTGGGGAAGGTTGGGGGCGAGGCGGATGGCGTTGTCCGCCGCCGTGATGGCCCGGGTCAGCCGGTGTGGTGAGGGATCGTACCGCAGCCGGTGCGTCAGGGCATGCACCTCCGCCAGCGCTGCGTGAGCCAAGGCAAACGTGGAATCCAGAGCCACCGCCCGTTCGTAGAGCTGTTCGGCCGCCTCATAGTCCTGGCGTAACCTGGTGGGCCGGAGGAAGTAGGCCCGCCCCTGCAGATAGAACCGGTACGCCTCCGCGCTGGCGGTCGGCGGACGGGTCACCTCGCGCTGCGCCTCGGCGCTGAGCGCGGATCCCACCGCTGCCACCACCTGCTGTGCCACCTCGCTCTGGATCGCAAACGCGTCGTCCAGCGTTCGGTCATAGCGCTCTGCCCACAACGTCCGGTCGGTGGCCACGTCAATGAGCTGCACGTTGAATCGGAGCCGTTCCCCCACCACCTGCACGCTTGCCTGCACCAGGGCTCCTACCTGGAGCTCCTCACCGATCTTCCTGACGGACTTCGTGGTGCCGGCATATCCCATGACGGAGGCACGGCCGCGGAGCGACAGGCCGGCCACGCTGGAGAGCTGGGTCAGCAGTTCGTCGTGCAGGCCCGCGGCGAAGTAGGCATGGGGCCCGTCGGCGCTCAGATTCTCGAACGGCAGGACGGCAATGGCGTGTTCTCTCGTGTTCCCCCCGCGGTCGGGGAGTACCGCCACGACGACGAGTGCGGTGAGGAGGAGGCCGCTCGCGAGGACTGTGTGTCGCCGGGTGGCCCACAGTCCTGATTGGCGCCAGCCCGTGGCCGCGGCCCAGCGCCGCCGGACCGACCGGCGCGCCGTGTACGGGTGCCCCCGCTGGATCGCCGCGAGTTCGGCGGCCACCTGCCGCGCGGTCCCTGGCCGGCTCGGCGGATCCTTCCGCAGCAGGGCAAACAGGAGATCCTCCAGCGCCCGGGGAATCTCGCCGCTCGGAAGGGAGGGCCGGATCGGCTCCTCGTGCACGACCGCATGGGCGACCGCCACGCCGTTTTCCCCCTCGAACGGCCGGCGACCGGTGAGCATCTCGAACAGCACCACACCCAGGGCCCACAGGTCCGTCCGTTCATCGACGGGTGCCCCATGAATCTGTTCCGGCGCCATGTACATCACGGTGCCGAGCTGGGTGCGGGAGCCGGTGAGGGAGAGATCCTGGACCTTGGCGAGACCAAAATCAAGAACCTTCACGGCGCCGTCCGGGAGCAGCATCACGTTGCCGGGCTTGACGTCGCGGTGCACGATCCCGGCGGTGTGCGCCGAGGCCAGCCCCTGCGCCACCTTTTCGGCGATCGCGACCGCCTCCGCCACCGGCAGGGTGCCCTCGCGAGCGAGACGCGCCTTGAGGGTTTCGCCGGGGTAGAGCGGCATCGCGAGGAACGGAAGCCCCTCCTCGCTTTCTCCCACTTCGTGGATGCTGCACAGGTTCGGGTGGTCGAGTCCCGCGGCCGTGCGGGCCTCGTGAAGGAACCGCTCCGTGGCCGAGGGGTCCAGGCGGTACTCGGGCCGCGGCACCTTCAGCGCCACCGTCCGTTTCAGGCGCGTGTCTTCCGCCCGGTAGACGATTCCCATGCCGCCCGAGCCGAGCGGCGCGAGGATCTGAAAGTGTGCCAGGGTCCGGCCGGTCAGTTCGAAGGGATCCAGCCGTGGTGCCGAGGGAGGGGATTCGGGGGTCGGGAGCAGCCCGGCTTCCACAACACCCAGCCGGTGGTGCGCCTGGCGATCCGCCTCGAGGAGGGACGCGACCGAATCGCGCAGCGCGGGGTCGGTGTCGCCGATCGTGGCGAGGCGATCCGGCACTTGGGCGGGGGGCAGTTCGACCAGCTCATCGAAGAGTGCCCGGACCTCCCGCCAGCGCCGCGGATCCATGAATCCGGCCTACAGCACCGGTTCGCCGCGGAGCTCGGCGGCGAGCCAGGCGCGCGCCGAGCGGAGTTCCCGCTTCACGGTCGCCAGGGAGATGTCGAAAACCGCGGCGGTCTCCTCGAGCGAAAGCCCGCCGAAGTAGCGCTGTTCCAGGATCCGACTTTGCCGCTCGTCCAGCGCTTCGAGCCGCTGGAGCGCCTGATCCAGGTCCATGACGACATCCACCTTCTCCTCCGGGATCCAGAACGCCGATTCCAGGTCGACCGGGGTCCGGTCGCCACCCCGCTTGGCCGCTCGCCGGGCCCGGGCATGATCCACCAGCAGGTTCCGCATGACCCGGGACATCAGGGCGAGAAAGTGGCTGCGGTCCTTGAGGTTGACCCGCGGTGCGTCCACGAGCTTGAGGTAGGCCTCATGCACGAGGTCGGAGGTGTTCAGCGAGGCGTCGCCGAGTCCGTTCCGGAGCCGCTGGTGGGCGATCTGGCGCAGCCGGTCGTAGACGGCCGGCATGATCTGGTCGAGAGCGTCCCGGTTTCCCTCGCCCCAGCGCTGGAGGAGACGGGTGACCTCTGAGGGTGCTGGATCGATCATCGCCACCTTGGACCAGGAGGGGCCGTGAGCCGTTGGGGCCGGGGATTCCGAGACAGGAGGTGGGTCAAGGTCACTGTCCACTGTACGCTGAGGCCAGACGCAAGATGCATGTCAACCCTGATGGCCCTTCGGGGATTCGGCCCATCTCTGTGGATAGATGTTACACCGATAAGGGTTTTCCACAAGGGGGGCGAACCCCTCCGATCCAACCATCCTCAACCAGGATCCCGATCATGTCCCGTCACTCCATCCTTCTTGCCGGTGTCGTGCTGATTGCCGGGTGCACCGATTCCTCTCCGACATCGCTGCCTCCGGCGGAGCCGCTTACCGCCCCGGCCCCACACCGGGAGTCCGGCTCGGCTCAGAACCTCGTGCTTCCAGTTTCCGCCGCCACTCTCCCCGTCGTGATGCGGGAACTCCATAGCCCCAAGGGGTTGGCGTGGGGTCCCGACGGGTCGCTCTACGTCGTGGAGACCGGGGACAATGTGGTGCGGGGTCCCTGCGCCACGATCGCGCGGGGAATGAACTGCTACAGCGGGAGCGGAGCGATCTCCCGCCTGCGGCACGGGCGACAGGAACGGGTGCGGAGCGGGCTCCCGTCCGCGTTCAACCCCGTGGCGGGTGACGTCATCGGCCCGAACGACCTCGGTTTCCTCGGTTTCGGCACCGCCTTCCTCACGATCGGTTGGGGGGGAGACCCCGCCGCGCGGGACGGCTTGGGAGAACATCGGGCCGGCTTTGGATACCTGGTTCGCCTGCACAGCCTCCAGGCATCCGGTCGGGGAGGTGCTCACTCGGCAAGGAAGGCGTGGTCCCCGGTCGCGGATGTGGCCCGGCTCGAGCAGGAGCTGAACCCGGACGGGGGCTTTCTCGACTCCAACCCATTCGGTCTGCTGGTCGAGCCGGCCCGGCGCCTCGTGACCGATGCCGGGGGCAACTCGCTGGTCACCGTGGCGGCGTCCGGGCGCATGGAGCTGTTGTCCGCCTTCCCCGCGACCCCGGCACCTCCCCCCTTCGGCCAGTCGGAAGCGGTACCCACCGCGGTCGTTCGGGGTCCAGACGGTGCATTGTACGTGAGTACCCTCTCCGGGGTCCCCTTCCTCGACGGTGCCGCGACGATCTACCGGGTGGCACCGGGCCAGCCGCCCGTGGTGCACGCCACCGGGTTCAAGACGATCACTGATATCGCGGTCGGCCGGGACGGGTCCCTGTATGTGCTGGAGTTCGCGAGCGGGCCGGTCTTCTTCACGGGACCCGGCCGACTGCTGCGGCTCGCTCCGGACGGAACCCGGACCGTCCTCGTGGACGGTCTGACCAACCCGACGAGTGTGCTGGTCGCTCCGAACGGCTCGATCTACATCGCCCAGCGCGCGGGTGTCCCCGAGGTGGGCCTCCAGGCGGGTGAAGTCCTGCGTTTCGACCCCTGACCCCTGGTGCGCGGGAGGCCTCCCCGGGGGGGCCTCCCACGTCCACCCCGCTTGTCACACGCACACGAAGGAGAGGACATGATGACCACCACCTTTCGTAAGAGCGCTGTCATTCTTGCACTGGTCGCTGCCTGCAGCGATTCCCCGACCGAACCGACGGCAGTTGACCGATCCGCTGACGCCAGCGCCGTGCAGCAGGTCGTGGCCGGCTTTGATGCGACCTGGACGGCCGGCGACTTCACGGCCTACGCCAGGCAGTTCATGGGGACAGAGGGGTGGGAATGGGTGGGACCGACCGGTGTGGTCCACACGGACTCGGCGGCGATCACGGGGTTGTACAAGACCCTGCTCACCATCGTGTTCGCGAACACGTCACGCAGCTCGACCATCCGCAATCTCACCTTCCTGACGGAAACCCTGGCGGTTCTCGACGTGGACACGAGGGTGACCGGATTCGCGTCGCTTCCGCCGACCATTGTGCAATGGCAGCCCGGCGTCGTCCGGGTCCTGGAGAAGAACGTTCTGCTCAAGCGGGACGGTACCTGGCACATCATCCGGCATCAACAGACGTCTGTGGCGCCCGGAGTGCCCTGAGCCGCCGAATCCATCGTGGCCGGACATGCACACGCCAGGGTTCGGTGTGCGGTCCGGCTCCCGTGACTATACCGCCACCGGTATCCGCCTGCGATCTGCCGCGCCGTCTCCAGCAGCCACTCCGGGCTCACGCGGTGCATGACGAAGGCAAGGCCGAATCCACCGGCCAAGCTCCAGAGGATCTCACACAAGTCTGGCTCCCGGGGGGAAGGGGCCATGGACACGGGGTCAGGGTTTCGCGGAGTCCAGTACCTCCCGGACCTTCCGGGCCAGAACATCGGGAGTGAAGGGCTTCTGCAGAAACGCGAACTGCGCGTCGAGCACACCGTGCCGGAGAACTTCGTCGTCGGTGTAGCCGGAAAGAAAGGCCACCCGGGTTTCGGGCGAAATCACGAGCAGGTGCTCGGCGAGTTCGCGCCCGCTCATCCCCGGCATGACCACGTCGCTCAGGAGCAGATCGATGTGACCGTCGTGGTGCCGGGCGAAATCGAGGGCTTCCCGGCCATCCGCGGCCGTCAGGACGGCGTATCCCCGGCTGTCGAGAACCCTGCTGACGAGCTCCCGGACGGCGGGTTCGTCCTCCACCACGAGAATCGTCTCGGATCCTCCCGGGGCGCGAATCCGGGTTCGATGTGACGGATCGGGCTGGGTGGGTGCCGCGACCCGGGGAAAGAAAATCGTGAAGGTGGTGCCCTGCCCGGGTTCGCTCTCCACGGTGATGTGGCCGTTGCATTGGGACACGATGCCGTAGACAGTCGCCAGGCCGAGGCCGGTTCCGCGGCTCTTGTCCTTGGTGGTGAAGAAGGGCTCGAAGACGCGTCCCTGGATCTCGGTGTTCATCCCCATGCCGGTATCGCTCACGGAGAGTGACACATACGGACCCGGTGGGGCGTCAACCACGGCAGCGGTGGCGCCTGGATCGAGCGTCACGTTGGTGGTCGTGATGCGGAGAACTCCTCCCGTCGGCAGGGCGTCCCGGGCGTTGACGGCGAGGTTGGTGATCACCTGCTCAAGCTGCCCGCGATCCGCGTTGATGGCGCCGAGGCCCGGGGCGAGTGCCGTCTGGACGTCGATGGTTTCTCCGAGCACCCGATGCAACAGCGAGGCCATGTCCAGGACGACGGCATTGAGATCGATCACTTCGAAGGTCAGCACCTGCCGCCGGCTGAAGGCGAGCAGTTGCTGTGTGAGGCTGGCGGCGCGTTCGGCGGCCTTGCAGATGTCCTCGACGTAGTGGCCACCGGGCGTCGTGCCAGGGAGTCGCGCGCGCAGGAGGTCGCTGGAACCGAGGATGACAGTCAGAATGTTGTTGAAGTCATGGGCGATCCCGCCTGCGAGCTGCCCGATGGCCTCCAACCTCTGGCCCTGTCGCCGTTCCGCCTCGAGTCGCTGCCGGACGGTCACATCGCGAGCGAGGGCCAGCATGACGGGATGGGCCTCGGTCTCGATCATTCCCACCGAGACCTCGACCGGGAAGGTGGTGCCATCCTTCCGCCGGTGGATTCCGTCCAGGGTCACCGATTCCCCCCGGCTGACCCGGGACCAGATATCACGGATGCTCTCCGCCGAGGTATCAGGATCGATGTCCTGGATGGACATTCCCTTGAGCTCCTGCTCGGTGTAGCCGAGGCTGTCACAGGCCCGTTGATTGACATCAAGCAATTGGCCATCGGGGCCGACGACATAAATGGCATCGGCGGCGTGTTCCAGGAGAGCTCGAAACCGGCGCTCGCTGGTTCCCCGGGCCTCGAGAGCCCGGCGATGGTCCGTGAGGTCGGAGGCATGCACGATGATGCGGCCCTCGACCGGAAAGCGACCCGCGTGCCACTCGTAGGTTCGCCCTCCCAAGGTTGTTTCGCCCACGCAATGACCCACCAGATCATCGGTGGCGCAGCGATCGAGGATCTGCCTCACCAGCGGGTGGGCGGGACCGAGGGACTCGAGGTCGGGAAACTCCGCGCGCGCGGTGGGGTTGAGGTACTGGATCTGGCCATCGAGGTCTGTTTCCATGACGGGAGTCGGGTTGAGTTCCGGGAAGGAAGCCAGGCGACGCAAAGCGTCCTCGGCCCGCCGGTGCTCGGTGACGTCCTGAAAGCAGTTGATGGCACCGATCTGGCGCCCCTCCTCATCATGGAGTGGGGCGACGCTGACCGAGGCTCGAACCCGCGACCCGTCCGGGCGGTCGATCACGACCTCCCGGTTGAGGATGGAGATGCCGGTCTGGAGCGTTTCGGCCATGGGGGACTCGGAATGCTGCATGGGGGTTCCGTCCCGATGGAACAGCGCGAGCGAGCCGCAGAACAGATCCGGAGGTCCCTCCCGCCCCGGATCCCGTCCCCACATCTCCACCGCCTTGTCGTTGTACAGCGTGATGGCGCCCGTGGCATCACAGACGCAGACCGCGACGGGCAGCAGGGTGATCCAATCTGCAAGAGATGTCACTCCCCTCGTGAGGAGCTCTGCATCGAGGCGGAAGGGGCGGTCCGTCATGGGTAGGGGAGGTACATCATTCCGAGGGGATGAGCACTCTCACCCGACGGAGGGAGCGAAGCCAGAGGGGCGAACGCATCAGGGCTGGGCATGCGAGTGACGTCGTCGAAAAGAGATTGAGGGACGTGTCATCCGCGAATTCGCGCAAACTCCCGGTCCGGGGATGGCCATCCGTGGCTGCCATGAATCTAGCACATTCCATGCCGGTCTGGTTCTGTCGAGACCTGGATCGAAGCGATCTTGCCCCTAGGCCAGAAACCGGTTCCGCACCCCTTCCATCGGGATCCGGCACCGGTTCCCGTCCCCCT
Organism: Gemmatimonadales bacterium; assembly: GCA_041741375.1. Taxonomy (GTDB): domain Bacteria; phylum Gemmatimonadota; class Gemmatimonadetes; order Gemmatimonadales; family GWC2-71-9; genus OFTM291. The sequence continues at coordinate 23,914 of JBGSKF010000209.1, read as the reverse complement.
CATCCCTCCCTCCCCACCCCAGGCGGTGCCGGTGCCGGGCCACCCAGGCGTACAGCGCATCCCCTACCGGCCGAGGCAGGAGACGCCCCACCAGGAGGAGGCGCCACCACCCTCCGAGATACTCCGCGACCCGGAGCGCGGCGGTGGACCGGGTCGACACCTGCTCCGGAGTGCCGCGCGCGGAATCAGCCGGATCAAGCCATATCATGCTGTCGACTGTGGCGAGTTCCGGATGGCGGGAGATAACCTCGGCGCCCAGGGTCCCCTGCAGTGGCGCGAAGCGGAGGTCGGCCCGGGTTTCGTGACGAAGGACGAATCGAACCGACGCGGCGCAGAGGCCGCAGATCCCGTCGTAGAGGAGGATGGGAGCGGTGAGCGTCGGTGGAGCGGGAGGAGTCATGGGAGGTTTCGGTACGAAGGTCGGCCCTTTGTCTCGCTCGATGAGTGCTGGCTCACGGGAGCGCCACGCGTGTTGCGAAGGCCCGAAGGGCCTGTGGCAATCGGCTTCGCCTCCTTGCGATGACGGGCTTCGGGGACGGCCTGGTCGGGAGAACCACGGCCCGTCATTCCCGCGCAAGCGGGAATCCATTTTTCTCCTCTATCCCTCGTGTACATGGATCCCCGCTTTCGCGGGGATGACGAGTGATCAGAGATTCCCTAGAACTCCCGGCGCTTCATCTCCTTGAAGAAGCGCTTCCGATCCGGGTCGTCGTCGTCCGGGCGGATCCGGAGCGTGTCGTCGTACTGCGTGGTTCGGTCCACGTTCCTGGGCGCGATCTTGGCTGTATTTTTCTTGACCAGGGCCGCGATCTTCTTGTCGTCCTGCTTGGACATCAATTCCCTCCGGGAAACGGTCTCCCAAAGATACCGCCGGTCCCGCCGCCGGAGAACGCCCCCAGGTCAGACCCCCCCCTCCACCTCCCCCTCGTCTCCCGGGCCCATTTCCGCCTCGGCGGCGCGCCGGAGCAGCGCCATCTGTCCCGCGTGCCAGAGATTGTGCTGCAGGTGGCCCTGGATGGTGACAAAAATCGTGTCCCCGCCGGGCATGGCGAGGTCGTCGAGCCGGGCGGGGTTCATCCCGAGGACCATTTCGCGGAGCCGGCGTTCTCCGGCGGTGATCCGGGCCACCAGGGTTTTCCATGCCTCCCCGGTCGGTTCCTTCGGCTGGGGGGGCCATGCGGCGCCCTCGTCGAAGGGAACCGGGTCTCCCTCGATCCGTTGCAGCACCAGGTCCTGCACCTGGTGGAGGTGCAGGGCGAGCTCCCAGATGGAGTGTGCTCCCGCCACCGGGCGGGCCGCCGCGACCGGGGCGGACACACCACGGAGGATCTCGCCGAGGGAGGGGCCGTGCCAGGCGCCCCCTTCGAAGGCGAGGGCGAGCTGGTCGGCGAGGCGCAGAGTTTCGGGGACCATGGGGTTCTCCCGGGTCAGGTGCCGAGAGCCGCGCGCACCCGGACCAGGGCATCCTCCAGATGGATGCGGGTGTTCCGGTCCCGCACGCCGGCGCTGAGCGCGGCCTGAATCTCGGTCTCGAGGGCGCGGAGCTGGTCGCGGATGAGGGGCCGGATGTCGGACTGGCCGATATGCATCGGGGCGTTGAGCGGCGGATCGTTGTCGTTGCCAACCCGAAGGTTGCCCGACCGGGGAGGAGTCCACCCGTCGGTGCTCGCGGTGTGGAGCAGGTGGTGGGCCTGATCGAGGTACCCGCGCTGCAGATTCCGGCGGAAGGTGTCCACCGGCCGGTTGGCGCGGATCTCCCGCCAGACGATCTCCCGCACCTGGTCGAGCATGTCGGCGGGCCGGAAGGCCGCCGGGCCGTCGAGGGCCTCCTGCTCGATGAGGCGGGCGAGCCGGGCGTGGTTGAGCAGACGCTGGACCGCAAGAACCTGATAGGCCCGGATTCGCTCCACCGCGCCCGCGTGCTCGATGCGGCGAAGGAGGTCGAGATCGAGCGCCCAGGTCGGGGTCTGCAGCACGTGGGTGTCGAGAAACCGCAGCGCGGTGATCTGGTAGTCCCGGGCCACCGGGGTGTAGATCGGTCCCGGCTCCCCGGCGCGTTTGTGGTGGGTCCAGAATCCTCCGATCGCCGCGGCCGCGTGCTCGGCGTAGCGGTTCCACTGGGTGAGGTTCTGCAGGTAGTGGGTGCCAAGCTCGTGGTAGTCCTGCCCGGGACGGGGAATCCAGTCGAGCAGGGCGCCGGTGGAGAGGCGAAGGTTGGCCATTCCCAGCTCCGCCGCGGCGACCGGATCGTCGGAGATCCCCTCGGTCATCCGGTACGGATCCCACTCGACATCCATGCCGAAGAGCGCCTCGGCGGACCGGAACCAGGGGAGGTGGGACCGTTCCACGATCCACTGGTTGAGGGTGTCGAGCTCGGCCTGCGGCGTGGCGGCACCAATGATGGGCCGGTAGCCCCACATCACGGCGAACTTGTCCCAGAGACCGACCCGGCGCTCGGGAGGGACGCCATCGCCGGGTTGCGCGGCGTAGTTGTAGCGGGTCCGGCCCACCGACGAGGCGGAGTGCCCCATCCGGGCCACGAAGTCGGGGTTCCGGATCGAGTCGACCGGGTAGACGAAGTTGGCCCGCTGGTTGTGGGGAAGGCCCACTGAATGCGCGGTCTCGTGGGAGATGACATACCGCAACGCCTCGCCCATGTCCTCGGGGGAGAGTTCGCTGGTACGGAAGGAGGGATTGGCGGCCGCCACCTGCGACACGAGCCACCAGCGGAGCCGTTCCATCAACCCGTGGTACATGTTGGTGTGGGCCCGGAGTACCTCGCCCGACCGCGGATCGATCACGTCCCCGCTCGAGTTGGCGGACCGCACCGGCGACGCCACGTACCGGATGACGGAGTACCGGGCGTCGAGCAGCGAAAACTCAGGATCCTCCTCCTCGGTGGGCGCCACCCGCACCTGCATGGCGTTCTTGAACCCTGCGAGTTCGAAGGCGGCATTCCACTCGAGCACTCCGGTCTCGAAGTAGGGAATCCACTCGGGGGGCGTGGCGGGATCGATGTACCAGACCCACGGCTTCACCGGCTCCACCAGCTCCCCCCGCAAGAAGGCCGCGGTGTCCGAGGGCTCCAGCCGGTAGCGCCGGATGTACTCCTCGGGCCGGACGCCCTGAAAGGAACTGGAGTAGTTGGTGCGCTGGGAAGAGATGTAGGTGACCCGTTCATCGGCGAGCCGCGGCATCATCGGTGTCGCGGGGAGGAGGATCATCGAGTGATTCACCTCGAAGGACACCGATCCCCCGCGCCCCGTGGACGGAGGTTGATCCGAGGCATAGGTCCGCACCACGCGGACTTCAAGGTTGATCGGGAAACTCCGGGCCCATTCAAGCCAGGTGCGGTTCCGGTCGTGGGAACGGATCTGAAGCTGGGTGCGTCGTGCCCGGGGGAGAGAGAAGGTGGGGGTGTCGCCGAGGTAGAGATCGGTGACGTCGATCACGGAGCTGCCAGTGCCCCGGGCCTTGATGGGGAGGGCGTGGAGCACCGGGGCAAAGTTGGAGTTGGCCACGGCGAGGGCAAGCGCGGACCCCTCATCGGCACCCTCGTCGTGGGACACGCCGCGCAGGATGATCCGATCGTCACGCCGTTCCCACCGGACCACGATGTTGGGAGACATGTTGGCGCCGCCGTCCGCCAGACCATCCTGCGCCTTGGCGAAGCGACTCATGATGATCATCTCCCGGCCGAGCATCGAGTCGGGAATCTCGAAGAGGAGCGTGGCTCCCACGTGATGCACCGTGAAGATGCCGTCGTCCGAGCGGGCCGATGCGGGCACCACGGCGCGATACTCCGCGCCCTGCGCCATCGCGGGCTGGGCTCCGGCCAGGGCGAGGAGAGCAAGGACGGCGCCCATCACGGGCCTGACGGGGGGACAAAGAACGGACATGGTGTGCTCCTCGGAGGAACGATCGTTGGGGTGAGACGGGTGCAACGGCCGCGGGTACCCAGGGATCCTATCCCCGCAGGCGCCGGAGGTCCAGCAGGATCAAGGTGTGTCCCCCTCGAGCGGAGGGCCGCCCTGCCACTGGTCCACGATCCGCGCGGCGCGGAAGAGGTTGTCGGCCGCCTGGAGCATCTTTCCCTGCAGGCGCGGCGGCATCCGAGGATGCTCGGCTAGGTACCTCGCCACGATCTCCGCGGCCTCGCCGGACTGATGCCCTCCCATCACCGCCTGCATCCAGCCGAGCGGGAAGAAGATGTCGCCGGTGGCTTGGATCTCCTCCACCAGTTCGAGGCTCGGGTAAAGGAACCGTTCCGAGGCGGGGGCGCGCAGGGGATGGTTGAGATAGCCGACGGCGCTCAGCACCCACGGTTCCCTCCGGCGTTCCTCCACGCGGGCCAGCCGCGCCAGGAAGGCGTCCTGCGCCGCGGCGTCATGCACCAGGGCCTGCCGCACAAACTGGAAGCGCGCCAGACGGTCGGGGTTGGTGATCCGCCCCTCCTGGGTGGTGAGGATCGTCTCGGCCCTGGCGGAAGAGCGGAGGGCCAGAGCCTCCGCGAGGGAGATGTACTGCGATTCGGACAGGGGAAGCCCCGGCGGAGGTGAGCGATGGCGCCGGATCCGTTCCAGATACGCCACGCCCGAGTCGCTCAACGTGAGGTCCACCAGCGCGTTCCAGAAGGAACCCTTCCGGCTCGCGCTCCCGGTGCGATCGAGGGAGACGCGGAAGGTTTCCTCGATGCGGGGGGCCAGGGTGAGGCGCTCGCCGGGGGGGAGGAAGCGCCAGTAGGTGGTTTCCAGCAGGCCGAGCAGTTGCTGAAGAACGAGGTCGTCGGGTTCGGTGGGGATGGTCCGGACCAGTGCGTCGGCGAGGGCCCGGGGGGCCAGTTCGTTGCCGAGCATGCTCTCGAAAAGAGCGGACCAGGCGGTGGCGCGCCAGAGCGGGGTGGGCAGCGTCGCGGCGGAGGTGAGGAGCGCCGAGCGGCTCGCGGCATCGAGCTGCATCCGTCCATAGCTCACGCCGTCGGCGCCGGGGAGCAGGAAGCGAGGCGCCGCCGCAAGGGAGAGTGAGGTCTCTGTCGACGAGTCGCGGAGAAAAAGCTCCACCAGGCGGGTGGAGTCCCCGTCTCCCACCAGCACACCCACCGGTTCGGTCCACCGGAGCCCGCGTCCGCGGTCGGGGTCATCCTGGGTGACGCGAAGGATGCCATCGTCCCAGGAGGCCCGGATCCGGGGTCGGCCGGGCGATTCCACCCAGATCCGGCTCCAGTCGGCGAGGTCGGCGGTGGTGTGGCGATCGAGAACGGCCACGAGGTCGGGCCAGGTGGCGTTCCCGAAACGGTGCTGCTGGAGGTACTCCCGGAGGCCGCCCCGCATGGCGGTGTCGCCGATGAGTTGCTCCAGCTGGCGCATCACCACCGGCGCCTTCTGGTAGATGATGGCGCCGTAGAGCGATCCCGCGTTCCGCAGATTGTCGAGCTCCTGCCGGATCGGGTTGGCGCCCCGGGTCCGGTCCACTCCGTACGCCGTCGGGTGATGAGCCAGGAAGAAGCGGAGGTCGTGGTCCACGTCGGGAAAGGTGGGTCGCACGATCTTCGCGGCCATGAAGTTGGCGAACACCTCCTTCATCCAGACGTCATTGAACCACTCCATGGTGACGAGGTCGCCGAACCACATGTGAGCGGTTTCATGGGCGATGAGGCTGGCCCGTCCCAGCTCCTGGTTGCGGGTGGCCGACTCATCGAGGAAGAGACTCCCCGCCCGGTACCAGACCGCCCCGGGGTGCTCCATGCCGCCGAACTGGAACGAGGGGACGGCGAAGAAATCGAACTTCTCGAACGGATAGGGAATGCCGGTGTACTCCTCGAGCCAGGCGAGCGCTCCGGCGTGGAGATCGAAGATGGCGTCGCGGTTGCGGGCCACCTTGGCGGTGTCGGTCTCCCGGTGATACATGGCGAAGATCCGGCCGTTCCGGGTGGCGGTGTCAGCGGTGAGCCGTCCGGCGGCAAAGGCGAAGAGATAGGTGCTGATCGGGGCCGTCTCGCGGAAGGTGAGGAGGCGCCGGGTGGAAGAGGTGGAATCCACCGCCGTCACCGATCCGTTGGCCAGCGCCTGCCAGGCTGCGGGGATGTCGAGTGTGAGACGGTACCGCGCCTTGAGGTCGGGTTGGTCGAAGGCGGGGAACGCGGTGGACGCGCGATCGGGCACGAAGAGGGCGTAGAGGAACTCGGGGTTCCGGTTGAGCGCATCGTCGGTGGAGACGAAGTCGATGGAGACGGTGTGCGCTCCCGTCCCGACCCGACTCGCGGGAAGGATGATGTGACCGTTGGCCACGGTGGGGTGGAAGCTGTCCCCATCCACGAGCACCCGCTGCACCCGATCGGCGGGGGCCCGGAAGTCGAGCACCAGCGGTAGTTCGGCGGACGCGCGGGTGAAGGAGATCGTGACCGATCCGGTGACCGGTGCCTGGGCGGAGTCGGGGATGGTGAACCGGAGGTCGTAGGCGATGTCGGAGAGATCGGCGCGGCGCGCGGCGGCGAGGGAGGCGGACACGCCGGGGTCCGGCAGGGGTGGGGCGTCGAAATCGGCGCACGCGTTGAGAGCGAGGAGAATCGTGAACGAGAGGAGTCGGATCATCATCGCCTCGGTCTTGTCATCGCGGGGGCCCGCAGGGCCCGTGGCCGTTGGCTTCGCCACCTCGCGGTGACGCTTCGCGAGGGGCTGTCATCGCGAGAGCCCGCAGGGCCCGTGGGAGTCAGCTCTACCTCCTCGCAATGAGGCGTTTCGGGTTTCAAGGTATCCTCGGAGGGTGGTGTTGAAGAAGAGCCGATGCCCTGAGCCGGGTGGCGAGCACAATTCCAGAACACCTGGGAACCACGTCTGCGGTCACTCCTGACCCCTCTCCACTCACTTTTCTCTGGATGGGGCTGGAGCTCGATCCCTATTATATGCGGAAACGCTGGTACGGGCCGGGTACAGGCAGCTCCTCAGAGAGGATCCGATAGGGCTTGGTGGCGAGATCAATCCGGTCGGGCCCTGACAGCTTCGACGAACGCTTCGTGTGGGGATGAGAAAAATGGCTCGGGCTTTCAGCCCGATGGGTTCGTCACCTGATCAAGCCCCGGGGCGTTGCCCCGGGCTGATATGGGGCGGGCCGTTGGCCCTGGGTGCCGCGCCGGTTCTCGCAGCCCGATGGGTTCGTCACCTGATGGCCCCCCGGGGCGTTGCCCCGGGCTGATATGGGACGGGCCGTCGGCCAGGGGTGCCGAAACCCTCGGTGCACGTCTCGTGCTCGCGTTTCCGGGCTCCGCCCTGCCGGAATCCGGTTACCCGATCGCCAGAGATCCAGCGATACTCGGGGCATGCGCCCGGATCCTTCCCCGTCCCCCACCAGGCAGTCTGCGGTCTGGCCACAATGCGGTCTGGCCACACTGCGGGGACGGGTGGACAGGAGGACCCGCAATGCTCTCCGGGCTGAAGGCCCGGCGCATACCAGACCGGGGCAACGCCCCGGGAATGGAAGGTGCAGACGATCCCGAAGGGCTGAAAGCCCGCCCCATCGAGCCCGGGTAATGCCACAATCCCTCTCCCAGGTCCTCATCCACGTGGTGTTCAGCACCAAAGATCGGCGCCCCGTGCTGACCCCGCCGGTCCGGCCGGCGCTGCATGCGTATCTGGCGGTCGTGTCCCGCACCGCCGGGTGCGAGTGTTATCGGGTGGGAGGGATATCGGACCACGTCCACCTGGCGCTCAACCTGGCCCGCACGCGGACGGTCGCTGGCCTGGTCGAAACCCTGAAGGTGTCCTCGTCGAAGTGGCTGAAACAGGAGGCGGGGTTGGCGGACTTCGCCTGGCAGAGGGGGTACGGGGCCTTTTCCGTGCGGGCCTCGGAGCGAGAACGACTCTGTCGGTACATCGCGCGGCAGGACGAGCACCATCGGATTCGGACCTTCGAGGAGGAGTATCGAGAGCTCCTGGGGAAACACGAGGTGGCCTTCGACGAACGCTTCGTGTGGGGATGAGAGGATGGCTCGGGCCTTCAGCCCGATGGGTTCGTCACCTGATGGCCCCCTGGGGCGTTGCCCCAGGCTGATATGGGACGGGCCGTCGGCCCTGGGTGCCGGGCCGGTTCTCGCAGGTTCGTCACCTGATGACCCCCTGGGGCGTTGCTCCAGGCTGATATGGGGCGGGCCGTCGGCCCTGGGTGCCGGGACCCTCGGCGCACGTCTCGCGTTTCCGGGGTCCGCCCTGCAGGAATCCGGTTACCCGATCGCCAGAGATCACGCGAGACCGGGGGCATGCATTGCCCCCTGGATCCTTCCCCGACTAGGCAGTCCCCCACCAGGCAGTCTGAGGCCTGGTCGCACCGCGGGGACGGGTGGACCGGAGGACCCCGCCATGCTTTCTCCGGGCTGAAGGCCCGGCGCATACCAGCCCGGGGCAACGCCCCGGGAATCGAAGGTGTAGACGACCCCGAAGGGCTGACAGCCCGACCCATCGAGCCCGGGTAATGCTCGGGAGTGGAGTGGCGTGCCGACCTGATTCTGGAACCGTGCTCACCGGATCGCCACGTCGGTCTTGTTGCGAAGGCCCGAAGGGCCTGAAGCAATCTCTTCGCCTCCTCCAGATGACGGGTCGCGGGTCACCTCTTCGACCTCGGCCTGCCCCTCCAGGAGGCGCTCCAGGTCCGCGGCGACCTCCCGGGCGGCACCGAGCCACGAGGTGACGCGGGCGAGGTCGGTGGAGCCACCTAGCAACCGGAGGAGGTCGACGCGAAGCGTCTCCAAGGGCGGTCACCGCCTCCCGGAGGCGGGTCTGTGCCTGGTCATGAATGCTCTGTACCCGAGCGGTTGCAGCGTCGCGCTGACGCCGGGGTTCGGCATCGTCGGTGTGGGGTTCGTCCTGGAGGATCGCGGCCAGCTCCTCGACCCGCTCCCGCATCCGGCGCGCCTCCGTCTCCAGTCCCTTCACGACCCCGGGCAAATCGCCGAGCGCCTCGCGGGACGGTGCGGAAAGGGCCTGATAGAGTACGAGCACGCTCAGGCCGATCGCCATCTCGGTGGGACGGTGGGTGAAGGCGACCGCAGGCGAGGGCTGTGCCAGCCGGAACCCGGCAAGCCGAAAGAGCCACGACCCGATCCGTCCCTTCCAGAACTTCCAGCGCCGCTTGTGCGGAATGTCAGAGCGCTTGTCCGCCTGGACCAACGTGAGGATGCCGGCGGCCCCCAGCAGGGTCGCTCCGCCGCTGGCCACTCCGGTTCCGAGGGCGATGAAGCTGGTCGCCGCTGCAATGGCCAGTCCGAGGGTGGCGCCGAGGAGGGCGTAGCCGAGCGGACGGAGCCGCTTCGTTTGCTTGAGGTGGTTGGCACCGTAGAGGAAGGCGAGCTCGTCGTGCCGGGCTTTGATATCCCGTTCGAATCCCCGGACAATGTCGGCATGTCCGAACCCGGCGCGCAGCACTCGTCGGCATCGGGCGACCGCGAGACCCAGGGGAGCCAGAAGGATCGCGAGTGCCACGCCGATTCCGGGCAGCGGACCGAGTGCCGATCCGACCGCCACCGGCAAGAGAACAATGGGGCCCAGGAGCCAGAGCAGGATCAGTAGCCGGGCACCATGACTGCCGCTCCTGCTCTGCTCCACGAAGTGCCGCACCGCCACGGGGAGCTCCCGCCGAGCTTCCAGAGCGGTCTCCAGGGCATCGGCCAACGATTGCGCCGATTGGGGACGGGACTCAGGAGCCTTGGCCAGGCACCGTTCCACCAGGGCGCAGAGCCGGGCCGGAGCGCCCGGGGCCTTGGGGTGAAGCCGCGGACCGGGGCGCGCAGGTGCAGTGCCAGGGTGTCGGCCGCAGTGGGCCCATCGAAGGGCAGGGAACCGGCCAGGGCCAGAAAACCGACCACGCCGAGACTGTAGAGATCGCTTCGGCCGTCGAGCGGGGAACCGGTGGCCTGTTCCGGGCTCATGTAGGCGGGGGTGCCGGTGACCTCGATCCCGTCGCCATCGGCCAGCGAGGTGGCAATGCCGAAATCGGACACGAGGGCCCGGCCGCTTCCCGCCCCCGTCTCCAGCAGGATGTTGTTGGCTTTGACGTCGCGATGGACCACTCCCTGGGCGTGGGCGTGCGCCAGGGCCCACGCCACCTCACGGATCAGCCGGGTGGCATCCCTCGGCGAGAGCGGTCCGGTGCGCGCGATCCGCTCGGTCAGCGATTCCCCGTCCACGAAGGTCATCACCATGAAGACGAACGAGCCCGCCTCCTCGACTGCATGCACCGGCACGATGTGGGGATGGGAGAGGCGGGCAGCGGTCCGGGCCTCTTGCAGGAACCGGGCGCGGGCCTCGGGGATCCGGGCCCCATACCTCCGCGGCCGATCTCGCGGTCGAGGGAGTAGTGTCCCGCCAGGGCCTCCTGGAGATCGGCAAACTCGAGGGACGCACCGGCCGGCATCCAGGAAACCGGTCAGCCCGCGGGAAGGGTGACGGTGGACTTGAATCCGGTCTGCTTGTGGCTTCCATCGCAGAACGGCTTCTTCTGGCTCGCGCCGCACCGGCAGAGATGGACCCGGCCCGGCTTCTCGACGATCTCACCCGTCTCCAGGGTAATCCGCATCGGGCCTTCGACCCGCACCGGGCCGTCGGCGAGGAGCTCAATCAGGACCGGCGTCGCGGTGGTCGGCGGCGGTTCCGGGGCGGCAGGTGCATCGGCCATCTCGTACTGCAGGGCTCCCGAGGGACAGCGGGACACCACATCGGCGACGAGGTTGGCGGGCTCGTGTTCCAGCTGGATCCAGCGCTTCTGCTTGATGTCGAACACGCGAGGAAGAGCGTGGAGGCAGACGCCGGAGTGGAGGCAGACGTTGGGGTCGAAGGTGACGTTCAGGGCCCCGTGGGTGTAGGTCTGGAGGGGTTTGCGCATGGGTGAACTCCGCAGGGTGATCCGGGAAAGGTCTGCGGGAGCGGGTGTGGATGCAAGCGGCAGGGGATGCCGTCACATCGCCAGGCATGGAGGATCTGTCATTGCGAGGGCGTGAATGCTGTCATCGCGAGGGAGTGGGGGATCCGTCATTGCGAGGAGGCGAAGCCGACGTGGCAATCCCGTGAGCCCATGATGGCTCCGCTCGGCATCGAGTCGGCCATCCTGCCGGAACCCGGCGGTGGCTCAGGCAGGAAGGCCAGCGATCATGGACCACGCCGCCTCACGCTCACGGGATCGCCACGGGCCCTCCGGGCCCTCGCGATGACAACACTTCGCCTCCTCGGGATGACCCCGGGTAGGAGGGCGAACCGCCCGGTTCCGGTCAGGACACCGCGCGCCGGATCCGGTCGACCTGGCGACGATGCACCAGGTCGTGCCCCGCGTAGAGCCGGATCATGTGCTCCACCGACTCCTCGCCCCGTTCGGCATGCACCCCCACCCGCTGACGGTCCTCGGGGCTGATGTTGTCGAGGAGACAGAGGTGCGACCGGCGCAGGACGCTGAACATCTGCAACGCGTCCGCGGGATCGCACTTGGCGTAGTGCAGCCGATCGACCCACCGGTCCTGGTCGTATCCCGTGAGCGGAGGCCGGTCCTCGGCGAGCACCATGCGGAGGCGCCATCCCCAGACCAGCTCGGAGTCGGCGAGGTGCTGCAGGACGATCGCGACCGACCACTTGTTCTCTCCCTCCCGCACGCCCAAGGCGTCCGGTTCCATGGTGGCCACGACCTCCTCGAGCACTCCCGGCGTTTCGCGGAGGACCGCCACCGGATCGTGGCCCTCGACCAGGGCGAGCACGGCGGTCACGTAGCCCGACCGGCGCCCGGCCGCGCCGGCGGAGGGATTGCGGAAGATGGAGTCGGGGGGCATGGTCGGCCTGCTCTCGGACGAATGGATCGCGCGGGTGTCCTCCGGAAGATACCCCCGACCCGGTCGGACGCCACTGCGCGCAACGCGGCCGTGGTGTTGCGCGTATTCACGGTGACCGGTACTCTCCGAGATCCCCGGCCCCCTGTCCGCCTCTTTACTCAGGAGAACCCATGTTCCGCACGATCGCGTCGACGCTTCGCCCGGCACGCGTCGCCCTGCTGACCCTGACCCTGCTGGCCTCCGCGGGGATGGTGGCGGCCCAGTCCACCCAACGGAACGACGAGGAATACACCCGGAAGATCAAGGAATACCTTCGGGATGACCGCATCACGACCGAACTTGTGGATCATCTCCCGGCGTCGGCCACGGTGCCGACGCCCCTCAAGTTCCTGGGACGGATCGTGGGAACCCCGGGAGAGCTGACCTACGCGAAGGACATCCAGCGGTATTACGAGGCGCTGGATGCGGCCTCGGACCGGGTGAAGGTCTGGACCATCGGGAAAACCGAAGAAGGGCGGGACATGGTGGTGCTCGCCGTGGCCGACGAGGAGACGATCCGCCAGCTCGACCGGTACAAGGGGATGATCGGGGCCCTGACCGATCCGCGGAAAACCACCGAGGCCGAGGCGCGGCGACTGATCGGCGAGGCGAAGCCGATCTACTGGGTCACCAGCGGGATGCATTCGCCGGAAACGGGCGGACCCGAGATGCTCATGGAGCTGGCCTACCGCCTGGCGGTGGAGGAAACTCCGTTCATCCAGTCGATCCGGAACGGCGTCATCACCTTCATCACCCCCGTCATCGAGGTGGATGGCCGGGAAAAGCAGGTCGACACCTACTATTTCAACAAGAGCCGGCCCGAGGGATCGTCCCGGCTCCCCCTGATGTACTGGGGCAAGTATGTGGCCCACGACAACAACCGGGACGGGATGGGGCAGTTCCTGGCCCTGACCCGGAACGTCACCCGCTTCTACAACGAGTGGAAGCCGACCATCATGCACGATCTGCACGAGGCGGCCACCTACCTCTATGCCTCGACCGGCACCGGTCCCTACAATGAGGCGATCGATCCGATCACGATCGACGAGTGGTGGCTCCTCGCCAAGACCGAAGTGATGGAGATGACCAAGCGCGGGGTCCCCGGGGTGTGGACCTACGGGTTCTACGACGGCTGGACACCCAACTACATGTTCTTCATCGCCCATACCCACAATGCGGTGGGGCGGTTCTACGAGGTGCAGAGCTACGGACCCGACACCACCACCGTGCGGGCCGGCGCCACCACCACGAGCCGGGAGTGGTTCCGGGGCAACCCGCCGCTCTCGTCCATCGCCTGGGGCCCGCGGAACAACACCAACATCCAGCAGTCGGCCCTGTTGATCGCCCTCAATCACGTGGCGAAGAACGGGGAGACGTATCTGGAGAACTACTGGATCAAGAACAAGCGCTCGGTGGAGAAGGGTCGGAACGGTCCGATCCACGCCTGGGTGATTCCCGCCGGACAGCGGCGCCAGGCCGACGCCGCCGACGCCGTGAACGAGCTGCGGAGGCAGGGACTGGAGATCCATGTGGCCCAGGCCGACTTCCGGGCCGGCACGGTGCAGGTGAAGGCCGGGGACTGGGTAATCCGCGCCGACCAGCCCTATCGTACCATGGCCGACATGTACTTCTCGCTCCAGAACTTCTCGCCCAGCAACCCGCGCCCCTATGACGACACGGGGTGGACCTTCCAGCTGATGCGGAACGTCACCGTCACCCCGGTGACCGACAAGGCGGTCCTGTCGCAGCGGCTGGCGGCACTGACCACCGATGCGCGAGCGACGGGCGGCTTGAGCGGCACCGGCAACGTGGTGGTGGTGGAGCACACGACCGACAACAACCTGATGGCGTTTCGGTATCGCCACGCGGGCGTGAGGATGCTCGCCGCCGAGGAGGATTTCACCCTCGACGGGAAGAGCTACCGGGCCGGGACCTTCATCATCCCCGACGCCGATCGTGCCGCCCTGGCGCCGACCCTCACCGAGCTTGGCCTCACGGGCCGGGCCGTGGCCGACGCACCGTCCGTGCGGACGCATGAGCTCGATCTCCCGCGCATCGGGTACGTCCACAGCTGGCAGCGGACCCAGGACGAAGGGTGGGTGCGGGCGGCGCTCGACACCTACGGAGTGCCCTACACCTACTTTGCCGACCAGAAGCTCGCGGAGGGGAACCTCCGGGCCAAGTATGACGTGATCATCTATCCCCATGTCGGGGGGAGCGCCACCGCCCAGGTGAACGGCATCGCGAAGACCGACGACGTGCCGCTGCCGTACCGCAAGACCGACAAGACCCCGCACCTCGGCGCCCTCGACGAGAGCGAGGACATCCGGGGTGGCATGGGGATCGAAGGCCTGGCCGAGCTGGCCCGGTTCGTGGAGGAGGGGGGAACCTTGCTGGTCGAGGGTGCCACCACCAACATCTTCCCGGCCTACGGCCTCACCAGCGGCGTGACGGTGGAGGAGCCGGACGATCTCTTCGTGCGGGGTTCCATCATCCGGGGCATGATCGCCGATGCCGCGAGTCCCATCGCCTACGGGTACGCGGGGCGACAACTGCCGGTGTATTTCAACCAGGGACCGGTGCTCAACGTCGGCGGGGTTGGCGGGTTCGGCGGGTTCGGCGGCGCCACGTCGTCGCGGAGCCAGAACATCACCCCGATGGCATCCCGCCTGCAGCTCAGCCCGTGGGAGGCCGACAGCAACTCCCGGCCCCGTCGCGGCCAGGGAGCAGGCGGCGGTGACGACACCGACGCGGCCAACTTCCGGCGTCTGGCGCGGCAGTTCGGGCTGAATCTCGATGCTGCTCGGCCCCGGGTCATCATGCAGTTCCCGGCCAGTGCCGACCAGATGTTACTGTCGGGCACCCTGGCCGGCGGCGAGGCGCTCGCCAACAAGGCCCAGGTGGTGGATGCCCCGATGGGGAAGGGTCACGTGGTGATGTTCGCCATCCGGCCGTTCTGGCGGTGGCAGACCCAGGGGACGTTCTTCCTCGGCTTCAACACGATCCTGAACTGGAACGACCTCGATGCCGGGAAGGCGAAGGGGGCCCCCACCGCGGACGATAGCGGGATGTAATGTAGGGGCGGTCCGTGGACCGCCCTGCGCAATGGATCCCGGCGTCCGCCGGGGTGACGTTCAAGGGCGACGCATGCGTCGCCCCTGGGGCGCAGCGGGTGCGCCCTGACACTGCTTACCTCACCATCTCCACCTCCACCCCCACATCCAACTCTTTCCACGCCTGATCGGCGGTGAGGACGGGGATACCGCGGGTGATGGCGGTAGCCAGGCAGGCGCGGTCGCCGAGGGAGAGGCCGAAGGGCCGGGTCGGTTCAAAAAGCTCGGCTGCCAGCAGGGCCTCCTGGACGGATAGCGACGTGAAAGTCAGCGACGTTTCCAGGAGGTCCGCGAGCAACAGCTTCGGGTCCACTCCCTCGCGGGCTTCCACGCTCAGGACCTCGATCAGATTGACTGTTGAGAGGAGGCCGTCAGAGAGCGCTGCCGCGACGCGCGCCTGCCCGGGTTCCCGACGCAGGAAGGCCAACAGAGCCGACGCATCGAGAGCGATCATGGCGGGCTTCGCTTCCGGAGCAGATACTCTTCCTCTTCTTTCAGGAACTCCCGCCGCCGCTCGGCGATGAGCTCATCAACAGCGGAAACACCGGGCGGGATGTGGCGATATCGTTTGGCGGCGCGGGCCTGCAGCTCAGCCGGTGTGAGCGTTCCCGTGCCTTGCGTGGCCATCCCCGCCAGAATCTCCCGCACCTCCGCCTCCATGCTCCGACCGTTCCGCGCCGCGCGCACGCGCAGCGCCGCGTGGACTTCGTCGGGGAGGTTGCGCACCGTGATCGTCGCCATGACAGCATTGTATGCGTTGCTAGCACTATTGTCAATGCGCGCCATGGCAAGAAGATCCCCGCCAGGAGAGAAACCATGTCACCATTTCTCCACACGGATAGGCCGTTTTACGCGGCAGCATCGCCGTTATTCTGTCGGCTGCCAATGTACGGGCGGTCCGTGGACCGCCCTGCATTCGGGATCGTAAGGGTGGTCCGTGGACCGCCCTGCACAATGGACCCCGGCGTTCGCCGGGGGTGACGTTCCGAGCCCATCATCCGGGGCGGCCCACGGGCCGCCCCTACTGCCAGCTCCCGCCCAGCGCCTTGTAGAGCTGCACCGCTGACGCGAGCCAGGCCCGGCGGGATTGCGTGAGAGCGATCTCCGCGCTGAACAGGCTCCGCTGCGACTCCAAGACCTCCAGCCAGTTCGCGACCCCCGCCAGATACCGCTGATCGGAGAGTTCCAGCGCCCGCCGGAGCGCATCCACCTGCACCTGCTGCGCCGTGACCTGATCCGCCAGGGTGCGGATCCCGACCAGCGCATCGCTCACCTCGCGCAATGCCGTAAGCACCACCCGTTCGTGCGCGATGTCGGCCTGCTCCGCCCGGGCCTGGGCGGCGCGCTGCTGATTCTCGAGTCTGCCTCCGGTGAAGAGGGGGATGGAGACCCCCGCGAGCGCGGTGAAGATCTCCTTCTTGTCCTCGAACACGTTGCTCAGCTTGTCGCCCTGGCGGCCATACTGCCCGGTGAGAAAGAACCGGGGAAGCCGGTTGCCCACCGCCACGCCGATGCGGGCCCGCGCGGCGTTCCGTTCTTCCATGGCCCGGAGCACATCGGGGCGGCGCTCAATCAACCGGGCCGGCACCGAATCGGGAAGGGTGATGCCCCTCACTGCCTGTTCCAGCGGCATTCCCCGCGGGATCTCCCCGGGCCGTCGGCCCAGCAGGAGACTCAGTTCGTGCTCTTTCTGGGCGATCTGCCGGGTGAGTTCCGCCAGCGCCGTGGCCGGGGCCGCGAGCTGGGATTCGAACTGCCGGACGTCGAGCTCCGAGGTGACACCCTGGGCAAATCGCTCCTGGGCGATCCGCAGTGTTTCCCGCCGCGACGCCAAGGTCCGCTCGGCGATGGCCCGGTTGGCGTCCGCCTCGCGGAGCTCGAGATAGACCCGGGCCACGTCGCTCACCAAGGTCAGGATCGTGGCCTGGAGGTCGGCGTCGCGCGCCCCGAGGTCAAACTTCGCCGCTTGGGTGCCGCGACGGATCTTCCCCCAGAAATCGAGCTCCCAGGCGAGGTCGGCCGTCAGTCGATAAGCCTCGAACTGCGAATTGCCGAGCGCGCCAAAGACGATCTGCTGACTGGCGACAGAGGCGTTTCCGGTGAGCTGGGGGAAGAGATCGGCCCGTGCCACGCCCACCTGGGCTCGAAACTCGCGGATCCGGGCCCGGGCCACCGCCACGTCGCGGTTCTCTTCCAGCGCGGCGCGCACCAGGGAAGTGAGCGCGGGGTCGTTGAAGAGGGAAAGCCAGGCCATGGTGCCGCTCGTGTCGGCCGTGA
Source organism: Gemmatimonadales bacterium (assembly GCA_041741375.1). Classification (GTDB taxonomy): domain Bacteria; phylum Gemmatimonadota; class Gemmatimonadetes; order Gemmatimonadales; family GWC2-71-9; genus OFTM291. The sequence goes on along the minus strand of JBGSKF010000209.1, from coordinate 6,685 downwards.
GCTGGACCGGAGCGGGTGCCGGGGTGTCGGTCTCAGTCCGGCTGGCGGCGAGCGAATCGAAAAAGGTCCGGATGCTGTCCCGCGCCCCGGCTCCCGTGGCGAGCTGACCCGTCTCGGGAACGGGACGATTGGGCGACGGACCCACGGCGCAGGCCGGGACCAGGGCGAGGAGGACGAGAGAAGACGATCGAATGTGCATCATGGGGTTTGATCCAGGGTGGCCGGCCGGGTGCGTGCCCGATCGGCAATGGTCCGGATGACATGGAAAAAGAGCGGTATGAAGAAGATGCCGACGGTGGTGGCGACGAGCATGCCGCTGAACACCGCGGTGCCCAGGGAGTGGCGGCTCTTGGCGCCGGCCCCGCTGGCGATCACCAGCGGCAGCACGCCGAGGATGAAGGCGAAGGAGGTCATGAGAATGGGGCGGAACCGGTCCCGGGCCGCTTGCAGGGTGGCGTCGGCCAGGGCCATGCCGCGGGCGTGGGCCGCCGAGGCGAACTCCACGATGAGGATCGCGTTCTTGGCGGCGAGCCCCGCCACGGTGAGGAGCCCGACCTGGAAGTAGATGTCGCTGGGAAAACCCCGCAGCGTGGCGCCGAGAAAGGCGCCGAACACGCCGAAGGGAATCCCCAGGATGACGGCGAAGGGGATGGCCCAGCTCTCATACTGTGCGGCGAGAACCAGAAAGACGAGCACCAGGCCGAGCACGAACACCAGTCCCGCCTCCCCGCTGGAGGCGCGTTCCTGATAGCTCTGTCCGCTGTACGCGTACCCGATCCCTTCCGGTTCGAACCGCTCCGCCATCAGCCCCTCCACCGCATCGAGTACCGCGCCGGAGCTTACTCCTTCCGGGGCGGTCCCGGTGATCATGGCAGACGTGAATCCGTTGAACCGGGTGAGGATGCTCGGCGCCGCCTGGAATTCGGCGCGGGTCAGGGCGGAAAGCGGGATCATCTCGCCATAGGTGCTTCGGATCTGGATCCGGCCGATGTCCTCGGGCGTCTGCCGGAATCGCGACTCGGCCTCGGCCTGCACTCGGAAGGTCCGACCCGCCATGTTGAAGTCGTTGATGTAGACCGAGGAAAGCATCGCTTGGAGGGTGCCGAAGAGATCGGGCAGGGCCACACCACGCGCCTTGGCCGCCTCGCGGTCCACATGCAGATAGAGTTGGGGAACCTCCGAGCGGAACGTGGTTCCCACCTGAACCAGCTCCGGCAACTCTCCCGCCGCGGAGACGAAGGCGTCCACCTGGCGCGCCAGCTCGGGAATCTCCTGTCCGGTGCGGGCCTGCAGGTTGATCTCAAGACCGGCGGTGACCCCGAGCCCGGTGATTTCCGGCCGGTTGAAGGCAAAGGCGATGGCATCGGGCATCGCCGAGAGTTTGCGGTTGAGTCGACCGAGAATCGCGTCGACGCTGTGCAGGGCGGTGCGTTCATCCCACGGCTTCAGCGTGGCGAAGATGCTGGCTCCGTTGGTCTGGTTGGCCCCGGCAATGAAGTTGAAGCCGACCAGCGCCGTGAACCGCTCCACCGCCGGCTCTTCCCGCAAAAACGCCTCGATCTGTTCCACCACCCGGGTGGTGCGCTGCGAGGAGGCACCGTCGGGCAACTGGGCCACGACAAGGAGGATTCCCTTGTCCTCGCTGGGCAGGAACCCGGTCGGCGTTCGACGCACCAGCACCGCCGTCAGCACGAGAAGCACGGCGAAGACGGCGAGCGCCGACCGGGGCCGCCGGAGGGAGAGCCGGACCCCGCCCAGATATGCCCCCGCGACGCGATCGAAGGTCCGGTTGAAGCGGGAAAAGACGGGGTTGGGGCTGTGTCCCTGGGCTTCCTTGAGGAGGAGGGCGCAGAGAGCCGGCGTGAGGGTCAGGGCCACGACGCCGGAGAGCACCACGGAAATGACGAGGGTGACGGCAAACTGCTGCAGCATGGTGCCCGTGATCCCCCCGAGGAACGCCACCGGAATGAACACCGACATCAGCACCAGCACGATCGCCACCAGGGCTCCCCCCACCTGCCCCATCGCCCGGTCGGCCGCCACCCGGGCGGAGACCCCCTCCTCCGCCATGATCCGCTCGACGTTCTCGATGACCACGATGGCGTCGTCCACCACGATGCCGATGGCGAGGACCAGGCCGAAGAGGGTGAGCACGTTGATCGAGTAGCCGAGCAGCGTGAAGCCCAGGAAGGTGCCAATCACGCTCACCGGAACCGCGAGGATCGGGATGAGCGTGGCGCGCCAACTCTGCAGGAAGAGGAACACCACCAGGGTGACGAGGAGCATCGCCTCCCCCAGCGTCTTCACCACCTCGGTGATCGACGCCGTGATGAACGGGGTCGTGTCGAACGGGATGGCCCACCCGACGCCGGGAGGAAAGCTCCGTTCCAACTCATTCATCCGGGCCACGAAGGCGTTCCGCACGTCGAGCTGGTTGGCGCCGGATCGGAGGAACACGAGCATCGGAGTGGTCGGCTTGCCGTTCAACCGGCCGGCGAGGTCGGCATTCCGCGACACCAGTTCCACCGTTCCCACATCCCCCACCCGGAGCAGGGCACCGTTCGGTTCGGCGCGCACGATGACATTCTCGAACTCGGCCGGGGTGCGGAGCCGGCCGAGTGCCGTGACCGGAAGGGTGATCTCGGTGCCCGGGGGTGCCGGCTCCCGGCCCAACTGGCCGGCGGGGTTGGTGGCGTTCTGCTCGCGCACCGCGGCCTGGATGTCCCCCACGGTAAGGCCGAGTTGAGCCATCCGGTCGGGATCGAGCCGGATCGTCATGGTGTAGTCGAGGTCGCCGAACACCCGCGCGTTCCCGACCCCGGGAATCTGCTTGATCTCGTCAATCAGGTTGAGCTTGGCGTAGTTGGCCAGGTAGGTGGCATCGAACTGCGGATCGTCCGACACCAGCGACGCCACCAGCATGATGTCGGTCTGCGCCTTGGCGATCACCACCCCCTGGCGGCGCACCTCCTCGGGCAACTGCGGCTCGGCCAGCTTCACCGCGTTCTGGACGTCCACCGCGGCGAGATCGGGGTCTCGCTCCACGTCGAAGAAGAGCTGGAGACTCATCACCCCGCTGCTGGTGCTGATCGACTTGTAGTAGAGGAGACCGTCGAGCCCCGCCAGCTGCTGCTCGATCGGCGCCGCCACCGCCTCGGCCACGTCGCCCGCGGTGGCCCCGGGAAAGAGTGCGGTGACCTGAACCGACGGCGGCGTGATCGACGGGTACTGGGCCACCGGGAGACGGGTCAGGGTGAAGAGACCGAGCAGCGTGATCACGATGCTCACCACCGCCGCCGCAATCGGGCGACGGATGAAGAGCCAGCGGATCTCCTCCGGGGCGTCGGCGGGCGGGAGAGGGGCGTTACTCACCGGAAGCGCTCGTGCTGTCCGCGGGAATCACGACGGGCGACACCACCATGCCGGCGCGAATCTTCTGCACCCCGCTCACCACCACCCGATCTCCGGGGGCAAGACCCTCCTCGATCACCCACTGGTCGCCATTCCACGTGCCCGGCACGACAGTGCGAACCGCCACCGTGTCCCCCGGGCCGACCAGATAGACGAACTGCCGTCCCAGCGACTGCTGCACCGCCCGTTGAGGAACCGTGAGGGCGCTGTCCCGCACGAAGCCGCTCACCCGGGCCCGAACGAACTGCCCCGGAACCAGCACCCGGTCGGGATTGGCCAGACGGGCCCGGAACTCCTGCGTCCCGGTCCCGGCTCCGACCACCGGGTCGATGTAGTCGAGCCTTCCCGAGACGGGGAACACCGAGCCGTCGGGGAGGATGGCCTCGATCCGGAGCGCACTCCCCGGTTTGATGAGGGAGGGCCCGTCGGGACGCGACAGCCAGGCGGCCACCTGCTGACGGGAAGGGTGAAATGAGACGTAGACCGGGTCGAGCTGGTCGATCGTGGTAAGCAGATCATCTGAGCCGGTGATGCGGCCCCCGCGGTCGAGACGCGTCTTCCCGACACGACCTCCGATCTCGGCGCGCACGATGGTGTCGTCGAGGTGCTTCCGCGCCTCGTCCTCCTCGGCCCGGGCGCGGAGCAGCTCCGCCTCGGCGTTGTCCACGTCCTGCCGAGCCACGGCGTTGTTGGCCAGCAGGGGGCGCAGCCGCTCCACCGTCTGTTCCGCGAGCCGGCGCCGGGCCTCGGCGTCGCGCAGGGCGGCCTCCCACACCGTCCGGTCGATCCGGTACAGGACCTGGCCGGGACGGACCTCGGAGCCCTCCTGGAAGGTGCGTTCCTCGATGATTCCCTCGATGGCGGCGCGGACCTCGACCCGTCGCCAGGCCACCACCTCGCCGGTGAAGTCGAACGTCTCGGCGAGGGGGCGCGAGGCGACGGTGATCACCTCCACACGGGTCGCGCTGGCCGCGGGCGGAGGAGCGTCGGCGCACGCCGCGAGGAGGCTCACGGCCCCCAGGAGGGAGAGCCGGGAAGTACGGAAAGAGAAATGCGGGAACACCTAACGTTCTCCTTTGCCCGGTGCATCGAACACCGGGGATGACGTGGTGACTTCAGAGGCGGGAGAGAGGGCGTGGTCCACGAGGTCCAGGTAATGTTCGAGAAGCGCGTCGGGAGGGGGGGCGCTCGGGTCGTAACAGGCAAAGCGGTGCATCCCCATCATCATCCCGCCCAGGCCGCCGGCCAGAACCCGGGCGGTGAGGTCGGGATCCACGGCGCGGTACTCCCCCCGGTCGGCAGCGGCCTGAAGGAGGGTGACCAGAAGGCGACGCCACCGCTCGCTGATCGAGCGGAACACCACGTGACCGGCCTCGGGAAAGGTGGTCGACTTGGCCATCCCCACGAGGAGGAGGTCCGCCATGCCGGGCGCCATCAGCCGCGTCCACATGCGGGTCATCAGCCGCCGCATCGTGAGTCGAACCGGCTCGTCCCGCACCTCGGTCACCAGCGCCTCCTCCTCGTCCATGCCACCCAGGAAGCGGTCCTCCAGCAGGGTCTCGAAGAGGGAGGCCTTGGATCCGAAGTAGTGGAGCACTGTCGCGGGGCAGACCCCCGCCCTCCGAGCCACGTCGGCCACGGTGGCGCAGTCGTACCCGCGGCTTCCGAACACGACGAGGGCGGCATCCAGGATCTCGCGGCGGCGTTCGGTCGGCCGGCGGCGCCACCGGGGGAGACCCGGGGAGTCGGATCTCATGGCCGGGATTGAGGAAGGAAATCGGGAGACATGAACCTGAGGCCACCTGCGGGTTGCGACGCACCGGAAGGCGCAGCGGACAGTATTTGACTTGCGGTTCAATTAAGACGCCTCCTCCTTGCCGGTCAAGTGCGGGGAACCCGATCGCAGGCCTGGGTCGTTCAGGGAGGGTAACTTGGGACGTCCCTTCAGCCAGGATAGCGCATGACCGCCGCTCCCTCCCGTTCCGTGTCGGAAACTCTCGTCACCATGACGCAGTTGATGCGTCCCCAGCAGGCCAATTTCCGGGGCAATGTGCATGGGGGAACTCTGCTGGCCCTGATGGATGAGGTGGCGTACGCCTGCGCCACCCGGTACAGCGGGGCATACTGTGTCACGGTGGCGGCGGATGCGATCGAGCTGGTGGCGCCGGTGCGGGTGGGTGACCTGCTCACTCTCGCCGCTCGGGTGACCCTGACCGGGCGCTCTTCGATGGAGATCGGCATCGAGGTGACCGCCGCCGACCCCCGGAAGCCGGGCGACGAACGGGTCACCTGCCGCTGCTTCTTCACGATGGTGGCCGTGGGCGACGACGGAAAGCCGGAAGCGGTTCCCCCGGTCCGGGTGGAGACGCCCGAGGAGGACAAGATGCATTGCGAGGCGAAGTTGCGCCGGGATCTCCGGCGCCGGTATCAGGAGGAGTTGAAGGCGGGCGTGTGTGCGGTAGGGAATAGGGAGTAGGGAGTAGGGAGTAGGGAATGGGGAGTAGGGGCGAACGGCGTTCGCCCATCCCCTGGTTCGGTGCAGGAACTTCAGGACATCGCAGGATCGTCATTCCGGCGAGCGCCGGAATCCACTGAAAACTGAAAACTGAACACTGACAACTAGATCCCTGAATCACTGACCACTGCTCCCGCGTAGTATTCTGCATGACGAATTTGTCCTGGGCGCGGGGGACCCTCCTCGCCGCCACACTCCTGGCCATCGGCTGCGACTCCCTGCCGGAGATCCCGCGCCGGCTCTTCGACCGCGGCACTCCCCGGGAGCGGTACGAGGAGCGTCTCGAGCTGGCGGGGCTCGGCGGAATGGCGCTGGTGCGGGATTGGCGTCGTGCGGCGGAACGCGCGCTGGAGGACGCGCCCCGGGTCACCGTGCCGCACCAGGAGGAAATTCACCTCCCTCCCGGCGAGCCGGCCGCGCTGGCCTATCGCATTGCGGCCCGACGCGGGCAGGAGGTCACCGTCTCCATCAACCTGGTGGGTGACACGCTTGCCCAGATTTTCGTGGAAGCGTGGCTGCGGGACGCCGACACCACACGGCCCGCCCGTCGCGTGGCCGTGGCCGACTCCCTGGACCGCACCCTCACCGTGGAACCCTCCCGCGACGGGGAACTCACCGTGCGGATCCAGCCCGAGCTTCTGCGGGGGGGACGCCTCCAGGTGCGGCTGGGTGCCGCCCCCACCCTCGCTTTTCCCGTCGAGGGGCGGCGCGAAAGCGACATCGGGAGCCGGTTCGGCGTCGAGCGGGATGGCGGGGCCC